>CAZJAJ010000006.1:0-3915 GCA_964544335.1 uncultured Methanosarcinales archaeon | reverse complement strand
AAAAAAGAAAAAGTACACACTTATTGTGTGTCGTTTACTGGTGTTGGGATGGATACGCTTTCTGCGAATTGTGTTTCTTCTACCAGGCTTTTTGCTGCAAAGCCAAGTACTTGGTTATTTCGCAATACTAATACATCATCATCTTCAACTGTGCCTACTGCGCCCCAGCTTTGTAGGAAGTACTCATATGCCATAATTTCTTCACTGAGAATCATGGTTGGAAGTTCTGTGATGTTGTATTTGTTTATCCGAGATCGTGCTGATGCTTCTGTGAGTTCACGTTCTTTTGCAATGAAAATTCCTTGTTGCACGAGGATACTTTCGTATGCTGATTTGTTTTCACAGTCTGCACAGTCATCTGGGATGATGTATGTTACGTCAACGAGCCCCATTACTTCTTGTGTTGCCACATCATAGTATGGTGCAAGTGATTCGAGTACTCGTGCATCACCTACCATTGGACCAATTGCATCGGCGTAGATGTATGCTTCTGTATCACCTTGCACAAGTACTGCAGGTAGTTTGGTAATGTTATACTCTGCTACTAGTTCACTTGTGCTTAGTTCTTCGGTTGTTTGTGTTACTGCCATTGATTCTTCTAGTTGTGTTGTGAAGAGTGAAATGTCAAAACATTCATCGCAACTTTCTGGTGCATTGATGATGGTCATTTGTACTTCACCTACCAGATCACCGGTTGCAAGATCAATATATGGTGCAAGATCTTGAAGGACGTATCCTGTGTCTACTTGCTGGAAATTGTAGAGTGGTAGTTCTTCGTTTGTTTTTATGATCATTGCTGGCACGTTTGTGATATTGTATTGTGCTATGAGATCCTGTGCGTTTTCTACATCAACTACTCGCTGTGGGTATGCAAGACCTAGTGCTCCTGTTAGGTCAACGAGGTTAATACATTCTTCACACTGTGTTTGAATAACGATAATTTCTTGTGTTAGGTCTTCTGATGTGTCTGTTGCACATGATTTTACTAAGAATAAGATAACTGCAACAACAATGAGTGCAGTGATCCATTTTTTGATATTAAATGTTACAGGGCCTTTTGTAGCTGCTTTAGATTCTTTGGATTCTTTAGATTCTTTGTGGGATTCTTTTTTGGTTTCCTTTTTAGAATCTTTTTCTTCTTGCTCTTCTGCTTTTTCCTGTACTTTTTCGACAGTGTCAGTGTTTGCTGCCATAGTTGGCTGAACATAATCTTTCTTTGGTGTTGGTTCTTCAGATGCCTTTTGTAGATCAGAAGATTGTTCTTTTGATTCTTCTTTTGGTTCCTTTGATTCCTTTATTTCTTCTGCTTGCTCTTCTGCAGGTTGTGTTACTGGAGGAACTTCTTGTGCTTCTTTGATCACCGGCTCTGGTGCTACTTGTGATGGCTCTTGTGGTTCCACAGGTGTTTCTGTGGTTTCTTTGGGTTTTTTGTCTTCCATAGGTGAATTTTTGAAATAATGGTTTATAAGTATTGTTGTGAGCAACAGTGTTATTCATGGAATTCTTTTTAAATACGGAGCTATTAGATCTTTTTCATGTATAGAGATATGCTTGCAGCTGGAAAAGAACATTTTACCGATAGTGAAGCCAAAATACTAGGGCGTATTCTTCCATACTCTTTTGCACGCTCTGCAGTAACTTTTGATCATCCGCAAACTATTGCTGATTTTGGTATGAATGTAAGTGATATGGCTGTGAAGTTTGATTTTACTGTTGCAAATCCAGGACAACCTCTTGAAAAATTTTTGAAAGGTAGAGCTGATCGTTTTAATGATTGGTGTGAGAAAGGTTCTTGTCAGCAGTTTTTGTATGATGGTTCCACTCAAGGGTTAGAAGGAGCCTATGAGCTTCGAAATCATATACATGGTGTGTTTGCAACACTATGCGATATGGTCACAGATGAATATCCAATTGAAAAGCAATGGACTCGAACAACAAATATTGCTGAGCGATCAAAACAGATGCATGATAGTAGTTTATTTGAACGCGTATCCAATGGTCTTTTGTGTATGTTTCCAAAAGGTACTTCACTTCTTTCCTATGGATCTTTTGTGAATCCTAATCCTGATCGGACACCAAGTGATATTGATTTTAAGGCAGTACTTCCTAGAAAAATGAGTGTTGATCACTATGCAAACTACATGGTTTGTGCAGGCTATTTTTCACAGGGTTGGTTACCCGACGATGATAATTGTGGTATTGAAGTTACGTATGCACCATTAACAAAAGAAGAAAAAGATCGATTGATGCTATTTAGTACCAATAATACATTTGCTGATGAGAATTCTGTTGTTATTGGAGATCTTGATGTGTTTGCTTCACCTATTGCTGATCAGTTGCATCTGATTTATGCTATGCAACGATTTGTTAAGGCAAGAAAAGCATTGCGAGGAGAAAATTTTTGTCATATTCCTGCTGTTCTTCCTGCTCGCAGAAATGATCCCTATCACATGAAGATTGCACTTGATCGATTGTTTGGTGATCGTGAAGTTGCAGTTCAGAAATTTGGACTTGTTGCAGGATCTACTCAGGAACAAATTGATGATTGTTTGATTCAAGTAAATGAGGATATGGCCCGTATACTTGCCGCATATCCTGAAGTAAAAGACACGAATATAATTCTATAATAAGATACCTTAATAAAGTCTAGCGCGTATGTTGACGTATGGCTTTTGAGCAAATTCCTAAGATTGAGAAGGATGAATTCTATATTGATGTAGCGTTTGCTCGAGCAGGTAAAGTAAAGAATAATGATACGAAGAAGAAGAATCTGCAAAAGATTGAAGCTATTCGTGAAACGATTTTGAAGCAATTTGAGCGTATTTTGAACCGATATCCACGTGTTGATGAACTTGATCCGTTTTATCAAGAATTATTTCGGGCACATGTCCCTTTTGTGAAGGTAAAAAAGAGTCTTGCTGCACTGCTATGGGTTGTGCAAAAGGTGAAGTATTTTTCTAAAGTATACTCTGGTAAGATTAAGCGTGGAAATGAGAAAGATGCAAATAGAATTCGACGTGAATTTTATGGTCGTATTAATTCACTTGTTAAGCAAGTGCGAAGTGATTTGCGATTTTTAGAGGAAACACGACGTATTTTGAAAGGTTTTCCTGTGGTAAAGACTGGTTTTAACACGCTGTGTATTGCTGGATTTCCTAATGTTGGTAAGACAACACTGCTTTCTCAGTTGACGGGCAGTCAGGCAGAGATTGCAGGATATGCGTTTACCACCAAAGGAATTAATGTTGGATTTACACCTGCAAAGGTGCAGTTACTTGACACTCCTGGTACGCTTAATCGTATTGAGAAGATGAATGTGATTGAACATACTGCATATATTGCTATGAAGCACCTTGCTCATGCCATTATCTATGTGTTTGATGCAACTGGAAATGCGGCATCATTTGTTGATCAAATAATATTGTATAGACGAATTAAGAAATATGATGTTCCTATGATCATTTATGTGTCTAAACTTGATTTGGTGGATTTACCAGATGAGTTACAAGACTTTGATCGTGTTTCTTATGATGAACTTTCTGCTATGCTTGAGAAAGAGTATGGTATGAAAGATGTGCCTAAGAAAGTTAAACGCGATAAGCCAAAAAGAGCAAAACGTAAGGCTAGACGTAAAGCAAGAAAATAATTCTTTTGTGATGAATGTAATTTAGAAAGCAATTTAGAAAAATAGGGTTAAAAAAATAATTATGCTTCTTGAGCAGGTTTTTCTTCGGTAACTTCTGCAGGTTCTTCTGCTTTTACTTCAGGTTCTGCTTCTACTTTTTCTTCAACAGGTGCTTCTTTTTGAACTTCTTCTTTTTTAGGAGCAGGTTTTGATGCTGTTTTAGCTGCTTCTTTTGTAGGAAGTTCTTCTGTTTTGGTGTTATCAATTACTTCAATTGCATATCCACCTGG
>CAZJAJ010000005.1:0-32099 GCA_964544335.1 uncultured Methanosarcinales archaeon | reverse complement strand
ATTAAAAGGGATCGTGAGCTGGGTTCAGAACGCTGTGAGGCAGTTTGTTTGATATCTACTGGTTGTGTTAAGTGTCTGAGAGGAAGGTGTTTCTAGTACGAGAGGAACGAGACATCGGAGCCACTGGTGGACCTGTTATCTGACAAGGTAAGCAGGGCAGCTACGCTCTAGGAGATAAGTGCTGAAAGCATCTAAGCACGAAACTCTCCTCGAAAAGAGATACTTGGAGCTCCTATAGAAGATAGGTTTGATAGAAGCGGCGTGTAAGTGTTAAGGTAACGAAATATTCAGCGCGCGCTTACTAATCGCTCTTGATTTCACTTTTCTTTGCATGGCATTTCTTTTTTTACCGAAATTTTTTTCTAAAAAAAGTAATATTTCATAAACAAATTGAAGAATAGCGATAGCTACAAAACAATTAGATCCGAAAAATTTTCGATTTTTCTTAAAAAGAATTCATAAACAAAAAACACATAGCGTTAGCTATGAATCATTTATCATCAACAAAAAAAGGAAGAGTCGCAGAATTCGCACTTGTTTCAAGACTACTCAAATTTGGATTTGAAGTATTCACACCAGCCTGTGATGATGCGGGTGTTGATCTAGTTGTAAAAACACCAAGAGGCATCTTTGTTGAAATGCAACTCAAAGCAAGAATCATATGGAAAGATACTGACACGTTCATTGCAAATGATTTCCCTGATGATTGCACATTCTTTATTGTATGTTATGACTTTAGAAATCAAAATTGGTTCTTCCTACCAGGATCTTTTGTCAAAAAAAATTGTCAACGTATTGGCAAAAAAGGAAATTGGTACGTAATACCGCACGGTTTACTACAAAAAAACATACAATACAAAAACCAACGTGGACTAGTTTTCATCAATGAACACATAGATGAACTATTTTAGAAAAGAAATATCTTCGATATTATCAACATATTCAATAAAATCAAAATATTCTTCTTTTACCAATTCTTCTTTTCTAAGGTATTCAAGAAAGCGCTTGTTCTTCTCACCAAGCAAGATTAATTTTTTCTTAGTATACACAATTGATTTAACCCAAGCAATAAACAATTCTTCAAGAGTTCCTATTCCGCCAGGTAAAACCACTATATGATCTGCATTAAGTAATTCCTTTACTCGAAGGTCATAATCTGTGAATGAAATTTTCTCACTCATATACTCATTATGATACGCCAAAGAACCAGAATCTGCACCATCTACAACAACACCAATTACTTTTCCACCTTCTTCTGATGCACCTTTTGCTGCAGCTTCCATCGTCCCACTCGTACCACCATTTTTAAGCACATTACCTTTTTTAGCAATCAATTTTCCAAGAGTGTACGCAACATCGTACACTTCCTGAGAAGGTTCACTACCGCCAAATACAGTAATTATCATTTCATGAAAAAATAGCCATACATTTATATATTTTCTCTACAAAAATAGAGCATGGAACACAAAGCAAGAACCATTATCATAGCAGGACTACTTATTCTCGTAGTTGCCTTAGTTGCAGGATACATGCATTACTACTCAGCACCTATCAACGAAGGTGTACTGTACATTGAAACGGGAACCGTTGAAGTAGACAGCGGAAACGGATATACGGCAGCGGAAAATGAGATGACCATCTCAGAAGGCGACAAAATTAGAACAAACAATAAATCAAGTGCAACACTACATCTCTATGAAAGCGTAATGGTGAACATAGATGAATCATCAGAAATAGAAGTAACTACACTTATTGATGAGAATGTAGAGATCACACAACTTTCTGGTTCAACATGGAATCAGTTCTCAAACGTATTTGGTGTCCAAACATTCACCCTCACAACCAATGACGCTTCAGCAACAGTTGAAGGAACACAATTTGGAGCAAGTGAAGAAGGCATTCTGGTTGGCGATGGAACTGTTGGTGTCACATACGATGGACAATTTTATCAAATTGAAGAAGGAAATCTGATTTGGTTTGGTGAAACCGGAGCCATCCTAAATACTTTTGGTGATGACGAAAAAGCCTATGTACTTGCACGAATGAGAAATGTGCTTGAAAAAATGAAAACTCTTCGAAACTATGAAATTGAAAAACAACTCATCAAATACGGACCTGCGGTTGATCCAATGATTCGAAATAAGTTTACTAGAGAAGATTTAGAAAGAACAGTTGATGAAATTGATGCAGGAATGCACGATGTTGATGAGATCGTAAAAGAAGCACCAGTAATGACCGATCAATTAATGAAAATTGCAGAGATGACAAAAGCAATTCAAAAAGAACAAGCTGCAATTAAAACATATGAAAATTCATAGATAGAAATATTTCGAATTTAAAACAGTAAACCGAAATATTTTCATTTTTTTCTTTATTATTTTCTATTATTATCTCAAAGAACATTTTAAACAAAAAAATAAGAATTTCTTGAGGTGATATTTATGAAAAAAACATACACATTATTACTCCTACTACTTATTCCAACAGTACAAGGCGTAAATATACATGAGGTCTACTATGACCCAATAAACACAGAAGCAGGTGGAGAAGCAATTGTGTTCTACAATCCATCTGATGCTGAAGTAGATATGAGTGGATGGTACATAACTACAGAGTCTTCTGATGAAGATGCTATTTTCCCACAAGGAACCATCATTCATTCAAAAGGATATTTTCTCCTTGCAGACAATTCCTGGAGTGAACAAAGAGATAATTCATACTGGCCAAATGCCGACTATGAAGAACCAATAACCCTCTCTAACACTGATGGAGGAGTTGCTCTTCTAGATGAAGATGGAACAGTAATAGATGTCGTAGGGTGGGGAGATGTCGAAGGAATTGAAAAAAATCTATTTACAGGAACGCCCGCAGTAGATGTTACAGCAGGAAAAAGTCTTCTAAGAGTCGATGATACCAATAATAATGGAATTGATTTTATCGAACATGAACCAGTCATACTCAGCAAACAAGTCCCATTTGTAACAAATAGCACACAATCTGCAATTACACTAAGCATAACCGTTACATCACTTGATGCAAATATTAAATCATTCATACTCCAAGGAGAGCACATAATAGAAGGAAATAAAGTTTTACTCACTCCAGGTAAAACAACAAATGCAACCATTGAATTAACACTGCACGAATCACAAGGAGAAGTCATATTCAATGGAGAACAGATGAACGAAGAAGAAGGAACATACTATGCTCCCGTTTCATTCGAACATACCACTAGCCCAGGACCATATTCTTTTGATATAGAAGTAGGTGATGAAAAAATAGACTTAGATTATGAAATCTTACCAATGATTGCACTTGATATCAAAGATCCAAGAATTACCCTTGAAGGAAGAAACGGTGAGAAAGTAAGTAGCCAGCAACCAAAAATAAGGAATATAGGAAATGTCCCTTTTGAAATAGGAATTAAGGGAACAGATCTCTCAAGCAGCGATAATAGAATTGATGTAAAAGACGTATTCTTTTCTCTTGGGAATAAAACACCCACCTACCTTACAAAAGAACTGGCATATACATCACACATCCTTTATGTAAATCAGGAAATACCATTTAACATCAATACAAATCTAAATGGAATTGATGATGGAAAATATGAGGGATCCATCCTGGTTGTTGCAAGAGAAGTAAAATGAATCTAAAAACTTTCTTTTTTCTTTTATTTATGTTATTACTCTCTTCCTCTGCATGTGCATCCTTTGGAGTAAGTCCTAGTGTCATTGAAACGATACCTGGGACGATATATGTAGTCAATGGAGATAGCACCACCACCATACATGTATTGCAAAATAAAGAAAATGACATGAGTGTCTATCCCTCTTCTCTTCGTCTTGAGCCATATGAAAGAGGACAATTCTATATAGAAGGTGCAGGTAATCAAATAGAAATTCTTGCAGAAAAAGAAAATGAAGCACTCAGCATAATTATACCCATTCGTCAAAAAATAGAGAAAGAAAAAAATAGATTGAATCTGTTTATTATTTTGATCATCAATGGTATTGCTATACTTGCTGGAATCGTACTATGGAAGAAAAAACAATAATGTGTATTGCAATTATTACTGCAGGTATTGGTTTATCAATTCTGTACTCTATTTTCATAACTAGCGAACCACTGCATGCAAAATATATTGAAAATAATCTCGATAAAACCGTCCAAATACATGGTCGCGTCTTGTACGTAGAAGAACAAGAATCAAGAACAGAAGTGGTCATCATGCGAGAAGAAATCGTATCAGTTACATTTTTTGAAAAAATAGAAGCAATAGAAGGAAGCGACATAAGCATAATTGCAGACATTCAAGAATATAAGAATACAACATCAATCATAGGAAAATCTCTAAAACAATCCTAGGATTTCATGACCATATTTCTGAATTTTCAATGGACCCATTCCTTTAATATCTTCAAGTTCCTCAAGCGTAGCAGGTTGCAATGCCGCAATTTCTTGCATGGTTGAATCATGCATGATGAAATAAGGAGGACGTTGCTCTCGACGAGAAACTGCAGATCTCCACTCCTGAAGTCGTGGCAATACACCTTTTGATTGCTCAAGAGATGCTCGCATGGTTGAAGTGATAAAAATACTTGGACTTCCTGTATGTGTGATGTATAATTCTTTCTTTGCACGAGAAATAGCAACATAGAATAATCTTAATTCTTCCTCATCTCGATCATATTCGTCATACTTCATTGCATCAAGAATAGGATGATCAGATGCCTTACAAGGAAAATTAGATGATGATGCGCTCATCACGAACACACGTTCTGCCTCAAGACCTTTGATCGCATGAACCGTTGCAAGAGTGATCTTTGATGTATTTTCTGATGCATCATATTCACTTCGAAGTAAATGAGGAATTTGCTTTGAACGCAGCATCTCAGAACACTTCTTAAGTACCCTATTTGTTCGTGCAAGAATAAATGTTTCCTTATCCTCCTCTACTAGTTTTTCTAGAATAAATTGAAGCTCATCTGCTTCTGACGTAAAAGAGAATAAAGCAGTATTCTTCTCAAAATCTTGTGTTGGAATGACATCGGGAAGCTTCATTTCTCTAATACAATGATTCATCAAATGAACAATTGCAGGAGAACTACGATAATTCTTCACCAATGTAATAGTATCTCCACTTGCTTTTTGAAAATCCATAATATAACTCACTTTTGATCCTCTCCATCCATAAATTGCCTGGCGTGGATCTCCCACGATAAACATATTAAGTGGCTGAAGCAAGCGAAGAAGTTCTGTTTGGACGGTATTTACATCTTGATATTCATCTACAAGAATATGATCATAAGAAGGAATAAGCTTGGGTTGTTTCCTAAATAATTGAATAGTGTCTGTAATTTGATCAGAAAAGTCTCTTTTCCCATTTCGAATCATCCACTCCTCGACAAAACGACACGTCTGCACCACAAGCCCACCAGTCTTTTTATCTTTTTCATCAAGCTCATCTGTAAATTCTTCAAACGTCTTACCGGTGTTTTTAAAATAATCACGCATGGTAAAACAATCATTAATGAATGCAAACATCAGTTCTTCATCTGATTTTAATTTTCGCTGAGCAGGTGTAAAATACGTATCGATTGCTTGATCAAACGTCAGGCCATTATGATGAAGAGCTTGTTTTACCACCTCAATCTTCTCACTATAACTGATCACTGATACAGGACGTTCATAGATAAGATTGTTATATGTTCTAAGTAGACGCTCACAAAAGGAATTAAAAGTTTCAACACGAACGCCAGCACACTGAGGAACGCCAGAAAGTCTTTTTTCCATTTCTTCCTTTGCTTTACGAGTAAAGGTAATTGCAAGAATCTTTGTTGGGTCAACACTCCTATAGGTAGTCAAAAATTCTATTCTTTTCGTAAGAACCGTTGTTTTACCTGAGCCTGCACCTGCAATACAAGAAATAATAGATTCATTACTGGTAATAGCTTTTTTTTGTTCATCATTAAACGATCCTAAAAAGAAATCAAATTGATCAAACAATGCACGTTCTTGATCGGTAATTACTGTAGGTTCTATGGTAAGTTCAGGTTTCTTAAAGGCAAGTGGCTGCTCTTTTGCTTTTCTTCCTTTATTAGTAATATGAAGTACCTTGAAATATGATTTCCCAGGAACGCTTTCTTGAGAGAGTAAACCCTTTCTTAGCAGATCAGCAATAGCATCCTGCAGCTCATACTCTTCATATGCCATGCTCCCAAAGCACTCAAGTTTATCAAGCTTATTTCGAAGAATACTTTGATTTGAAGTATTTGCACGAAGTACATCAATGAGTAGTTTTTTACCTACTGCAAACGGTAATTCTTCAATTGCATCAAAAATCAGCTCAAAATCCTTCATTGGTATACCTATAAAAAAGTCGTTTTTAATGTTTATTCTTCCCCAGCATAGATTCGAAAAGTATTTAACTAAGAAATCTAGAATAAAAGGATGAAAAAAGTACTATTAGCACTATTACTACTTAGTATCATTGCACTTATCGGATGTGAACCTACAGATACTTCTGCAGATGACATGGACGATGAGATCATGGATGATACAGTTGATGATATGGACACTACATCTGAGGATGAAATGATGAATGATGACATGGAAGAAGAGATCATGGCAGATGGAAAAGATGCACTTGAAGCATTCTTTGAAAAGAAAGAGAGAATTGAATTCATGGTTGCATATGACATGCAAATGCCAACAGTTGGAAGTGGAACACTTACCCAATATTTTAAAGATGAAACTCACATGAGACTTGATACCATGATGCTTGATGTAGAAACACAAACATTCATTGTAGATGAAGAGATTACAACCTGTACAAAAATAGGATCTTGGACATGTACTTCAATTGGTGAATATGAATCAACCACCGACGAAACACAAGAAGAAATCAAAGGCAATATAGATGACTACACTGTTAAAGAAGTTGCTTCACGAAATATTGCTGGAGTAAGCGCAACCTGTTTTCAAATCACTGACAGTGAAATTGAATATGAAATGTGTTTTAGTACAGAAGGCGTTCCATTATACATCAGATCTCCAACACCTGAAGGGGATGTAGTAATGACTGCTACAAGCTACAGCCTTTCTGTAGATAGCTCAGTATTTACTGATTTCCCAGCACAGCCAGGAGAAATGGTTGGTGGCGTGATTGGTGAAGACATGGACACGTGTTCACTTTGTGAAATGTTACCTGAAGAAATGCAAGAAGAATGTCTTGCTAGCTGCTAGATTAAAACACGAGTTTTTCTATTATTTTTTTAATTTCTTCTTCAGTCGTTGCATCTTTTATTTGAGCTGTGACTTCTTTATTATGTTCGCACTCAGATGCAGTCCACAACGCATGATCTTGTATCTCAGAGATCTTATGGCGATGTTCAATCGTATTGTATAACTCAAGCCAATCAAAAAAATCTTTTCGAGGATCTACTTGATACTTGTTGTATCGTCTCTTTTTAGATCGATCAATTGTATATTCATTTGGATGAAGTAATTGTGTAAATACACTAGGATTTGCTTTAGCTCCCCTCGCAATCATAATATAATCCACTTTAGTAATCTTGAAAGCTTGTTTTGCTGTGTCTACAGTAGTTACATCACCTGAAAGTATTACTGGAATTGAAACGGCTTCTTTTACCTTTCTCACAAGTTTCCAATCAGCAGTGCCCTGTCCTAATTGTTTTCGTGTTCGTGGATGAACCGCAATAGCATCAATACCAATCTCCTCTGCCATTTTAGCAATATCAATTGCATTAACAGATGAATCATCCCATCCCGATCTAATCTTAATAGTAAGTGGTTTTTTACAGTGTGTTCTGAGTTCTTCAAGCCAAGGTCGAAGTTGCTCAGGATGTTTTTGAAGGTATACCCCTCCTTTTTTTCCAAGCATATACCCCAGAGGACAGCCAAGATTGATATCAAAGATTGCAGCATAGGGCTCAAGGATAGTCATCGTTTGTTTCATGTGCTCAATATCTCTCCCACCTAGTTGAATGACTAACGGTTGCTCTTCTTCTTGAGGATTCACAATTACATTAATTGCCTCTTCTGCTGATTCTTTATTGACATATTCCATAAAGACATCAACATCAATCATGTCAGTATAAATGAGTCCAGCACTACGTCGTTTGCAAAGCACTCTAAATGAAGCACAATTTACCGCCTCCATAGGTGCAAGAAAGTACTTATTCTCAGGGGTCACATTACCAATTGGTTTCATGATATGGAAGAACACAAAAGGATTCTTAAGTCTTTTTCTTAAATTAATCTTCACAGAAATATAAAATCTGCAAACCCTGGTAATAACGCGTGTAGATGATTTTAACTATGGTAAACACAGGTAATGCGAAAATCATGCCAGGGATGCCAAAGAGTGTAGCCCCTGCAAGTGTTACAAGAACAACAGAAAGAGGATGCTCATTTACTAGTTTTGGTAAAATCTTTGGTTGAATGAAGAAATTATCAAGTGCCTGCGTAAGACCAAGTACAATAATTACACCAATCACGTTTCCTGAAAGAAAACCAAGTAAAAGAGGCAAAATAGCGCCAAGAATAGGACCAAGATAAGGCACAATATTAAACAATCCAATAGTGATCCCAAGAATGAGAGGAGATGGCGCTCCAACTATTGCAAGACCTATTGCAGAAAACACCATAATCATAATAGTTTGCACTGATTTTGCAAGAATGAAGTTTTTAATTGCACTTTCAATCTCTGAAGATGTTGCCATACCTACTTCAAAGAATCGGTTTGGAATTTTCTTATACATCTCGTGTTTGATATATCGCCAGTCCTTAAGAAGAATAATACTCAATACAGGAACAATTATGAGTGCACTAATGAGTGCAGTTGTCGTAGAACGAACCGTAGTGGTAATAAATGCAATAGCACGATTCTTATATGAAGACAAAGCTTCAACATCAACAATCTTTTCCAAATCATATCCCACCATGGTTGATACTTCTTGAAGAATATCCCCTTCAACCGTTGGAATGAGTGTAGAAAAACCCCCCACACTCTCTGAAAGACTTGAAGTAAACACTAAAGATAGTGCAAGTAATGCAGTACACGTTGTAACTACAACAAAAGACAATGCGTGCAAACGCGATACGCCAATCTTTTGTAATAAATTTGCACCAGAATTAAGATACATTACAATTAAAACAGAAATGAAAAGATACAGAAAGATGGTCTTGAACACTACAATGACTCCTGCAATAAACAGAAGAAAGAGAGTTAGTGCAGACATAAGAATGGTTACTTGTTTATTCCACAATAACGGCTTCATAATTTCTTATCGACCTCTTCAATACGAATACTCATTGCTGCAAGAATACCATCATATACACTAATCCCAAGTCTTGGATCTTCATTAAATAATTGTTTAAGATCTTTGTTAAATAAGAAAAACAGTACACAATCATCTGCTGCTCGAGCAGATGCGGTTCGAATATTATTTTCAACAAGAGAGAGTTCGCCCATCACATCTCCTTTCTTAAAGGAAGTAATCTTAGTCTCTTTACTTCTATTTCTTACATAGATATCAACAGTACCTTCAAGAACAACATAGAGTCCAAAAGAAGGCTGTCCTCGTTTGAAAATAACCTCATCTTTGCTAAAACGTCTCACATGGCCAATTCTAAGTAATTTTTTTCGTTCTGACTTAGTAAGATTCTTTAGAATAAATGTTTGTGCAAGCACATCATCAGTCTTTTTCTTGTGTTTTTCGACACGAGTCCATATAAAAGAGGCCATAGAGCAGGAGAGAGTTTGTTATTTAAAAAGTTGAGCAATAGACTTATAAAAAAGTGGTACAGATTTTCCCACAACAAATAAGTATTTAAAGAAAGAAGTATTAAGAGAGAATATGGAAAAACTACTCAAAGATATGGGTTTAACAGAGCACGAGATTAGAGTGTATACTATGCTTCTTGACAATGGTCCTTCACTTGCAGGGATGAAAAACTCTGTTGATTTTGTTGAAGCACAACTTGCTCATATTACTCCAACCATCATTGATGTAAGACAGCAACTTGCTCAAAAAATAAGCGAAGCAAGAAAGATTGAAAGAAATGATACATTTAATCAAAAAAGAATTGAAAAACTATACAACACAATTGCAGATTTTCGAAGATCTCTCTTAGATAAGGCTCCAACAAGCTCCATGAGAATTGAACAAGCAGTAAGTAGATATAACTCACACAATCCTATTACCCAAGGTACACACACAATACTGCATTGGGTTGGAAGTAACTCCGCAATAGTTAGAAAACGATTAATGGACATACAAAAAGAGGCACTATATTATAAAACAGAGATAAGATATTGGATAAATCTTCTTGAAAATGATAAATCTTCTTGAAAATGATAAACATCTTAATTTAATAACTAATAATAATAACCAAGCATTATACAATGAATTAATTCAAGAATCTTCTGCAGTAAATAGATGGGTTGAACAATTTTTATCAGATTATGGACAAATAAGTGCTCATATAAAAAGTGACCTTAATTTTCTTCAAAAGAATATAGAAGGAGAGCGATTTAACCAAGAAGGGTGGGATAAAATCCTTCCAAGAATCCAAAACAAAAATGATTCTATCAACAAGTTAGTAGTCGTGCTTAAGTTATTTATAACTGAAAATGCTAACAAGGTTCTTGAAAATGAGAACATAGGCGAATATATTGCCCATTTTGAAAAAGAAATACAAAAAATTGCTGCATAAGCCCTTTTTCTTTGTTTTTTCTCTATATTTCTCCATAACCTTTTTAAAGCAACTTTGACATTCTAAAGATATTGCCAACGATATCACGCGGGTGGTATCATGACTGCATGAGGCAATAAAAATTGCAGGAGAATACAGTTCTCTTATGCAAGGAGCATATATAATAAAATGGCTGAAGAAAATTTTTTAGTACCAGCAGAAACGTACCTGAAAGCTGGAATCCACATTGGTACAAAGTTTAAGACAAAACACATGAAAAATTTCATCTACAAGACACGACCAGATGGTTTATCTGTACTCAATCTTGAAATAATTGATGAAAGAATTGCTATTGCAGCAAACTTCCTTGCAAACTATGCACCAGAAGATATTATGTTTGCATCACGAAGAGAAGGTTCATTTAAAGCACTAGGTAAAATGAAGGAATTCATGAAAGACCTACACATCTTTCCTGGAAGATACCCACCTGGCGTACTTACCAATCCACAACTAGAAAACTTTCTAGAACCAAAAGTGCTTGTTATCTCAGACCCATGGGTTGATAAATCCGTAGTAGAAGATGCACTTCGAGCAGGAATTGTTATTGTTGGACTCTGTGATACCAATAACCAAACAAATAACCTAGATCTTGTTATTCCATGTAACAATAAAGGGAAAAAATCGTTAGGTTTATTATACTACATCCTATGTAGAGAATATATGATTAAACGTGGGGTAATCAAAAATGCAGACGAATTTAAAGCAACAATTGAAGACTTTACTGAAGAGTAGCTGTCTTCTCCTTTGTCTTTTTTTAGTGGGTTGCTCTAATGCAACACCTTTTGAAAAGACATTTGATGAAGTAGCACAACTTGATGCAAGAAATAACATCAACGTATCAGACTATCAACAAGGTATTACCTATTTTGATACCTTTGCTCGAGAAGATGTTACCATTAATGATGCTGAACTCGTTGAACTGATCAGTGAACTAGAGGCATACAAGACTGGTATCAAAGATGAAGAAGCAATAGCATACGTTGACTTTAGAATCAGTCTATTTAATGCAGAACGATACTACAAACAAGCAGCAAGAAAACCATTTGCAGCATGGGATGGCATGATACGATGTCAACAACGTGGACAAGAAATCCTAGAATCCATTGAAACCGTAAGAGAAGCAACCGCATATCTTAATGATGCAATCTTACTCTACAACCAAAACAATTGGGAATTCATGGAAGGAAATTGGGGAAGAACCGCACAAGATGATATCGACTACATCAGAAGCAAAGCAAAAGCACAAGAATCAGTTATCTTAAATCAGTGCTCGAATTTTGCGAATGCAACGGCTGTGAATCAATCCCAGTCTGAGTAATCGTAAACGTTATTTCTTTTTCTTTTTGACTTCTATGTTTTCTAAGAATTGCTTTTCTTTTTCCATTATGCCCTTTTGCAATCTCAATTAAACACTTACTCCCATACACAAGAATATCTCCACCAACCATTTTAACCCCACCATTATTATCAAGGTTAGAATATACTTGGTTAGTGACCATCACAGGAATAGATCTCGTGCGAGAAAGTTCAGTTAAAACAGAGATCTGTCTACCAAGTTCTCTATTTGTTTCATAAATTTCTTCATTTCTACCAAGTTCAAGCCTATAGAGCATAGCAATAGTATCTACCACAATCAGTTTTACCTCAGGACTAAGTGTCTCCTTGAGTGTATCAAAGACTCTACGCTGATCTGCAAAGCTTGTTGGTTTAAGAAAAATAAAATTATCAAGAACACGATTGAAATCTTCACCAGTAACTTGTTTTAGACGCTCAACACTAAACCCACCTTCGGTATCGATGTAGAGAACTTTTCCAGTCTTGGCCACTTCTGCTGCAACAAGCATACATGCAAGTGTCTTGCCACATCCACCAGGCCCATAGATAGTAGTAATTACATCACGTTCTACATCACCCATTAAATGATCAATAAAAGAGCATCCGCTTGTCATATCTATACTCAAGAACGGTTTTTTATAAGTATTTCTAAGAAAGAAAAGAAAAAATTACGAGATTTACATCTCGCTCAGCTTATGTTCCTCGACGATAAAGACTGCTTCACCGTCTGCAAGATTTGGTGAGTCCACCAGTTTTGCAACCCGGGTGTTTTTCTTCCCACGTCTAAGATAGATTCTAAAAGTACTGTTGTGTCCAACAACGTTTCCGCCAATTGCTTCGGTTGGATCTCCAAAGAATTGATCAGGTTTTGCCATTACTTGATTAGTAACATACACGCAACAGTTTTGTGTATCTGCAAGTTTTGCAAGAACGTGCATATGCTTATTCAGTTTTTGCTGACGTTCTGCAAGTGTTCCACGTCCCACAAATTCTGCTCTAAAATGCGCAGTAAGTGAATCTACAACAACAAGTTTCACATTCAGCCCTTGATCTTTAACAAGTCCTTCTACCTTTTCTGCAAGAAGCATCTGATGATCTGAATTGTATGCACGTGCTACTTTGATATTTTTTAGTGCTTGTTGTGGATCAAGACCAGCACCTTCTGCAAATTGCAAAATACGCTCAGGTCTAAAGGTATTTTCAGTGTCAATATAAATTGCAATTGGATTTTCTTCTCCAGAGAGTTTTTGTACTTGCACACAAAGCCAGTGAGCAATTTGTGTTTTAGCACTACCGTACTGCCCAAAACATTCTGTGATTGCACCCGTTTCAAAACCACCACCCATCAAGGTATCAAAACCTTCAATACCTGTGGTAATTTTCTTAATACGTGCTCTTTTTTCAAGCAGTTCTTGTCCTGATGCAAAACCCATATCAAGAGAGTTTCTACAAAAATTAATCATTTTTCGTGCAGTTGCCTCAGTCATGCCCGCACTTTCAGTAAGTTTTGCAGGAGATGCAACAGCAATTGCCATTAAATCACCAAACCCTGCTTCAAGAAGTCGCTCAGCGGTTGCTGCGCCAACTCCTGGAATATCGTAAATAGTAAGCTCTTTTTTCACTTCAGGCTCTGGAGCAGGAGTTACTTCCTCAACTGCTTCTTGTACCTGTTCAATTTGCTCTTCTTTATCTTCCATAATAGTTTCCGTTTGTTGTTTTTTAGCCATAATTATCACCTTTTTATGTTTTTAGTATAGTTTATCAATGTAAAAAAAAGAAAAAAAAAGAATATTGCAGTTATGCAGACACTTCGTCTTTCATAACCAAATACTCAAAAGCTTTGTTTGCGACAAGTGCCACCTTTGGTAGGTCAGACACTCGTAAGGAGCTTGTAGATTGCCATTTGCCATCTTTATCCTTATAGCGTCTCTCAAGGCTCACAGTACTAAATTCATTAGTTGTGCCATCCTCGGACTTGCCTTCATTCTTCCACACGGTCGCACTAATTGCGCCTGTAGTAAACTTTTTTTCTGGTTGTATTTCACTCATTTTTTGCCTCCATTGCTTTCGCGTTTTGTTTCAACCACAACATTTGGTTGTGGGGAAGCTGCGATTTTGCTTATAATATGAGTTACTCTAAGCTTCTTTATAAACGCCGCAACAGAAGGTGTCCAGTGTCCAGTGTATCGACTTGAAAGATTTCCGGTCCTATTTAGAAAAACACCTTAACAACGCTCAAAATACCTTCTTTCCAAGGAACACGGTGAGAAACACCTGAACGTTGTTCATACTCCTTTCTATGTTCTTTATACCACGCAAAATTACGAAGTAATGCATCTCTATTAGAATACTGTGGCATAAATCCAAGCTTTTCTTTTGCCCTATCAATAGATACATAGCTATCTTTAGACGCTGTTTCATAGATCCACGCATAGAGTGGGCTGAGTTTAAAAAATTCTAATATCTTCAGTGCAAGAATTGCAGGTGCTGCAGGAAACATAATAATGCGTTTACCATGCCCTGCTTCACTAAGTACGGATTGAAAGTCTTTTTTCATGGTCGAAAATTCTTCAGCACCAATGTTAAACACATCATTAACTTTGGATGTTGGTCGAGTAAGACACAAGTGAATAGCTTGACATAAATCATCTACATCAAGTAATTGATATGTGTTTTTTCCTGTGCCAAGCAAAGGAAAATGTTTTTTATCAAGTGCCCAAGAGTATAATAGTGCAAAAATACCAAGACGTTCTGGACCAATAAAAGATTTGGGACGAAGAATAGAAATACACATCCCTTGCTCTCTAAATTGCTCACATAGTTTTTCAGACTTAATTTTTGCAATACCGTAGGGGCCAACGCCAATAAGCATATCATCTTCTTTGAGCGGGTGATGATCAGGTACACCATACACTGCCGTTGACGAGATGTACACAAATCGCTTCACACCATAATGACGTGCGGCGTCAAGTAAATGAAATGTTCCTTTGTAATTCGTGTCCATGATCTCTTCTTTTGAATAAAGTGGAAGAGCAGCAGCAGCATGCACAACGGCATCAACATCTTTTACTGCAGCATCAACATGCTCCATATTTCTAATGTCTCCTTTGAAGAATTCAATGGATGTTTTTTCAGGATAAGTAAACGGTGCAATGTCAAGTACTCGCACCTCATGACCTTGATCAAGTAAATAGCGTACTAAATTAATTCCAAGAAAACCAGATCCCCCCGTCACAAGTACTTTCATATTGTGCAGAAATAAAGAGTGATTTAAAAGTATAATGGCTCGTCCAAACTACAGAAACACCATCAAAACCACATACAATCCAAGGAGCACAGATAAGCTCTGCTCCACAATACCGCCAGTTTTAAACGCTCCCCTGATGCGAATTCTACTAATGGGGTGCAGTGGCATAATACCTTGTTTTGTTGCAGAATCAAGCAGTAAATGGCCCATGTACCCTGCTGCAAACGGCAAGATCATACCACCAAGACCAAACTTAAGCAGTAATACCATAAAGAGTGCTACAATAAAGATTGAGTGGAAAAAACCTCTATGCTCAAACAACCAGCCAATAGGTTTAAACCACCTACCCATTTTAGATCTTGGATGATCAATATCTGGAAGCAAACTCCCAAGAATGATCAAAAAAAAGAAGAGTGGAATTTCAAGTTGCGTATATGAATCAAGAATAAGACCTAGTGCGATACCAAACAAAACATGAGTTTTATACTCCATTTTCGGCCCGTTCAAGTTCTGCTTTAGGATCAGGATTTAGATCAATGTTTCTCACAATAAATTCCGTGCGATCAAACATTTGATTTTTAGAAACACGTCCTTTTACTTTTACAATTTGTCCAAGAAGTGATGTACGAATGGTATTAATATCACCATCTTGTCCTCGAAGTGAAACCATTTCCTCAGATGATTTTCCAAAGAGCTTTTCTGCCTGCTCCTTAAAGAATACACCACGAATGTTATCTGTACCATCATCTAAAAATGCATTAAGTACATAACTAAAATTAATGACTGCTTCAGGGTGCGCTTGACATGCAAGTGTTCCATCATCTCCTGGACGTACACGTTTACTACATTCAGGACACACTTCAAAGTAACGAGGTTCATTCACATCAACAATCGTTGCAAGCACTTCCACATCACTATCTTCCTCTGTAAGCTCACTGATTGATTTTCTTGACGTTTTTGTAAGTGGTTCAAGTGCAACATCAATGCTCTCACCCTCGGGATTTATTTCCACTGTTGATCGATCATTGGAGTGCAGTTCTGTGTAATTATTATTCTCACGAACATACGCTCCTTTAACCTGAAGAATATCTCCCTCTTTCATCTGTTCAAATTTGTCATTAGCAGTTCCCCACATCACAAGACGCATACGGCCTGTTTCATCTGCAAGCATAAGGGATGCAACTTTTCCTGTTCGACCGCTTACTTCAAATGAGCGAAGTTCATATTTTCTTTGAATTTTACCAACTACTTCAATATCTCTAAGACCGGGCATCACATCTTTCATCTTCACTTTAGAAGACGTATCGTGTACAATGGTAATATGAAGCTCATTTGCAACAATATGCGCAGCACCCTCTTTAGAAATAAGACCAGAAAGTTGTTTCATTTTTGACTGCACTCGAGTTTCCACATCTTCTTTGCTCAAATCAGATTGTTCTACAATCTTTTCAACAAGTGTTTCATATGGAATTGCAATCATGCTAAAACTAGCCAAATCACATATTTAAGCTTTATTGTGCTCTATTTAGCACACTATGAACACTTTTCAAGAGGTCCTGGGACCTTCTGACATAAATAATTCATACGCTTTGGATCAATTGGATACTGATCAAGAGAAGGATCATATGGGACAAGCATATGTACCACTCCGGTATTCGTATTTCCAGGGAATGAAACAGTAAGACCTGATTGAGGAGACTTCACACTCAAATCAAGTGTTCCCTGTAGTAAATTAACATGAGGCACAAAATAGTATTGTCCCGATATACCTGTTGCAGGCTTTCCATTATAGTGATATGATGCAACTGGAGGTATAACTCCAAGAGACAAATAAGATCCATCTGCAGATATAATAATTGGTGTGAGCGTATAACCACTCGTTTTCAACGGAAGATCATCAATGCTTCTTCCAGTTGCAATGAGTTCTTGGCTATTCCCCTCATCATCTTGTGCAGTAAGTGTTACAGAAACAGCACCATCACCAACATCATCTAATACATACATAAATTTACGATCATCAGCAAAATAATATAGACCTTTTTGTAAGATCATACTTCTTCCATCAATCATATATTCACAATCAAAAAACTCACTGTCTGGTTGCTGCGTAATAGTACAAGTCTCACGTAAATCATCGCCTTTGAAAGAAAAAGTACGGTGAACAAAATCAATATCTGACCATAAATCAATCTCTCTAATATACTCACCATCTACATTAAGCATATACGAATCAAGATCAAATGATGTGGTATGATCCCAAAAAATAAGCACAGCACCCTGATCAAATTCCTTGTCTACAACTTCAAGTCCATCAACAGTCGGTGCAACAGTATCATCTACTAAAAACGAGGTAACATAATTTAGCTCTCCCTTTAGAGGATACACTTCATCACCTATATGCTGCACAATAACGTGTCTGTTCTCATATGAACAAGGAAGTAATGAAAAATACTCACTATATTGTCTGATATTTTCATCATTTGCAAACACAACAGTGTTGCCAAATTTATAAAGTCCAATCTCACGAAGTTCTTCTACTCCTCTTCGAGTAACAATAGACTTTTTTTGTGCATCATATGCAACAGACATAGTCTCAGGCAGAGGAATGATTTGCCCACCACTCATAATACCAATCTGAAAATCATACAGTTCGCCATTATACTCTGTTTTCCCATCAATAAGATTAAACTGTTGTAATGCAGGTTCATTAGGGGCAATAGTCGGGTGTTGAAATGAAATGAAGCATTGATCATAATTCATCCCTTCCATGAATCGAAAATATTGTTTAAGTGTATTTACCCCATCATCTTCGTCAGGAACTGAAAAACCAGAAATACGATGATATCCTTCGTGTTCTTCAAGTACGTTCTCAACACAAGAATCAAACGCAGAAGACTGACGAGTATTTTGAACAACACCACACACATCATTCATCTGAGTAAGTATATTTTCCATCTCAACATACACTTCATCACTCACACCTGTGTCAATCGAAGAAGAAGGACGATCAGCATACCATCTACCCTCTTCAATAGTATGTTGTACTGGATCAAGTGCAATTGCATGAAATGCAAGTGAGTCTGAACCATCCACATAGAACTCATAATCTACATCTTCTTCAACTTCTTCAATGAGAATGTGTGAAGAAAGTGTTGCCATGTTTGCCATCTGTTTCTTATAATCAGGAATACAAGTGGCATATTCGTGTTTAGGGTTTTTACTTGCCCAAAGCTCAAGCCCAAAGTAATCACCACATGGACTTTCCGTCCAATATCCACCAAGAACTGCAGACGTATATACTGCATTCATTGATGCGTCTTTAATGATTCCGTCGTAGAATGTTGTCTTCTCTTGTACATGTTGTGCTGAACCATAAAATGCCGTCTGTAATGTCCCCAGTTGTTGAGGAGATGAGTTTGAATAAATCGTAGTGGAAAGAAACAACAGACTTACTACTACAGAAACTACAAGACCAATGCCAAAAATATACCCTTTCCTGCTCATGTAAGCACCTTCACTTGTTGTTCAAGAAGACCTTGTTGTGTGAGTACGACCTTAAGTGGCTCAGAATAAGTCCCATAAATAGTTTGTTCTGCAAGAGGTGTTTCAGCAGATGCATCACTCACATCAATTGCAATACTACTCCCTTTGTACACTTCAATACCCCATGGAAAGGGATGAGATGAAAAATCACTTGTTTTTCCACCAAGAGATTGTGAAAAATATTCAATAGTACACTCATACCAATAGTGTGAATATGAAAATACCTCTTCCTCTATTACAAACGAATCAGGAAGAAGAATATCTCCTTGCAACACGAGTATGCGTATAAGATCTTGATACGTCATATGAGATGGAATCTTTCCTTCACTATCAACACTACATGACAAAAGAGGAGAACTCAAGTAAGAATTAAGTAACATCTCTGGATACAACCCATGATCAATATTCCCATCAATAATACCTGAACGAGTAATTTCATCAGTACCGTATCCTGTTACTTGAAAAACAAAGAAGAAAAAACTAAATACAATAACAAGCGTAAAAGGCGTTACCACGCCATCCAAAATTACATCAGAGATGGCACCTTTTCTGCTCATGATGACACAATGACGCTAGTTTCAAGAATACCAGACATCATTCCCTCCTCTGTTTGTACGAGAACAGGAGTTGTAAACACTCTTCCTGTTCCTCTCCCTTGATCGATAAGGACTTCATAAATTGAAAATTCTTCTGCGCTAGAACGACCCGATGAAACATAGTAACGGTCATACTCTTCTCCATCAACAAGTACATGAAAGTGCATCGCAAGATCATTTCGTTCAGTTCGTATTGCTTCTGAAAAATCAACCTCTTGAAATTTTTCAAGATCAATGCTATTCGCATACACTCTTCCTGTAATAGCATCTTCGATTGCAAACACATGTGGACTGTTAATCATATTGAGTGTCATTTGTTGCATATCAAGCACATCTGCTTTAATGTCATTTACTCCTGCAAATGCAGTAAGCACGGTGATTGCTGCAGCAGACAAACCCACAAGTAAAATCTTCCAAAGCATTAATGGAACGTCTTCTCCTGCAACACCTTTAGACGATAGCATTAGAACCCCCTTCTGTAAATAATCGTAAGTGTGAATGTATTGCAACAATATGGTCTCTACTAAAAAAATCAGGATGGGTTGTTGAACCAATAGAAAGCACAAGATGCATCCCATCATATGGCACAATGGCAACACGCTCAATTCCTTCAATGGACTCATCATACAACATCCCATTAATCAATTGACATGCTGTTTCATACTGAATATCAAAATTATTTGCAGAAACTTTTGCGATAATACTATTTTTTTCTTCGTTAGTAATGCTAAGCACCAAATGAGGCTCTTCAATTACTTCAAGTGGGATATATGCGTCCTCACCATATGATCTAGTCAACCCATTTGAAAGATCAAGTAATACATCGCCCGAAGATTGTGTTCCAATATTTTTTCCAGGATTACCTGCAAACACACGAGTGCCATCAATATAATACTGAGGAGTCATTCCATCGTAATCAATACTTACCTCTCCCGTAATTATTTGACCTACATCGCTATAATACACATCCTTCTTTCCACCATACAGAGTATGAATTGTCCAATCATGCTGTATTTCACTACCCGTACAACGGAGTTGAAGAGGATTACCTTCTCCTCTATATAGAATTCCTCCCTGCGTACTTGGCGTCGTATACTGTTTATTGATAGTAGCAAATGAACCTTCAGTGGTAATAAAATATTCTTGTACAATAAATTCATCACTCAAAAAAGTCTTATACGTCGATCCTGTACTCACATCATTTTCAGGGTCTTTATAGGTAAACACATCACCCGTTTCAAGAGGGAATGAATCCCACTGTTTCATATGATCTTTTGGTGAAAAAAACGTAAATTCAATGTTTCCTGGATAAAAACTTGCAGCAGATGAAATGAGTGCAACGTTCTCCGTAACAAATGTTCGTTGAATAAAATCAGTCTCTGCTTTATCAACTTGATTAAGCGTTCCAACAAGAATAATAGCAACAGCTAGAATATAAATCAAAATGAGATATGCCTCCGAAAAACCCCTGCTATTCATGCCATTTTTCAGGAAAGAAGGTATTTAAATGTTAGGATTATGGACTACTGCCACCCCGTAGTGGGATTTCCATCATTATAGTATGGATCTTCGCTAGGTCTTGGAGAATCTACTCTAAATGACAAACCATCTCCACTTCCCGGACAATTTGTTTCTTTTCGTACTTGTAACAGTCCTTTATCTTCGGAAGTCATAACCACATACTCTCCTGTTCTATACGTATTGCCAAGATTAGTGATATTTCCATCACCTCCTACAAAATACATGCAATCATACTGCTCAAAAGGAATACAAAGTCCAGGTTGTTTTGTCTCCACATCTTCTTTACTTGCATATGCACATAAACACGAAACATCTCTACATTCTTTATTTTTAATCTCAATAGAAACACTATCTCCCATAAGCACCGATGTACCAATTGCATTTTTCCCAACAATATACGCGCCATTAAGCGCAAGTGGAATGAATTTATCAGTATCACCCACATCATCAAGTTCAATAGCAAGACGTTTAAGACCATTTTTGGTTGCATGAGAAATATCGGATGCATCAGAAAAGAATGCATCTAAAATGAAAAACGCAACAGGAATCAGGACAGCAAGAACAATAGCAACAAGAATTAAACCACCTAAATTGCCAAACTCAAAATCTGCCATTATGATGTAATCTCCGCATTCCCAAGAACACAGCAACAATCCTCATCTTGAGAACAATCTTTTGCAAAACCAACACATGCATCATTATTCTTTGAAAGAACTGCAGATTTTCTAGTGTAAGACGTATCCTCAATGATATCAACCACATCACTACAGGAATTTACTACACAGCACAGCTCATAGTCGCCAGAATTATCCATATCTCCTTCTTTAAACACACCTTTTAGAAGTGATGAAGGACATCCAGATGATCCTTTTGAAATTGCTTGTGCAGGACACACGCTATAATCGGTACACATTCCCTGTGTCTCACCACCAACGCCCTTCTCACATGCAGAAAGCACCATTGCTTCTCGTGCCTTCTCAAAGCCAAAGACGTTAGTGAGCAACACTAGAACAATAACTGCAATTACAAGTGCAAGCATCGTAAAAATAAGTGTAGTTCCCTGACCTTTTTTCATTATTTTGACCTCTCCACATACAGACAGCAAAATAACCCATCTTCAGGTGTTTCTTGTGATGTAAAGTATCTATATTCGGTAGAACTTGCCTCTTTCTCAGCAGTTGCTCTACAGTTACGTTGTGAAAATTCAAGTGAATGATGTATTATTGCATCTTTTACATTTCTATCTTCAAGATTCTTTTGCGCTTCTTTTTCATGTGTTTCACATGATTTAGTAGTATCTCCTGAAAGTGAATCAAGCACGCCAACAGCATCACCTGTTTTGTTAAGTGTGATAACGCTGTACACGAGAATAACAAGTACCAGCATAATAAGGCCTATAATCACGCCAAATGCAAATGAAACACCTTTACGATTCATACCAAAACTCTAGAAATCAACTATATAAATTTTTGCAGAAAAAAAGAAGAGAAAAAGAGTAAAAAATTACTCTGTTGCTGCACCATCACCTAATGCACCATTTGAAATTTTTGCATAACAAACTTCACCAGTATTTGGACAATCTGCCGTAAATAATCGTGTGTAAGTATCACCTGGATCAGATGTAAAACACTCTCCACCACTTGTTTCACATGAATTCACTGCAGCTCCTGTTTTTCCTGCTTGGGTTGCAAAAATAGCTACCAAAACAACAAGTACGAGTAGAGCAATAGCAGCTACGACAATTGTTGTAATGCTAAGACCTTGACCTTTCTTCATAATAACACCTCGCTATTAGTTGAATCTCCTTTTTCTCCTATATAAATATTTCTTTTTACCACCACGTGAATTAGAAGAATAGAGCAAAAAAATCACTCACATCGCTCCCTAAACTGATTCAAATCACGATCTTCAGAGCCTTCAAAAGCACTATCACAAAAGATTTCTTCTCGAAGTGACTCTTCAGACAGCGGAATGTCTTCTGGACCAAAACATGGACTCACTGCTCCATCGTAATATATTCTTGCCTCTGCAAGAGCATCAGCATTATATTCACGCTCAAGACGCTCACCCATTTGTGTTACCGTAAGCTGTGTTTCTCTGCAGTATTTTTCACCATATGAAAACACATCTCTTACCTTATCTGAAAGCATAACGCCACTAATAATAATCACTACAATAAGAAGAAGTGCAGCAAGTACACTAAATAATAATCTACTCGTAACGCCCTTCTTACTCAATGTGCTCATGGAAACAACCCCGCAATAATACTTCCCCCATCACTAAGACGCGAATAATATGTGCCCATCGCAATAGTCATAATAAGTAAAAATACTACAAGTATGATTAGCCATACAGGTATCTCGCCTTTTTTTGACATCATTCTTCGATCACCTTCACCGGTATAATATCACACATACTATTAATATTTTCTGGGTTAAACGCTTCAAGTGAAACAAATGATACTGTATCAAACTGCTCATCATACGTTGCATCTGCAATCGTTGCAGCAGTAAGGCCAACAACAGCCAAAAAAGGATTAGCCGTAGCAACAGAAAGAACAACACCTGCTGCAAACACATACCCATTTGTACTTCCCATAAAAGACACTACACGCTCAATCTCTGTATTTCCTCTCACATGATAAAATACCGTTGCATATTGTATATCTCCAGTTAACTGTGCATTCAAAGACAATGATTCTGCTTGATCTGCAAGATTTGCTGCAACTAGTGCATCCTCATCAGTTGTAACACCAGAGAGTAATTCATAATACGTCAGCTCTTCACCAAAAGGAATGGTGTTAAACATATAATTAGGAAGTCCTCTGAGCTCATCATCCTTGTCTTCAAATTCAATGATTGAGCACACACTACAAAATGCTTTTTGTCCACCAAACAGATCCAACTCACCTTCACCATATCGTTTAAAGCAAGAACGCATATCTTCTGCAATGGTCTTTTTCATAGCATCATCGCTTCCTGAAAGAGAAATACGTTTTGCAGGACAATTAATAGCATCCTCTGCAAACTTCTGTGCTTGCTCATTAGTTACTTCAAACACACCCTGGAGCATTGCAGCATATTGCTCAACGCTCTGCGCACAAGCAAGATCTTTTTCTGCACTGTTGATGAATAAGAAATCACTCACAAAAATTAACAAGAATACCAGAGCCACAAGTAGAATAATCAACTTTGCAATGTTTGTTTGTTCCATTTGACTCATTTCTATTCCTCATTATCTTCAATTATGTAAATAATCGCAAATTGCAGGTTCAAAAGATGGTTCCCCCACCATTATTTTTGCGTGTGTATCAAGTGCCTTCAAGATAAAGCCTTTTTGCTCAACTAATTCTGCATTGTAAATATAATACGTTTTCCCAGGTTCTAATCGAATATCCCAGGGTTGCACGCTCTTAATAAGACTATCATATTGTATAGGATCCCAGTCAGTAAGATATTTTACCACTTTCCAAAATCCATTCACGAGTTGAATGTCACGAACACCGTAATACATCTGTCCATCTTCACTTTCAAAAAATGCATCATCTAAAAATGCATCTGCTTTCTCATCAATACTCAATCTCCATGCAATGCCTTCATCTACATCAGCAATGACTGGTGCATCATCAGGCATAGTAAATTGACTACAAATAAAACAACGAACATCAATATCGCTCACATCTCCTGCAACAGGAGCAAGTTTACCCTGGTGAAATTTATCCCAGCACTGTTCATATTGTTTAACGATAAACGTTCCCATAGACCTTTTATTTTCTTCTGCATCATCGCCAAGCTTAGGAACTTCCCAAGGGATTGACTCACAACTAGCATAGAATTTTTCCTGATCTACAAGACGAGTAAACTGAGATGCCTTAAGCACAGACGCCTTACAGGCAAGTGCCTTATCTTTTCCTTGCTCAGTAAGTGAAGTACTAAACGTACCAATGAATATACCTGTAAGTAATATAGCAATACCTGCAATAATGGCAACCGCAAGTGTCCCACTTATGACTTCACCGTTACTATTCATGAAAACACCCTCACTATTAAAGTTAAAAACACAAGCGCTATAGCTGCCCAAAGAATGATCTTCACAAGTCCGGTATTAATCTGTCCTTTCATTTGCACTAACATACTCGTAGTGTCACCTCTACTGGTCCATTATCACTTTGGATTAAAAATGTTTCCGCGTCTACACGCCTAGCATTACTACAATCCACAGGACTACTCGTATCATATAACCTCACAGGAACCGATGTTACACTAGATCGAAGTGCTACACTAAATTCATATGAAATAGCCGCATCATCAAACGTTCTTGCAAAAATATCAACGATGACACTGTTTGCAGGATCAAATACTTCAGTTTCACTCGTTCTTCCGCCACCGCATGAGATGAGCTGGCCAGTATCAATTCCTCCCGATGAATCTGTATGTGAGGCTACATCTGCAATTAACACACCCACTTTAAGATCTCTACAATCTGTAGTTGTTCCAAGAATAGTAGACAACGTCTGTGAAGGAAGCTGTGAAAAAAAGAAATTCTCAACAGGAGCAGGTGGTTCTGAAGTAAATCGAAGATAAATAATAAATGCAAACAATAAAATCACCATCACTATTGCCATGCCCAGTATCTCAAGTTGTCCTTTTTTCCCAAAATTAAACTTCATGAGTACACCTCAATAATGATCCACCCAAAATAACTTCGCTCAGGAACATAGCGTGCATCCCAAAGTGAAACAGGAAAATAAAAAGTCTGTTTGTTTTGTAAATCACCCGAAAAATCAAACAAGAGTTGTGCTTCTTCTTCAATAAATATTGCAGAAAGATCATTTAAATCATCAGGTGCAACATCATCATCATCACTATCAAGATTAGGACAATCTGTAGGATTACCTGAGGTACAAAAATCTCGATAAACAGTATCTGGCCCACAGGTACAAACCATTTCATCAGTTAAACCATCTCCATCAAAATCAGTAACCTCCCAAGGCATGGTGCCAAAAGCCACATTAGGGTCATCACCATCATACACATCAAAAAAATCAGGAGTATAAAAAGAACCAGCAGGATATGTCGCTGAAGGAAGAACAAGGATTGCTTTTGAAGATCCAAAGAGATTTTGGTAATACAAAGGGTTATCTCTCACCATTCGTCTAAAACCAGGAAGCTTTTCCACATCAAAACAATTTTGTTCTCTAACTCCGCTGTTCGAACAGGCAATCTCTTGTAAACTTAAAATAGTTCGCGCAGACTCAATGGAAGCTTGTTGATTAAATCTACGATCAAGCTGCTCAAGCTTGTTTGTTTGCACGTTGGCATACACACCCATCCCTATCATGAGAATGAAGAAGAATACAAACAACACCATGGTTGTCTCCATCATACGAATCTGACCTTTAGTAGAGTGAACCACAACTATTCCTCCTAACAATATTATTTGATTCAATAATAGATACAACTGCTTGATTAAATGCAAAAGGATCAAACCCAAAAGAATCATCAATAATTTGTAATTGTGCTTCCATCAACGTGTAGTGTTGATTGCATACAGGGTTGTGCCCCCATCCTTTCTTAACATGTGGCCGAAGAAGCCGTTCACGCTTATCATCATACACCGACACAACACGATTAAGTCTAAAGAAAGATTTTTTCATGTTACATTCATATGCAGCACTATCTTCTGCAAAAAGAGCAGCAACAATAGTCTTTGCATCATAATAGGTAGTAACCCTACCATCGGGAAATGTTATCTCCTGCCTAGACTCATCAATACAGTAACTATGTGGCTGCGTACATGTTGAACTAAACTCAATATTTCTCACATTTGGATTATTAATAAAACCATCAAGAGTCACAATTCTTCTATCCTTTACTGGAGTTGGAATTAATCCATATACTTCACTGCAAAGACTGCTTGTATCACAATCAATTGGAAAAGAAATTTTCATTCCTGGTTGTGCAAGGATCAAAAAATTAGACACATGAAAAGGAACATTCCACCCCAGTACAAATGCATATAATTCAGAGGTTTCTATCTTTTCGGGGGAAAAAATAGGTTGAAGCGGTGTTTGTATACTCAAATCCCCTCCAGGCATGCCAAACCAACTATCACATCCCGTTTGTGCATTGCACGGTTCTTGACATACAAACTCAAACGGTTTATTGGGTATTTGAATAATTGCCTGTGTATCTTCTGCTGTTGCTCTTCCTGCAAGAATAGTCTGTGTATCAGAAAGAACTGTCGCGCCAATTTCACGCTCAGTAATGGCTGTTTGTAAACTAATGATCTTCACAAAAAAAAGTAAAATAACAGCGCCAGCTATCATCACAAAAATCCAATTAAATACTCCCGGCGTTAGTCCTTTTTTCATCATTCATCGTTTGAGTTTTCGAAGTTTTTCAAAAGGTGTTTCCTTTTTATCAATATCATCAAGTTCTTTTCTTAATTTACGTAGTCGATCAAATGCATCATCACCCTTGCCTTGTTTCTTATGACTCAAATCTTTGTATGGGTGCTTTAAATTATCAAGGGAAATGAAATTACCTGTTGATTTTTCTATTGGCTTATCAAGAGGTGACTTTAACTTAACCTTATTACCGGCGCGCTGATGTAAACTATCTTCTATGATTTGTTTACGATCAAGTTGTTCTTCTGTTATCTCAGATCCTGGTTTTTCCGCTCCTGTTTTTGGAGGAATTGGAGGAAGACCTGATCTTTTTGTAGTAGCCGGTTTACCAAGAGGTCTTGGTGGAACTACTCTTCCTGGAACCCGAGGAACTGGAGGAAGACCTGCTGCAGGTCTTCTTGTAAGAGGAGGAGCGGCGCCTGGAGGTGGCAAGGATGAACTTTGCCGAGCAAAGTGGGTGTATGCGAGATATCCCCCCACCCCGATTGCCGCTACGATGAATATAATAAGTGCAATGAGTAATAAACCAATTCCACCATCTTGTGTAAGTGGATCATCATCATCACCATCTTTTTTACCATCACCATCTGTATCATCATCCAGAGGATTGGTACCTAAATTAAATTCTTGAATATTTGTAAGTCCATCATTATCAATGTCATCATTAGGTTGTGCTCCTGTGGTTGAACCAAAGTATTGCTCTTCCCAAAGGTTAGTTAGACCATCACCATCAATGTCACGGTCACATGCATCTCCCTCACCATCACCATCTTGATCTGCCTGATCAGGGTTTGGAACAACTGGACAATTATCTACATCATCCAAGATACCATCTTGATCTCTATCAACAGGTGAGCCTTCACAAAGTCCATCATCACCACATGCACTAGATCTACAATCTGCATCAGTGACACACGCTCTTCCTTGTGAGCATGCTCGTGGAACACGCTGGTTAAGACACACACCACCACAATCGATATCGGTTTCACCAACATCAAGTCTGCCATTCTCACATGCAGGCTCTACACACCTATCATTTGCAACACTACACTCGCCAGAGAAACAGTCTGCGTCTACTTCACATTTCTCATCAATTGCACACTGATCACTACAACTTCCGCCACAATCAACGTCAGTTTCATCACCATTTTGTGCTCCATCAAAGCAACTAGCTCCTGCACAAATACCTGAGTCACATGAATTAGTACTACAATCTGCATCTACTTCGCAAGAATCGCCCTCTCTACATGAAGAACAACTTCCACCACAATCAGTATCAGTCTCATCACCATTTTGACGACCATCATTACAAGTTGCAGGTGCTTTACTCTTGTCTACATCAAAGGAATCTGATGCTGACTCAATACTCCAAAGTCCTGCAGCATCCTGTGCTTCTGCTTGGATTTTATACGTAGTATTCTCATCAAGATCAAATCGTTCTTTACCTCTTGCAATATATCGAGTAAGTGGTGCATCCACATAATCCTCAACACATGCTCTTGCACTATCTCTTGTTAAGTTTTCAACATCCTCAATACATCCAAAGACATTCTCTGCTTCATCAAGATGCAGTGCTTGCTCTTGTGCACAATCATATACTTCATCACGATCTCTTTCTGTTCTTGAAAGGCATCTTGCAAGTGAATCGAAATCAACCGTTTCTTTTGAAACACTAGTTATAGTCTCTTCATCAAGTTCAACAGTACCATCAAGAAGCGTTAGATTAATTCTATCAATTCCACTTAAATCTTCATCAACGGTAATCCAATAGTACACTTCATCATCTCGGTATGCAATTGAATCATCAACAAGTTCAACAGGATCATAGCCCACGGAGTTAACAACAGGTGGTTTTGTATCCACATAGAATGTCACTCTTGCAGTTTGCTGCTCCGAACTAAAGCACGTCACAGTCACATTATGTTGTCCGGTTGAAAGACCAGTTAATGTAGCAAAGAAGTTTTTACCATCAGTGCTTGGGCTCATTTGACTAGCCTTTCCTTGTGGTGATTCAGCATACGTACATGAACTTGAAGGTTTAGTTGATCTTGCATGGATAGTTACCGTGGTAAGTCCCGTACTTGATTCATCTTCTGGTTCAACTACGCTCACACTATATGCGCTCGTAGTATCAACCTGAACGGTAACTGTTTCATCAGCGCTATTGCCAGCTTTATCAATACATCTTACCACTACTATATTATTCTGTAAATCAACAAGGTCTTCTCCAACAACCAGTAGTTGTGTGTGTGTTAAATTGTACGTTTCTTCAATACCACTGTGTGTATTGTCAAAGAATACAAATCCTTCACCTACATCATATGAGCACACCACATCTTCTTGTGCTACTATTGAAAGTGTCTCGGTCGCCGTAGTCACTTTTGGTATTGACGCAACAAAGTCAGGTGCTTGCGTATCTTTTGTAAGCGTAACTGTTTGCTTTGGTTCAACGTTTCCAGTAAGTGTATTATTACACATAATGTCAAGAACAAGACTACCGTCACCGTTTCTACCAAGAGCACTTAAACTAAATCCTTCACGAACATGTTCTCTTCCACTTACATCAGATGTAAAAGGAACCATAAACGCATAGTTTTGCGTATCAGAGGAAGGAGCGTATCTACATGCACCACTGATAATACTCTCAACAGTAAAATTAAACGTGTCTTCTGAAGTAAATCCAAATCGAGGATTTACCACTTCAACACTAAACTCAGGGTGCTGTATTGAGAAATCAACTTTATTTTCATACGCATTGTCAAATTGATCAATAGATGTTAATGTTAACCAGTGTGATCCTTCTTGAAGTGCTTGAAGTGGAGTCACATCATATTCACCATCAGCAGTTCTAAGTACTTGTGTTACGATAGATGTAGATGAAGAGGCAAGTGAAGCAAAGAGGGAAGTAATATTCTCACCATAGTTCACTTCAAAGACTGGAGTTACGCCAATAACAAGACCAAGTGAATCTGTTTGTGTTGGAAGAACTAAGACACCTGCTTCTGCATCACGCGCACCAATTGTAAAGATAGATGCACCAAGAAGGTCTTTGATAATGTACACTTCAGTATCAGTACTATACGTCCCATCACTAATGGAGAGGGTAACAAGATTTACTTCTTCATTGCCAACACTACCACTAAGCGTTCGCGTAATGCTGAATCGATCATTTGCAAGTAGCGTAGCAACAGTTCCAAGATCATCAGTAATTGTTACTGGTTGATCTGAATCATACGCACCAGTAATCACAACACTATTCAGGGATGATGATCCAATACCTGTAACTGAGGAGTAAATTCCTCCAGTCAATTGAATAGTATCTCGAAGGATAGTAGGAATGGAGTTATCGTAAGTGATGTCAAGTTCCTCAGATGCAATATTACCTGCCCTATCTCTTACAAAGACAGTGAATTCATTAAGTCCTGGATTCAGATCAATGTCTTCAATTACAAAGGCATCACGCTGAAGATCAATTAAACCATCATATGTTCTTGGCTGTAATTGAGCACCTGCAGTAATGACAAGATCATTTTCAGTGAAGTCACCATAAATGGTCACACGCTCTTGACTAGTTACGCCACCACTTCCTTGTGTATAGCCTACATTATTAATTACAGGTGCCTGTGTATCAAGGGTAAATGTAGAAGTAACAGTAGCTGCAGCAGCTCCACCTTCATTTCTTGCCTCAATTGATACAACACAAGTTTCACAGATTAAACCAACATCAGGTCTAAGTCTAAAAATGTTATTACCAATCTCTTCAATAGTTACTTCTTGTTGGCTGATGTGTGCATCTAGCACATCAACATCGTCCTTGTATGTAACAGTTACTTCTTGAAGATCGTTGTTAGTAAATAGAGGTACGTCAAAGGCAGGTCTTCTTGGAACACTAGAGTCTGTAGTAAAGCTCCATCGTTCGATATGACTGTTGCCTACCAGGTCCGTCACTACCATTTCAACATCATGTTCTCCCTCGCCAAGAGGAAGTGTCGCATTAAGTTCGTATTCAACATACAAGTTCAGAGGGAGGTTCTTCAATGTAAGAACATATCCTTGTACTTCAACACCATCAATCTCAAGTGTGGTAAGCGTATCATCAATTCCTGTGGCATCAGTAATAATTGCACTGATCGTCACCACACTGTCACCAATTGTATCCCCTTCTTGTGGAATAACTTGCTCAACAACAGGAGCTTGAACATCATAATGCACATAGAAAGATTCAGATCTTGTACCTACATTACCTGCCCTATCGGTTGCTACTGCATACACAAAGTGAAGTCCAGAATCTTGTGGAACATATTGATAAATCAATTCACCATTTGCTTGAGGAAGTGTTGCAATAGGAATAGGATTTCCATCAACAAAAATTTCAACAGTACTTGGTTCATTTACATTGAAGGATATTGGAATAGGCGTATTTGTTCCAGTAATATCTCCACCATAAAGTGAAGTAAGTGTCACAACAGGTGCCTGATCGTCATGAACAACTTCTAAAATTTCAAGAGCACCATTACCTGCCTTATCAGTTGCAAGCAGCGCTACATTAGAGGACGAATCAGCAGGGATACGTTGGAATGTAGATCCACTGAGTGATGCTGTTACATCTTGTCCATTAAGTTCAAGACTTTCGACTGCGTCACCCGACTCAACAGACAGTTGTCCA
>CAZJAJ010000004.1:133154-146785 GCA_964544335.1 uncultured Methanosarcinales archaeon | reverse complement strand
TATCCATCCCAACACCAGTAAACGACACACAATAAGTGTGTACTTTTTCTTTTTTACCTTCTTTCATAAGCATTATAAATAGATAACTTATCGACGATAATATGGAATTAAGATCAATTGTAGAATTACAATCAGACATGGGATCCTTGCGTAAAGGAATGCGTGGAGTAGTATTAAAGAAAATAGATGCAGATACCGTTCAAGTGGGGTTCATTAGATCAGATGGAACACAAATTGCCGTATTTGCTCCAATTGAGAAACTTGCACAACAATAATGTGCATATCACATTCTTATAATTGAAAAGAGAAATAAAAAAAGAATAGAAAATCTATTCTACAATAAGGTTTCCAACCATACCATTTGCTCTGTGGCTACCAACACTACAGTGGTATTCGTATGTGCCTTTCTCAGAAGCAACAAAGGTAACAGATGTTTCTCCATCAGCAGTTCGCACTTGCTCAGTTGCAGCATCAAATTCATCTACAACCCAGTCATGAAATCCTTCAGTGGATGAAAACGTAACAGTAACGGTATCACCTTCTTGTACCACAATGTCTGGATTTTCAACGCCATCAACATAAAACACAAAGTTCTCACCAGTTACCATGATCTCAACATCTGCATCAGCATCCATCATGTCATCTTGCATCATATCATCATCCATGGAATTCATATCATCATCCATCGTCTCATCATCTTCTGCCATGTCGTCATCCATCATAGAATCGTCCATAGAATCCATATCATCCATGTCATCAGAAACTACTTCTGCAGTAGGCTCACTAGGAGCACAACCAACAAGAAGACCTACTACTACCATACAACTCAGTATAATCATTAATTTGGTATTCATATAAAACCACAAGAAGAACCCATATATAAATATCATCTTGAATCGTAAATCTTTCGGTTTTTCTCCCAAATGACCTATAAAGCAAAAAAATAATACAAACGTATGCAAAGCAGAAAACTATATAAGCAAACAAGCCTACAAAAGAACATGAAACTTCACGCAAAGATACATTTCGAGGATGGATGGTATGTAGCCAATTGTATGGAAATAAATACCGTAAGCCAAGGGAAAACCAAAAAAGAAGCAATTTCTAACCTAAAAGAAGCAACAGAATTGTATCTAGAAGAGTTCTCTGAAACATTGCCTGCTTTGACAACATTTGAGGTCAAGCAGGGTGAACATAAGCGGAAAGAAGTGTGTTAAAATACTCTGCAACCATTTTGGCTTTCATATAGCAAGACAAAAAGGAAGTCACATGATAATAAGAAAAAAAGAAACGACCATTGGAACAACTGTCCCAAAACACAAGGAATTGAGCAAAGGAACACTCAAATCTATTCTAAAACACACTCAAATAACAGAAGATGAATTTTTTAAATATCTCTAAATACTAGACAATCTTTATAATGAAAACTCGATAAAAATGCTCATGTTAAGAGATTTTACATCCATGGAGCAATATATTTCTGAGATAGGAAATCATGCACTGCTGAGTAAAACTGATGAAATAGAGCTTGCTGCATTGCGTGCAGCAGGATCTCTTGAGGCAAGAAAAAAACTCATTAAAAGTAATCTTCGTCTTGTGGTTAAAATTGCTCACGACTACAAAGGCATGGGAGTTCCACTTCAAGATTTAGTCCAAGAAGGGAACATTGGTCTCATGCGAGCAGCAGAAAAATTTGACCCATATAAGGGATCTAGATTTTCTTCGTATAGCTCATTTTGGATTAAACAAAAAATGCGAAGAGCCCTAGCAGTCGATAGAACCGTTCGTGTTTCGCAGAACCTAAACCACGATGTAGCAAGACTAAAAAAAATAATTGATGAATACGTTCGAGAAGTAGGAGTTGAACCTGCAGATGAAGAGATTATAGAACTTTTTGTAGACAAACATTACATTAAGATCACCAGAAATAAATTAAAAAATATGCAAAGAGCTGACATCACAACATACTCAATACACACGCCAATACAAGACGGAGAAGAATCCACTGTTGAAGACTTGTTAGCAGGAACACATGCAACTTCTTCTGAAATTGTAGAAGAGAATGATCTCATAAAAAAAGTAAGATACATTGTCTACGAACAGGAAGGTGTTCTTAGTAAAAGAGAACGAGATATTCTCATAGCACGATATGGTCTTAATGGGAGAAATGCCCAAACTCTAGAACAAGTATCCAGAGCAATTGGTCGAACAAGAGAACGTGTAAGACAAATACAAAACTTTGCATTAAAAAAAGTCCGTAGGGAAATAGAAAAAAATCCTGATTTACTCGAAGACAGAGTAATCGAAGATACATCTGACGTTTCTGATGATTCTTTAGGAAATGTTCAAGAAGTACTTGATGGATCAGATCTTGCAGAAGCACTAGTAGAACGAGTAATGAGAAAATCACCAACAGATGAAGAAGTAGGAAATATAACACGTTTACTTGGAAGAATGCCAAAACCACTATATCAATTTCTCAGGTACACGCAAGCAGGATATAATCCACAAGATGCAGCAGTCTTCTCACATCTAAGTACCCAGCAACCTTCCTATGAATTAAAAAGAGGATACAAGTGCATAGAAGATCAACTTAGTGGAAAACACATCACTTTTGCAAAAAACGGAAGAAAGCGTGTAAACGGTAGATAATCCTTCTCTAAAATCCCCAAACCTTTATATGCATCCCAAAGAAAGCAATCTTATGAACTTTGAGCTACAATCACCGTTTAAACCATCAGAAGCACAGCAAGATGCAATCAAGAACATAGCCAAAGGCCTAAAAGAAAATCACTCACAAACACTGCTTGGAATTACCGGATCTGGAAAAACATTTGTCATGGCAAATGTCATCAAAGAATATCAAAAACCAACACTCGTACTTGCACACAACAAAACACTTGCAGCACAACTCTACGCAGAACTCAAAGAATTCTTCCCCGATAACAGAGTAGAGTACTTCATTTCTTACTTCGACTACTACCAACCAGAATCCTACATGCCAACAACTGACACCTACATCGAAAAAGATTCCTCAGTTAATGAGCAAATAGAACGAATGCGTCTGAGAACCATGTCCTCGCTCCTTTCAAGAAAAGACGTCATTGTTGTTGCATCCATCTCTTGTATTTACGGCGTAGGAGACCCAGAACATTTCACCAACCTGAGCGTTGACATTACCAAAGGACAAAAGATATCCAGACAAGACATCATCCGAAAACTCATCGACATCCAATATGAACGAAACGATCAAGCACTCGAACCAGGAAAATTTCGTGTACGAGGTGACACCATCGATGTCATCCCCGCATATGAAAAAGACATCACGCGTATTGAACTCTTTGGCGATGAAATAGACTCGCTCTCAAAAGTACATCACATCACAGGTGTAGAAATTGAAAAGATAAATGAAGCAATCATTTTTCCAGCACAACAATTCGTTGTTCCAGAAACCGTTATGAATGACGCAATGGAATCCATAAAAGAAGAACTACAAGAACGTCTACCAGAACTGCAAGGAATAGAACAAGAACGTCTACGAAAACGAGTAAAATACGATCTTGAAATGATGCAAGAACTCGGCTACTGCTCAGGCATTGAAAACTATTCACGACATTTTGAAAAAAGAAAAGAAGGAGAGCCACCGTTTGTTCTCTTAGATTACTTCCCTGATGACTTTCTGTTCATCATAGATGAATCACACCAAACACTTCCACAAGCACGCGCAATGTTTAACGGTGATAGAGCACGAAAGCAAAATCTCGTAGACTTTGGATTCAGACTCCCATCCGCACTCGATAACAGACCACTCAAATTTAACGAGTTTGAAAAATATCTTCATCACGCACTCTTTGTCTCTGCAACACCAGCAGAATATGAACTCAAGCACGCAAAAGAGATTACTCAACTCATCATACGGCCAACAGGATTACTTGATCCAGAAATTGAAATACATCCAATAGAAGGACAGATCAAAACACTCATCAAAGAAATCAACCAAAGAACAGAAAGAGATGAACGTGTCCTTATCACCACACTCACCAAAAGAATGGCAGAAGACCTCACAAGTTTTCTTGCAAAAGAACACATTAATGTGCGCTACATGCACTCAGATATTGACTCACTAGATAGAATCGAACTCATACGTCAACTACGAGCAGGAGAGTTTGACGTTCTAGTAGGAATAAACCTACTGCGTGAAGGACTTGATCTTCCAGAAGTATCACTGGTTGCCATCCTTGACGCAGACAAAGAAGGATTCCTCAGAGACGAGCGATCACTCATCCAAACAATAGGACGTGCAGCACGTAATGACAAAGGAAAAGTCATCCTCTTTGCAGATCACGAAACACAATCCATCAAAAATGCAGTAAAAATAACCAAAGACAGACGAGCAGCACAAATAGCATACAATAAAGAACACAACATCACTCCAAAAACCGTAATAAAATCAGTCCCTGAAAAAACACGTGATATCAAAGGCATCAAGCACATGGCAAAAGAGGACGTGCATCAAAAACTCATCGATCTTGACACCGACATGAAAAAAGCCGCAGAGAACCTTGACTTCGAAAAAGCAATCGAGATACGTGACACCATCACCGCACTAAAGAAGCAGATAGAGTGATTCTTATTTTGCTTGACACCAAAGTACCTTAAATACTTCTTTAAATGTCTTAACCGTTGCTTTATCATATATAGCAATAGTATGCATGGGCTCTTGATATTGCATAAATAAAACTACTTCATCCCCAAAAATATCAAATGGAGCAGGTGTATCTGCCTGAAGAAACTTAATGTTCGTTTTTTTAATCGATTTAGTTTTTCTATAGTGTTGTTTTTTGTCAGTAAAGATATATCTTGTTTCTACTTTAGGATTATTTCTAGTCCAATTCTGCCAAAATAAGTTAATCTTCTCAGATTTTTCACTTCGTATACCAAAAGTAAGTACTTCGTCTCCTTTTTTTAGCGTCTCTGTTGCTTCATGTACTGCTGTTTGAAAACCCTTAAATCCGGTGTATACCATTGTTCGTGGTTCTTGTAGCGTTTGATTTCTAATCTCATTAAGGACGGGAATTAATTCTTTTATCTTTTTTTCATTCTCTAAAATCTCTTTTTTCTTTTTATCATTAAATTGTAATAATTCTTTTGGAGAAGACGCAGTAAAGATTCTAGTACCATCAACAATTGTCTCACTAATAAGTCCCTTTTCTTTTAATGACTCAAGAATCTCATAAATCCTACCCGATTTAAATGCACTTTTCTTAATGATCTCTCCAGTAGTAGAACTACCTAGTTCAATAAGTGCAAGATAAATTTTGCTTTCATTTTGAGTTAAACCAATACTTTCTAAACTTTTTTGATCCACACTACCGGTAAGGGGGGGTTTAGTTTATATACTTTTCGATTATACCTAAAACACTCGAAAAGAGTATAAGGAGAAAAACATGAAAAATTACAAATTAACAATAAGAATTACAAAGAATCCTGAAGCGAGTGTTTCTTTAGTACAACAAGATTACGCTACACTACGTCTTGGTCTAAATGACGATAGAGGATCTACAAAATATGACTCAATAGTACCCATGTCTTATGGTCAAATGAAACACCATGTACTAGCATCCTGTGTGAAACAAGTAGCAGATATTTCTGATACATTGGTACAAGACGGTGCATCTTCGCTTCAAGTACAGCTGGAAGGGCATAACCCAATTCTTCCAAACACCCAAGAATCTTTAGAAGATGGATTTTATCATAAAATTTCATCAAAAGTTAATGAAATGGGCAGAACTATTGCATATGATAAATGTGAACATTATGACCCATGGGGGTAATTTTTTCTTTTTTACTCTTTTTCAAATACTTCAGAATGCGGCTTAACATACCGAGAAACATAATCTAAAAGAAGTTCTAATGACATGGGTTTTTTCAAGCAAAAATCTGCGTGTTTTGGTTTATCTTCATACGCACTAAAAGAAATAATCTTTGTATCTTTATGTATTCGTCTACTTGTCTCCATAACATCATCCCCTGATGAATGACTACGCCTAAGAGATCTATCAGAAATGAGTAGACCATATTCCAAACCACCTTCTATTGCTTCAATTGCACTATCTCCAGATGTATAACTACATACCAGATAGCCGGTTTCTGAAAAGAATTCTTCAAATAATTTCACACTACAATGATCATCATCAACAAGCATAATATAATCTGACATACCAATAACTAACAAAGAACACTATAAAAAGATACAGGAAATCACTTAGCAGCAAGCAGTGCTTCTTCTAACTCACTAAGTCGCTGCAACACAAAATCCTTATCAAGACCATCGTCCATGAATCCAATAAACTGTGCTTTAACACAAGGATAACGTTTATCGCCATCAGTTAACCAATGAACAGGGTGATATTCTTCAGCTACATATGCTTCAACATTCTCCCCGTCTTTTGTTGCTTTATAGAGTCTGTATTTGCCATTTGCCTTGCCAAAACAAAAAGCTAATTCTTTATTTTTATGAACAGGTAGTCCTTGAATACTCAGCATATAACTATGACCTTCGATCAAATTCCACTTATCTGAAAAACCAGGTTCCTTAACAATATGCTCATGTTCCATACAATCACACATAATCTTCCCATTAAAAAAGATTTTCAATCTCAACACCACAAAATCATGCAGCTTGCATCCAAAGTACCTTGAATACTTCCTTAAATGTCTTAACTGTCGCCTTATCATATATGGCAATGGTGTGCATGGGTTCTTGATATTGCATAAATAAAACAACTTCATCTCCAAAAATATCAAAAGGAGCAGGTGTATCTGCCTGAAGAAATTTGATATGTGTTTTTTTGATGGACTTCGTTTGTGTGTAGTGTCGTTTTTTATCAGTAAAAATATACTTTGCTTTTATACTAGGATTATTTCTAGTCCAATTCTGCCAAAATAAATTAATCTTTTCTGATTTTTCACTTCGTATACCAAATGTAAGTACTTCATCTCCTTTTTTTAGCGTCTCTGTTGCTTCATGTACGGCAGTTTGAAAACCCTTAAATCCAGTATATACAACTGTGCGTGGTTCTTGTAGCGTTTGATTTCTAATCTCATTAAGGATGGGAATAAGATCTTTAATCTTTTTCTCATTCTCTAAAATATCTTTTTTCTTTTTCTCATTAAATTGCAATAACTCTTTTGGAGAAGATGCTGTAAATATTCTTGTACCATCAACAATCGTCTCGCTTATAAGCCCCTTCTCTTTTAATGATTCAAGAACTTCATATATTCTACCGGATTTAAATGAACTTTTCTTAATGATCTCGCCAGTTGTAGAACTACCAAGTTCAATTAATGCAAGATAAATTTTACTCTCATTTTGTGTTAAACCAATGTTTTCTAATTTTTCTCCATTCACACTACCGGTAAGGGGGGGTTTCATTTATATATCTTTCGATATTATCTATAGTACTCGATAAGAGTAACGGAGTAAAACATGAAAAATTACAAATTAACAATAAGAATAACAAAGAATCGTGAACCGAGTCTTTCTTTTGAAGAACCGGATTACGCTACACTACGTTTTGGTCTAAATGACAATGAAGGATCTAGAAAATATGACTCAATTGTACCCATGTCTTATGGCCAAATGAAACACCATGTACTAATGTCCTGTCAAAAACAAGTAGCAGATATTTCTGATACATTGGTAGAAGAAGGTGTGTCTTCGCTTCAAGTACAGTTGGTAGGACATAATCCAATTCTTCCAAACACTCGAGAATCTTTAGAAGATAGATTTTACCAAAAGATTTCATCAAAAGTTAATGAAATGGGTAGAACTATTTTATATGATAAATATGAACATTATGATCCGTGGGGGTAATTTTTTCTTTTTCTTTTTCAAAAATGAAGCACCACTAGACAACCACACGCAACCTTTATAAGCCCTCATCAAACAAAGAACACATGCTACATAACGTCATCGTAAAGGGTGCAAGAGAGCACAATCTCAAAAATATTACCGTTGAAATACCGCGAAATAAGCTCACCGTAATTACAGGACTCTCTGGATCAGGTAAATCTTCTTTAGCATTCGATACCATCTATGCAGAAGGACAGAGACGATACGTAGAATCACTTTCAGCATATGCAAGACAATTTCTTGGACTCATGAATAAACCAGATATTGACTCCATTGAAGGGCTTAGTCCAGCAATATCAATAGAACAAAAAACCACCTCTAAAAATCCAAGATCTACGGTAGGAACAGTCACAGAAATCTACGACTATCTACGTTTACTCTATGCACGAATTGGAACCGTATACTGTCCTAAATGCCAAACACCAATCAAACCACAATCTGCAGAAAATATCACTGACACCATTCTCTCAGAACCAGGAAAAGACCTTATCATTCTCGCACCAATTATTCGCTCAAAAAAAGGAACACACGAAAAAGTATACGATGATCTTTTAAAAGAAGGATTCACCAGGGTAAGAGTAGATGGAAAAGTCTACAAAACACAAGAAGCAAAAGACACCATCAAACTCAAACGTTACGAAAAGCACTGGATCGAAGCAGTAATCGATCGTGTCCACATCGATGAAGACAATCGAGCACGACTCACTGAAGCAGTAGAACACGCACTCACCATTGGAAAAGGAACACTCATTGTTGCAGAAAAAGATATGCCCGACAACGTAAAAGAAATTGAGCGAGCACAATACGAAACCATCTACTCATCATACGGTGCATGTCCAAATCACACTGATGTCGTCTTTGAACCACTAGAGCCAAGGATGTTCTCATTTAATTCACCATTTGGTGCATGTCCAAACTGTCACGGAATTGGAGAACTACAAGAACTCTCACCAGAACTTGTAATCCCAGACCCTTCATTATCAATCATGCAAGGAGCAATTGCAATTTATGGAAAAATAGATCTTACATGGAGATCACAACAAATGGCTGTTGTTGGTAAAGCATACAAATTTGACCTATTCACACCACTTGAAAAATTCACAAAAAAACAACTAGACGTCCTACTGTATGGAACAGACAAAGCACTCAAAGGAAATTGGAGCAATGGTGCAAGTATGCACATGGATGATGGATGGGAAGGTGTAATCCCACAATCAATGAGACTCTACAAACAAACAGATTCACAACACAGAAAAGAGCAAATAGAAAAGTACATGGTATCAAGTTCATGTAAAACCTGTGAAGGGAAACGTCTTAAAGAGAATATGCTCTCAGTAAAAATAAATGGTAAATCCATCATTGACATTACCGACATGAGTATTGACAAAGCACTCACCTTCTTTCAATCACTGCCTAAAACACTAACGGATAAAGAACAATTCATAGCAAAGCAAGTACTCAAAGAAATCAATGACCGTCTCTCATTCCTACAAAACGTAGGGCTCAATTATCTCAATCTCTCACGAACAGCACGAACACTCTCGGGTGGAGAAGCACAGCGTATCCGTCTTGCAACACAAATTGGTGCAAACTTAATGGGTGTGCTCTATATTCTTGATGAACCATCAATTGGACTGCATCAACGAGATAATGAAAAACTCATCAATACCCTGCACAAACTACGAGATCTTGGTAACACCTTAATTGTCGTAGAACACGATGAAGATACCATGCGAGCAGCAGACTACCTCATCGACATGGGACCTGGTGCTGGAGTGCACGGTGGACACATCACTGCCCAAGGAACACCAAAAGAAGTTGCAAATAACAAAGCATCCATTACAGGAAAATACCTCTCAGGTAAAGAAACCATTGCATCTCCAAAAAAAATAAGAAAACATGGCCCAGTAATAGAACTTAAAGGAGCAACTGAAAACAATCTCAAAAACGTATCAGTAGAACTTCCAACAAAAATACTCTGTGGTATCACAGGCGTATCAGGTTCAGGAAAATCAACACTCATGAATCAAACATTTATCCCAGCACTTAAACGACATTTCAAACAAACCGTTCAAAAAGTGGGAAAACACAAATCACTCAAAGTGCCAGACACTGTAAAAAATGTTATTGTAATCGACCAAGAACCCATTGGACGAACACCACGATCAAATCCTGCAACCTACACAAAGCTCTTTGATGATATCAGAAAAATATTTGCCGAAACCAAAGAAGCAAAAGCACGAGGATATAAGGCAGGAAGATTCTCCTTTAATGTAAAAGGTGGACGATGTGAAAACTGCACGGGTGATGGTGTCATTAAAATTGAAATGAACTTCCTTCCAGACGTCTACGTAGAATGTGATGAATGTAAAGGGAAACGTTACAACAGAGAAACTCTTTCTATTACCTACAAAGGAAAAAATATTGCAGACGTACTAGACAGCAGCGTTGAAGAAGCACTAGAAACCTTCGAAAATCATCCAGGCATTAGAAGAAAACTCAAAACACTCAATGACGTAGGACTTGGCTACATAAAACTAGGACAATCATCAACTACATTATCAGGTGGAGAATCACAACGTATCAAGCTAACAAGAGAACTTGCAAAAGTAAAGAAAGGTGACACCGTCTATCTGCTCGATGAGCCAACAACGGGTTTGCACTTTGAAGACGTACGAAAACTTCTTGCTGTGTTCAACAGACTGGTTGATAAAGGAAACACCATCTATGTTATCGAACACAATCTTGATGTCATTAAATCCTGTGATCACATCATTGACCTTGGACCTGAGGGTGGAGATAAAGGCGGAAAAATCATTGCCCAAGGAACACCAAAACAAATTGCTGCAAACAAAAACTCTCAAACAGGAACATTCTTAAAAAAGATGCTATAGGTAGTATCATGCTCCAAGCAAAAGACTTCCCAAAAAAACCTGGTGTCTACATCTTCAAAGACAGTAAAGGAGACATCATCTACATAGGTAAAGCAAAAGTACTAAGGAATAGAATACAATCCTACATCTCAAATCCAAATCAATCACCAAAAACTGCAATTCTTACCAAACACATACACAAAGCAGACTATATTATAACGGACTCAGAAGTAGAAGCACTGCTCTTAGAAAATAGACTCATCAAACAACACTCCCCACAATACAACATCATGCTCAAAGATGATAAAACATACGCCTACATCAAAATAACAGATGAAAAATATCCAAGAATAATCTCAACACGTAAAGTGACCAAAAAAGGAACCTACTTTGGACCTTACACGGATGGCCATGCACGAAAAGTACTTGTTGATCTCTTAAACAAACACTTCAAACTCTGCACACAAAAGCGATCCATTAAACGACCATGTCTAAACTACCATTTACATCTCTGTAGCGGGGCATGCACAAACAAAGTAACCAAAGAAGACTACAACAAACAAGTACAACAAGCAATTGAAGTCCTTAAAGGGAAAATAACTCAGCTAGAAAAAGAACTCAAAACACAAATGCAAACCTTTGCAACCAATCAACAATACGAACTTGCAAACGAAAAGAAACTTCAACTAGAGTCATTCCATATTCTCAAAGAAAAACAAAAAGTAGATGACATCAAACACTACAATCAAGACATCATAGCTATGCACATCACAGACAACAAAGCAAAATTCACCGTACTTTCAATAAACAAAGGCGTCATAACCGGAAAGAAAACATACACATTCTCAAACGACAACGATATCTTTGAACAATTCCTCACCAGATTCTACGCAGGACAAGATGTTCCGCATGAAGTTGTTGTATCAGAAGCATTCTGGGGAGATCTGCATACCAAACGACTCATAGAAACTTACCTTTCAAGACTCAGAGGGACAAGCGTAACACTCCACTTCCCAAAGCGTGGAGAGAAAAAAGCACTTGTTGATCTAGCACTCACTAACATCATCACAAAAACAGACAAAGCACTCGATCTCATACAAAAAAACCTAGATCTACCTGCATACCCAAAAATCATCGAATGCTTTGACATCTCAAACCTTGGACACGAACACATCGTAGCAGGAATGACGCGCTGGGTAGATAACAAACCAGACAAATCAGGGTATAGAAAATTCAAAATACAATCAACGCAAACACAAGATGACTTCAAAGCCATGCATGAAGCAGTTTTTAGACGATACAAACGCCTCAAAGAAGAACAATCAGAACTCCCAAATCTTATCATCATCGACGGTGGAAAAGGACAACTAGGCATGGCGCAAAAAGCTCTAAAGCGACTCCAACTAGACATCCCCATCATAGGACTTGCAAAACAAGAAGAAGAAATATTTCTTCCCGGAGAATCACAATCTCTACAGTTCAACAAGAACAGTCTCATGATGCTTACCATACGAAAAATAAGAGATTCTGTACATAAATTTGTTCTTGGCTACAATAAACAGCGAAGAAGTATGAAGCTAAGAGATTCACTTAAATAACCCCACACCTTTTTAAATAAACACCCTCTAAACACTCTTATGAATATCACCTACGAGTACAAAGAGGACAAAGACCTTGCGCTAGAACTAGATGAGAAAGCGACCGTAAAAGATATGCTAGAGAAACTCAACATCCCTTCGAACACCGTAATCGTCGTACGTCAAGGATCCTTAATCCTAGAAGACGAAACACTTCAAGACCAAGACACCATCCAGATCCTAACAGCAATATCAGGCGGATGAATTACGTATACAAAGGACTTAACGGTAAGAAACTTACCAAAGCAGATTTTCTCAAGTATTTCGAAAAGAAAGTAGCTAAGACTATCTCTCGATTTAATCTCATTGAGCACACTGATAACATCTGTGTTGCCGTAAGTGGAGGAAAAGACTCTCTAGTACTTCTACACATTCTCAGCAAATTTGCAAAAGAAAAAAACTTCACCCTCTCAGCAATTCTTATTGACGAAGGCATAGATGGCTACAGAGACAAAACCATTCCAAAAGCAAAAGAAGTATGTGAAAACAACGGCGTCAAACTACATATCTACTCCTATGAACATGAATTTGGACAAAAACTCGATCGTATTGTAGAAAAAGGGTTCCACCCATGTAGTGTATGTGGTGTTTTTAGACGAAAGCTCCTCAACAAATACGCACGAGAACTGGGCTGCACCAAACTCGCAACCGGTCACAACCTCGATGACGAAGCACAAGCAATCCTCATGAACCAGTACAAAAACAATCTCTCGCTCTCAGCACGAATGGGACCTGCAAATGGCATAGCACAACACGACGGATTCATCCCACGAATAAAACCACTCTATATGTGCACAGAAAAAGAAGTGATGATCTACGCATTCCTCAATGACCTCACAGACAATTTCACAGAATGTAAGTACGTCACCGACTCATTTAGAAAAGACGTCCAAGAACAACTCAACGACATGGAAGAAAAACACCCTGGTTCAAAACAAGGCCTCGTCAACGCCTACCTTGACAACCTACCGCTTCTAAGAGCACACTTTAAATCATCCATCCCTATCAAAGCCTGCACCAAGTGCGGTGAACCCTGCATTGGTGATACCTGCAACGCATGTAAAATGCAAGCAAAAGTGAAGGAAACGATTACTCCATTAAAAACAATAAAAAAAGAAAAGAACTAATGCTGCATTACAGCCTGTAGTTTCTTAAGTGCGCTATCAAGTGCAAAATACAGATTATAATCAACCACTTCTGTGTTAA
>CAZJAJ010000004.1:3548-133054 GCA_964544335.1 uncultured Methanosarcinales archaeon | reverse complement strand
TTAAGTGCGCTATCAAGTGCAAAATACAGATTATAATCAACCACTTCTGTGTTAAACGACTTCCCATTCACAAACGCTTGTGCATGCAGTTCAATCTTATTCTTCTTCTGCGTATTATGAATCGGTTTAAGATTCAGTTTAAGACTCTCAAACTTATCATGCTGGTCTGCAAACCGCCGTGCATAGTTACCAACAATTTTATTGATAACAATGTTATTAATCCGCTCTAACTCACCAAATCCAGAAAGTTGGACATTACCGCCCAGTTCTACAAGGTCTTCACTCATAGTTATCACCCCACTTTTCTATAGTGTGACAACTATATAAATATTTGGTATAAGAAATCTATAGCAAATAAAAACAGACGTTACTGAACAATCTTTTCTAGTGATTCATCAGTCTTAGAAGCAGATTTGTCTGCAGGAAGTGCAAAGAGTTTACCTTCCCCTTCAAGTTCTAGTCCAAGTAGAGCATCTCGAAGTGCTTCTGATTGACCATTTTCATAGTTATGAAGAACTTGTACACGTTTGTTTGGTTCAACACCAAGTGTCATCATGATCATCGGACTATTTGCAGGAACATCTTGTCCCCCATAGCCAAGTCTAAAATCAAACTCTGGTGCAACATCTCTTGCAATAACGGCAGCAGGTCGCATATGGAGACCATATTTACCAGTACATTCCAATTCAAATGAGTTGTTATATGTCATACTCTATAAAAAACATATACCTCATTTATAAAGCTAACTGTTTTTAGAACGATGTCTAGGTGCCCGAGGGGGCATATCTTTGATCTTCCACACCGCATCAATCTCTTTTTGCGTAAGGTCTCTAAATTCACCTGGTTTCATACGACCTAGCTTAATAGGGCCCACCTGTACACGTTTTAGCCGATTCACACGGTATCCAAGTTTCTTGAAAATCCGCTTAACAATCTTATTTCGACCCTCATGAATAGTAATCAGGACATTATTACCTTGAACAGAAATTTTCTTCACATTTACATACCCATCATTAAGTCGAATCTTCCCTCGAATCTCAATCAAATCCCTCTTTTTGATCTTTCCATCAAGACTTGCAAGATATGTTTTGTCTGTTTCATAGCGAGGATGGAGTAAAATATTACCAAAATCCCCATCATTCGTAAGCACCAAAAGCCCTTCAGCATCATAATCTAGTCGTCCTACTGGAAACACACGCTCATCAACACTGCCAAGAAGGTCAGCAACAAGGCGCTTACCAGAAGGATCCTTAAGTGAAGTCATCACTCCAGATGGTTTGTAAAACGCAATATACCGACGCTCATCTGCAACAATTTGCTTATTGCCCACCATGATAATATCATCAGGACCTGCCTTATCACCCAGCTTGGCAACTTCGTTATTTACAATAACTTTACCAGCAGCAATAAGCCCTTCTGCCTTTCGGCGTGAACAAAAACCAGCATTTGCAAGGATCTTCTGAATACGTTCCATACTCAGAAGTATAGTTGGTAGGATATAAAGCTTTGCTACCAAGTGTATCGTGGCAACATTTAAATACCACCTACACCTAAAAAATAGAGGTGGGGTAGACGATTACACAAGGTAAAACACATAGCTCGAAAGATTTTTAAACGATTTCACGTCCATAAAACACATCGGACGCGTGGTCTAGTAGCTATGACATCGCCTTGACTTGGCGAAGATCGCCGGTGCAACTCCGGCCGTGTCCATTTGCACAGCAAATGGTAGGACTGAGTTGTCCCATCACGACAAGTGGTGTTACAACTCCGGCCGTGTCCATTTGTAAAACAAATGACCAACGGATGTTGTTCGAAAATGAATATTTTCGTTATAACTCCGGCCGTGTCCATTTGCACATCCATCATCAAAAAAGAGGTATCATGAAGAGGAAAATAAAACACCAAAAGGTGTTCTTTTATCTACTGTTTGCAATATTCGTACTCCTAGCACTCTATGTGCTCTCACCGATTGCAAAACCAATTATCGCAGCAATTATTCTCGCATTTGTTTTCTCACCACTCAACGAATGGTTAAGAAAAAAAACAGGAACAGAAACCATAGCCGCACTTTTAACACTGCTCATCGTATTCACTATCATTCTTGTACCGGCAGGTTTTCTTCTCAACAAAGCAGCAGAAGAAAGCACTGTTGCGGTAATTGAAGTAAAACAAGCACTCTTCAAACTCGGACAAAGTGATTGTGGCCACAATCAAACAAACTGCGGACTCATAGGAGAAGTACAAGAAATCATTTCAAGCCCAAGATACGCATTCTACATCAGTGATTCTGCAGAAAAAGTACAAGAAGCAGTCGTTGCAGAAACAAGCTCGTTCTTAGTAAGTCTACCACGATTATTCATGTCAATCATCATTTTGCTCATCTCACTCTTTTATTTCCTAAGAGATGGTGATCACATTGTAGATGGAATAAGAAAATTAACTCCACTCAATAAAAAGAATAGTGAAAGAATCTTCACACGATTTATCACATTATCAAAATCCATCGTGTATGGATATGTGGGTGCAGGAATAGTACAAGGTATCTTTGCACTCGTTGGCTTTTGGATACTCAATTTCATATTTTCAGGAGCAGAACCACTCATCACAGCACCAATTCTCTGGTCAGTTCTGCTTGCAATACTCTCTCTGCTTCCACTCATCGGGGCAGGATTTGTATGGGCACCTATGTCATTCTACTTCATAGCAATTGGTCTTGCAACAGAAACAACAAACATGTTCTGGGGCGGAGTAACGCTTGCAATTTATGGAATAGTGGTAATCTCAAACGTTGACAATCTTGCAAGACCACTACTTGCAGGAAAAAAAGCACACGTCCCACCATTAATTATGTACTTAGGTATTTTTGGAGGACTCTTTGTCTTTGGATTCATGGGAATCTTCATTGGACCAATTATTTTAGCACTATGCATGACCTTATTTAGCATGTATGAGGAGAACGCAGTATGAATTTCAAAGTAAAAGACGTAGACATTGCATCAGGTGGCATCTTAGTAGTAATCATGCACGCAAAAGACGCATTCAAATTAGGACTGCACCATGGTGATCGTATCGGAATAGTCTACAAAAAACGACACGCTCATGCCATCATGAACATCACAGACACAGAAAAAAGTGTCAAAGTGGGATCACTTGGCTTATTTGAAGAAGTGCTCAAATATTTGGGATGTAAAAACGGAAGCACCGTAAAAATTCACTTAGAAAAAAAACCCGATTCTATCAGATATATTAGAGAAAAACTCGAAGGAAGAAGACTCAAAAAAGAAGAAATCAATGAAATCATTACTGATCTAGTATATGGCAAACTCAGCCCTGTTGAAATCACGTATTTTGTTGCAGGTTCAGCAGTGCACGGACTTAACGAAGAAGAGACCGTCAACCTCACAAAAGCAATGATCAACACCGGAGACACACTCATCTTCCCAGGTGAAATAGTACTTGACAAACACTGCACCGGTGGCGTTGCAGGAAATAGAACAACACCAATTATTGTACCAATTATTGCAGCAGCAGGACTCAAAATACCTAAAACATCCTCCAGAGCAATCACATCACCTGCAGGAACTGCAGATACCATGGAAGTAATAGCACCAGTAATACACAACAAAGAGAAAATGCAAAAAATGGTACATAAGAACGGTGGATGCATCGTGTGGGGCGGAGCAATCAATCTTGCACCAGCAGATGATAAAATAATACAAGTAGAATCACCACTCTCTATTGATGCAGAAGGACAATTGCTTGCAAGCATTCTTGCAAAAAAAGGAAGTGTAGGTTCAACACACGTACTCATTGACATTCCAATTGGAAATCAAACAAAAATAACCAGTGCAAAACGAGCAAAACATCTCGCAACACTCTTTAAACGCATCGGTAAAAAAATAGGGATGCACCTTGAAGTAATCATCACAGATGGCAATGAACCAATTGGAAATGGAATTGGTCCAGCTCTTGAAGCAAAAGATGTCCTAAAAGTACTCCAACGATCTGATACTCGCCCACTAGACTTAGAAAAGAAATCCGTTGAAATGGCAGGAAAGATGCTTGAAATGGCAAAGATAACAAACAACGGAAAGCGTCTAGCACAAGAAATCCTTGATGATGGAAGAGCTCTTAAAAAATTCAAAGAAATCATAAAAGCACAAGGTGGAAAATCAAGCATAAAATCATCTGACATCAAAGTAGGAAAATACACCTACACCTACAAAGCATCAAAAGAAGGAAAAGTAAAAGACCTCAACAATAAAGCAATTGCAAAAGTAGCAAAAGTTGCAGGAGCGCCACACGATCAAGGGGCAGGCATCTATTTACATGTACACGAAGGCGATATGCTCAAAAAAGGTCAAACTATTCTCACCATACATGCAGATAACAAAGAAAAACTTCAGTTTGCAAGAAAAGAATTACTCAAAGGTGATGCGGTAACGCTAAAATGAACACACTCCTTATTCTCTCACTTCTACCTTTTATTCTTCTCATTTACCTCATGGTCATTAAACGCATCCCTGCAATAATTACTATGCCAATAGTGTGGGTGCTCACCAACATCTTACTGTTCTTCTTCTGGAACATCACACCAATAGTATTATCACTTGCACTCCTAAAAGGAGTTGCCATCACACTTGAAATAGCACTCATAATCTTTGGTGCAATTTGGCTCTTAGAAACAATGAAAGTAACAGGCGCTATAACCACCATTCAAACAACGCTTACGAAAATTTCAAAAGACACAAGAGTACAAGTTATCATCGTTGCATGGTTCTTTGGAGCAATCATTGAAGGTGCAGCAGGATTTGGAACACCAGCAGCAATCGTAGCACCACTGCTTGTAGCAATTGGATTCAAACCTATTCAAGCAGTCATTCTTGCACTGGTTGCAAACTCAACACCCGTAACCTTTGGTGCCGTTGGAACACCAATAAACATCGGTCTTGGATCACAAGGAATTACATCACTATCGCAAATCACAACAACAAGTGCACTTATTCACGCAATCATTGGGTTCTTCATCCCTCTGGTGCTCATTCTCCTAACCGATAAGTTCCTCAAAAAAGGATCATACAAAGACGCAATTCCACTCGCACTGCTTGCAGGAGCAAGCTTTTCCATCCCATACTACCTCACTGCACATTTCATAGGACCCGAATTACCATCACTGGTTGCAGGTCTTGTGGGAATCATTATCGTATCACTTGCAGAAAAACATAACATCTGCGTTCCAAAACACATCGTCTCTTGTAAAAAAATCGCAAAAAAGAACACAACCACAAAACAAACGGTACTTGCATTCACACCCTACATTATACTAGTCGTATTACTCACACTTTCAAGAATTCTTCCACAATTAGGAACACTGTTAAAACAAGCAGTCATAACCATTGGAGCAAACGACATTACGCACGCATTTTATCCGCTCTTTAGTCCATCATTCTTTCTCATACTCGTTGCAATTATAACATTGCTCATACACAAACAATCTACAAAAAACTACGCTACAACGGCAACACAATCCCTCAAAACACTCATCAAACCAGCACTTGCCCTCATCTTTACACTAGGACTCGTACAACTCCTTCTTCTCTCAGCAAAAGGTGGCATCGCTTCAATTCCTGCAACCATTGGTGCATCATTATCCGTTCTTGGACAATTCTATCCCATTGCAGCACCATTTATCGGAGCACTAGGAGCATTCATCACCGGATCAAACACAGTATCAAATCTGCTCTTCACAAACTTACAAGTAACCGTTGCCCAAGGAATACAATTTCCAACAATAATGATCATAGCACTCCAAGCAGTAGGTGGAGCAATAGGAAATATGATTGCCATTCACAACGTCCTTGCAGCACAAGCAACTGTAAAACTCAATGGTCAAGAAGGAACCATCATACGTCACACCATCTGGATCTCACTTGGCTACGCACTTCTTGCAGGAATACTTGGACTCGTACTTGCAACTATGCTGTAGTTGTAATAAATACTTAAATATCAGAAATTTGGCAAAAGAGAATGCCACATTTTGTCGTCGTAGATATTGAAACAACCGGACTCTCTCCTGACAGACATAAGATAACAGAAATCGCAGCAGTACGAACCGATGGAGAAAACATCATCGATGAATTTCAAACACTTGTTGACCCACAAGTAGATATTCCACGCTTCATCACAAGACTCACGGGCATAGATAACGATCTGGTGCAAGGACATCCAACCATCGAAGAAGCCATGCCAGAATTCTTAGCATTTCTTGGAGATGACACCTTTGTTGCACACAACGCATCATTTGATTTTAAATTTCTTCATCACAACGCATCGCTAATCGGCCACTCACTAAATAACAATAAACTCTGCACACGCATGCTTGCAAACAGACTCCTGCCAGATCTCTACAGTAAAAAACTAGGCGCACTCTGCGAAGTCTTTAACATAGACAACAATCAAGCACACAGAGCAATGTCAGATACCAAAGCAACCGTAGAAGTCATGCACAAATTTCTCAAATTACTAAAAGGCATGGGACACGTCACACATGAAGACTTAATGACATTTCAATCCATGCCACGAAGCAGAATACGTCTTTAATTATAACATACCTTTATAAACGCCCCCATAATAAGTCTACTACAATGACAGAAGTAAAAGGTCACAAAGTAAAAGTAGAATACACAGGCACACTAGAAGATGGAACCGTATTTGACAGTTCTGAAAAACACGGTCAACCATTAGAATTTGTAGCAGGAATCGGTCAAGTAGTTCCTGGATTTGACAAAGCAATCTGTGAAATGCAAGTAGGACAAGAAAAAGAAATCACCCTACAACCAGACGAAGCATACGGAATGCCAAACGATCAATTTATCCAAAAAGTTCCAGCAGACAAACTTCCTGAAGGAGCAAAAGAAGGTGACACCCTAGCAGTGGGTATGCCAAACGGCCATCACATTCCAGCAAAAATCACCAAAGTGGAAAACGATGAAGCAACTATCGACATGAATCCTCCACTTGCAGGAAAAGTACTCAACTTTAAACTAAAACTTGTAGAAGTTGGTGAAAAAGTTGAAGAAAAAGAAGCATGCGGTGACGATTGCGGTTGCCACCACTAATTTTTTCTTCATTTTACTTTATTCTTTATTCTAAAATAATTATTCACATATCGTTTTCTAAATTCTCCTGCACTAACGCCACGTTTACCTCCAGCACGCGTAAGTTCACTCGCACGCTCAAGAATTGCATCAGTTGGTTGAAAGATACTACTCACATTTTCTCTTCCAGAATGCCAATCAACATCTTCATGATGTCGATATACCCAATCACGTGTACGTAAGTCATCTGATATATTGACACGATTAGCAGGATCCTTCTCACTATGTCTCCATGTACCATAATACTCATCTCGAACAAAACTTTTGTACATCACCATAGGAAGACCAAAGTGATCATCAACAAGTAGCCGCATACTCACATCATGCTTCCCATTATGAAAATCAAATACAATTGATGTCGTTTCATACTCGCATCCAGGAAATTCAAGCGAATACCCTCTAAAGTCTCTTCCTTCACCAAACGCATGCTCTTCCCATGCTTGCATAATGGCCCACGTATGATTATCAAGACGTTTGCCTTTGGGAAGTACACTTCGTGTAGCCCCACCAGACGCATACAACTCTTTCATAAAAGGTTGCACAAATCCTCTCTTGCCCATCATGTGCCGATCAACATCAATAAGAGTCGCCTTACCACTAAGAGATGAACCAGATCCCTTAATATCTTTTACAGAAGCATACCGCATAGCAAGTACTTCAAAAGCAAGATCATCTCGTTTACTAAAATCAAATGGCATAAACACAAAAGCATCATCAGAAATATCGCCTTTGCTTCCAAGAAGTCCAACGCTCTGCATTTGATGTAAATAGGTTAAAAATGCACTACTTGCATAATCAACAACATGAATGCCCTCATCATATGTCGTATTCCCATTCCTTCTTAACAAGTCAATAAAGTCAGATTCATGTGAAATACCTCGTGACCAATGTGAACCACGTCTCAAATGTGTTTGTGCATGTTCAGTTCCACCTGCAAAAGAAATGTACTGACCATCACTAGCATCATCAACTAACACATCATACACGCTCATGGTATGATCTTGATGAGTACGATCAAACTTACTTCGTCGAGTCTTCACCGTGCCAACAAACTGACCACGCATACTCTCTTTAGGAATTCGATCAACAGTCACTGCTTCTTGATCAATAAGTTTACTCGTACCATATGCTTTCTTTACCAATGCACGAATAGCATTTAAATCAAAACGTTCACCTTGTTCATCTATTTTTCTAACTAAATAAGAAAGCACAGGTGTTTCCTCTGCTCTCTTATCATCATCTAAAATCCTCTCAACAACGCCATGTAGTCTTTCTTCAAGACCAACAACACCACGTAAATTGTTGGCAGGGGTTGCTCCAATAAATCCTTCAGCTGCATGTGAAGGAGAGTAAAAATTATGTCCAACTAAAAATCCAACATGATCTGGATGTAAACCAAGTGCTCTATCATTTACCATAACCCCAAGAATTCATTACACTACATAAAAATCAGTGGTGCAAACAATCACCTCATTTACCTTTCTTACGCGTAAAAATGCGACCAATCCGCTCAGTAATGGGTGCAAGAGGAGCATCTAGACGAATACCTGCAGAAGAACCATCTTCTTCTTCATATGAACCATACACACTAAGATCAATAGTACCTTCTCGTGTACGACCCCGATAAAGAGGTACGATGGCTTCAGTTTTTAGTCCATCTTTTAACTCATATTCTCCATCAAGATTTACTTCAAATAAATATGAGGTGCGAACTTTCACACCAACTGAGGGATTACCAATGCTTCCACCAACAGAAAAACCCGTACTAAATCTATCAATTTCATAGTTAGATGAGGAACTACGTCCATACCCTTTCTCTTCATCTTTTTCAGTCCCATGCACTTTAAATTTATTCGCAAAAAAACCTCGATTACCAAGACTAAGTGCATTAAAGAAAGAACTTTCTTCTAAAATATTCATGGCCATAGGTTTGAATTCCTTCCCCCAGTCAGAAAGTACATCCTTACCAATGCCTTCTAAATCATTTTGATACTCTTCTCTGATTTCATCTCGAACAGGATTACTCCATCCATCATTATAATTGTCCCCCATTCGCATACCTTTCATGCTCTCTTCCATTTTGTGATTTAATTCATCAATAGGAACAGAAGCAACTCTACCTACAATAGGTAAATCAAAAGTAAGGGAATTATAATCAGGTGAAATTCTATAATTGACTAATTCATGCTCATCCAGTTGTTCATGCATAATATCATATAAGGGACTTGCTTCAACACCATCTAAATTTGCTCCAAGAAGCCTACTCGTGAGCCGATCTGGCCTTCCTTCTTTTGGTGGTTCAACAATAAGTGGTTTTGGAACAACAACTCTTGCAATGACTGCATCAGAAGAAGTATCTTGTGCATACGCGCTACTCGTTAAAAGAAATCCTAATCCCGCAACATACGGCAGGGCTCGTTGAGTTAGTTTTTTTAACACGCTAATACTCTATTAATGTTTACAATTATATAAATATTCCGATGTTCTAGTTTTTTATCGACGAGAAATCAACAAAAAAATAGATAAATTAATACAAAAGCTACAAATAATTATAAACAACATAAAATTACAAAAACAGTGATCTCAATCGTTCTACCCTGTCAAAACGAAGAAAAAGCAGTTCCAGTATGCATTAAAAAAATACAAAACATTTTAGCAAAAATACCTCATGAAATAATTCTTTCAGACAGTTCAACAGATAATAGTCCAATAATTGCAAAAAAATTAGGTGCAAGAGTAATAAAACACGATCAAGACGGCTATGGTAATGCACTCATACACGGAATAGAAGCAGCAAAGGGTAAATACATTATCATGATGGATTGTGATAACACATACGACTTTAATAAAATACCACAGTTCATACACGCACTACAAAAAGGATATGATTTTGTCATAGGAGATAGATTCTCAGGACGCATGCACAAAAAAGCAATGCCTTGGCATCACAAATACATCGGTAACCCAGTACTCTCAACACTAGCACGATGGTTTATGAAAACAAACGTAAGAGATGTGCACTGCGGTATGCGTGCATTTACAAAAGAAGCATATGATACATTAAACCTACAAACAACAGGCATGGAATATGCAACAGAAATGGTTGCAGCAGTAGCAAAACACAAACTAAAAACAAAACAAATACCAATTGCCTACAATCCGCGCATAGGAGAATCAAAACTATCCTCTTTTAGAGACGGATGGAGACATCTGCGCTACATGTTGCTTTACACACCAGATATTCTTTTCCTACTGCCCGCACTCTACTTCATGCTCTTTGGAATTGTTGGATTTATCTATTTTCCAGGAAGACTCTTAAGCGCAGCAATGGCCATGTCAACACTCTTTGGATACCAACTCCTCTTCTTTTTTGTGTTCTCAAAAATCTATATGCACAACTATCTCAATCAAAAAGACAACAGATTAGAACACTTATTCAAACATCTAAGCATAGAAAAAGTAGCAATTGTTGGAGCAATCATCATCCTATCAAGCGTATACTATTTCACCACAAATCCATTGCTCACGGTCACATTCGGACTTATAGGTATGCAAACCATTTTCTCAGCATTCATGCTCTCAACACTAGGTATCAAAAGTAAAAAGAATAACTAATTTTCATCATACACATACAAATGATATCCTTCATCTGAAATACCTATCAACCTTAAGAAAGAACACTCTTCAGGTGCACCATACACATATGCAATATCATCTCGGTCAAGTATCTTCTTCTTCCCATCACAATTCTGATTCAAAAAATAAGGATATTTTTCTTCCTTATACCCAAACGTACCTGATTTTAATGTTGTGGGAGTATGCCCAAGAGCAATGGAAATAACCGTTGATTTCCACGGGTCTGATAAAAATACTGATGGTTCAAGTGTGGAAAATAAATCAGCATCACTATCATCAAAATAGGCGCTAGCAGTAGGTCCAGGTACATAACGATATACATTTCCATTCTCGTGAGCAATAAGTGGCATGTCTCTAAACCGATCATCCTCTGTATAGGTAAAAGAAAACACAGCAAAAAGAAGTAACAGCCCAACCACAACATAACGATCATATTTCTTCCATAAATTACTCAGACGATGAAAACCAAGTGAACACGCAATAACAAGTAATACTGCAGCAACATACACCACTCGTTCTTGACTAATAATAAAGAACTGAATCGTAAAATGATACACCAACCAATACGCAAGGCCAACACCAAGAGTGTACATAAACCATGTTCGTTTCTTGAGTTCCCCATAAGAAAAGAGCACAAACACCAAACAAAGAGGAGGAATGATTACCCAGGGAAATAAATACGCAATCCCAATGGGCGTGTAGGAGAGATAGTATACTTTATTCCAAACAAACAACCATGCAGATTGCAATCTTGGAGCAAGAAGAAGAGCAACAAGAAATAGACCTACACCGCTACCAAGCACCACATACATAAAACGCATACGATACTCTTTAGAAAGTCCAACAAACGCTGCAGGAAGTAAAAACACACCAAAAGGAGGATAAAAGATTAATGTCAGAAAACCAAATAAGAAAAAGTAACGAGTATTCTTTTCAACTAAGAAACAATACGCAAGCAATAACGTCAAAATACCAACGCTTGCAGGAATAACGTTCCATAACGTGAATATATTTCCGCTTGACGCAACATACGAAGTGAATAACGAACCAAAGATGGCAGCAGATGGTCTAACGCCAAACAACATCAACAATGCATACACAACAAGACAAATGGCAGTGGAAAACAACATAACAGCAACCCCAAAATTCCACACCACATCAAGATCAAGAAGCATAAAAACTTCAGCAAGCAGAGAATGAAATGCAATTTGCAAATTAATAAAGAAGATATCTTCTCGAAGCGGTTGATCAAGCGGCAATCCTCCTGTTTCAATAGCATGCTGTGCAATTGATGCACCATACCACTCATCCGAAGCATAGGGCAGAGGATAGTGCATCCCTTCAACAGTATCAAGTTGCTGACCTGAAAAAACTGCATCACCAGTGTAATTATAATGCACGCCATAAAACGAAAACAACAAAATAGCAGCAACAGCAATAACCGTCCAATTAATCCTAAACCTGACTTTCCTCACTAAAAACAATGCAACAACCAGATTCAGCCCAAACACAACAGGATACGTAAACACACCAAATAATTGCGTAATAAGACCAATAGCAAGTTGCACAACTACAATACATCCAAGAGCTTTATGCAGTTTAAAGCACAGCAAAGGAAGCAGTAACAATAACAATCCTAAAATGGTCATGAGCATACTACATAACAAGTAAAATCACTTTTAAACTTATTGTATACAAAGAATAATTACGCCTTGGTTTTATGCCGTAATTCATGATATTTCAAATATCCTTTTACCATTTTTTCACCTTTAAACAAAGGTCTTTCCTTTGCAGCAATAAAACGTTCAATCCCAACACACCCTACACCAACAATCATACTTGTCAAAACATCAGTAGTGAGTGTTGCAATAGTAGCAAAAGAACTACCCGCAGTAGCAACAGTTCTCCAACTGATGTTTGCATCATAATATTGTCGCATAAGATGTAAATAAGAGATCCTATTACTCATTCTATCTAAAGTAACATCGTATGCTTTCTCACCTGGACTTGGAAAACGACCTGCCATAAAACAGGGTTCATCAACAGCATATCCCCAAAAACAGTCCACAAAATACGAATCTTGAAACAATTCTCTAACAGCTGTAAATCCATCTTCAAAAAGAAACCATTGCTCTTTATCAACAGTACTTCTATCAAGTAAGTCTGTTGGAACAATAGGTGTAAACGAAGCTTTTTCAGCCAAGTCACTAATTTCCTTAAATGACGAAAAGGTCATAAGAAAATAGATATCAATATACATTTAAAAACATTTCTCGTCTGCCATAATATTTATTAACCCTCCAAAGAGCCTAAAACCATGCAATTAAAGAATAAAAAAGTCATTTTCGTAATCACCTCTTGCAAGGCACACAGAGAAACAAGACAAAAAGCAGTAAGAGAAACATGGGCAAAATTAATCCCAGATAACGTAGAATGGTTCTTTGTAGAAGGTGCAAAAAAAGAACATTATGATGAAAAAGAAAAAAGGCTCTTTGTAGAATGTGAAGACACCTATCAAGACCTTGCAAAAAAAACACACCAACTAGCAAAATACCTCTCAAAAAACAAAAAATTTGATTATGTCTTCAAAATTGATGACGACACGCTCTTTCTTCCAAATGAATGGTTAGAAGATACAATTCCAAAATGTGACTATTATGGTGTCATTGTAAATAACAGCAGACGAAAAGAAAAAAGAAGAATTACATGGGCATCAGGTGGCTGTTATATGCTAAGCAAAAAAGCAGTAGATACACTTGCAACCTATGATTTTCAAAAAGGAATAGGAAATCCTTGGTGGTATGGAGAACGCGTACCACTCAAAAAAGAAAAATACGAAAAAATAATTCCCGAATCATCAACAGAAGATATGATGGTCGGAGACATTCTCAAACAAAACGGGATTGACCTCACAGCATGCAACGGAAGACACAGAAACGTCTACGTAAAAAGTAGAAAAGAAAAAACAGATATACTTCTTTCAAAAAAAGCACATTCAATACACCCAATTTACTCTAAAGAAATGTACCTGCTATACAACACATACACCACATTAAAATTGAAAAAAAAGAAAACAATTCCTCTAAAAATAAAAGAAAAAGCAAAATCAATCCTTGTATCCATTAAAACACACGTACCTAACCCAGAATCTCCTCTCTTCATGTATGGTATGGCAAGAAGTGGGACAACATTATTGCAACGGATACTAAATGCTCATTCTGACATAACCATCTGGGGTGAAAACAGAGACATAATGCATCACCTCACTAAAATATATTATACACTCTATGAAGAACAAAATCTTACACTGAAAAAGAAACCACTCAATAACCTAAAAGAAGCAACTGCACAATTAAAGAATCCTAGTGTATGGCAGGCATGGACAAATTGGTTTGGCGATGATCACATTAAACGTTCATGTAGAACTTTCATTGAATCATTGTTTAATCCTCTCAAAAAAAAATACTGGGGGTATAAGGAAGTACGGTTTGGGGACAGAGATAGAAAGACATTCGAATTTCTAATCTCACTCTATCCGCAAGCAAAGTTTGTATTTTTGGTAAGAAATCCAAAAGCAGTAATTGAAAGCTATCGAAGGTCATTCAAAATGGCAGAAGTACAGAGATCAACCAAATTACTTTCAGAGGATTGGAAAGAAGTTAACAACTGCATGTTGGAATTTTCTCTACTTTATCCAAACAATACATTCATAATAGAATATGAAGATCTCATTGATCCTCAAAAAAATGTACTAAAAGCTCTCTATAAATTTCTCTCAATAGATCCTCATGGAAAAGAAGAGAACATCCTCCAACAAATAGAAGGAAGAAATTGGGTAGGACATAAAAAATCAAATTACACATTCACTAAAGAAAAAGAAGAATTAATTGAAAATATAACACAAAACACCTATGATGAGATTAAAAAAGTAGCACAATCAAAAATAAAGCGACAGTTATAGTCTAAAAATAACTTCTACACATTTTAAAAAAAACAAATTAATCTTATGGAGTGGTTTAACATATTTTTTTCTCAAACGTCTTGACAGCATTGAGCGAAAACAAAAGTGCACTCTTGAAAGAATGTAAAGGATACGATTCACATAAAGAAATTTTCCCGAATGAAGTGAAATAACCTTCTTACCACGAACGATAGTATCTAAAACACCCAAAATACACTTTCTTGGAATAATCCACTGGTCTTCAAAAGCCATACTGTCACCCTTACACAATAAGGATTGCTCTCCATGTCGCATAGTAAAACTAAGCACTCTGTGAACAACCACCTTATTTTTAGCAGCATATAATACTACATCACCTCGTTTAATGGGACGATGAGAATACAACAACACATCACCCACATGAAGTAAAGGCCTCATGCTCTTATTACTCCTTACCTTAAGCGCATACTCCCCTTTATGTGTCTTCATAATGCCTCCTTAAAGATGACCTTGAAAAAAATGAAATACATTTACGAAATAAAAGTAGAGGAGATTTCAATAGATGAATACTCTCGTGGATAATACAATATCTTCGCAGCAACATAAAACATGAAGCAAAAGAATCTTCTTTCATGGCATCACCTAATCTTACAAGTCGCCTATCATGATCAAAAAATTCATCAGGAATATCTTCTCTAAAATATTCCTTGATCACAAGCAATACACCAAACACAGCATGAGGAACCGGACACTTCTTCGTAAGATACAATAAACGTTCATAATCAATAGGTTTTTTGTGAACAAATCGCCTAATCTCTGCAATAAAGGGAAGCGTTGAAAAAAAGATATCATCACCAACTCTTTTATCTGACTGAGAGAAGAAGAACGTTCCAAAAGAGTCCCTATAAAAATTAAGAATGAGTAGAAGCAGCATTTCCTCAGGAGTAAATACAGAAATAGTATTTCCAAAAAAATCAATCTTGTGAGTAGATGGATCCAAAGGAACATATCCTTCATGAAAATCAGAATGTAATTCTACTAGAACACCATCTCTTACAAATCCAATCTCATGTTCACGCTCTTCAATAACAACAAATCCTTCTTTCACAAGAAGATCTTTAGAGAACAGTAACGTATTACTCGGAACAAATAAGTCAATATCGCTCATGTTGCGCTGATCTAGGTCCCCATCATACAATGTATCTAGCAGAGCTATACCTTTCATGAGTACGCATTCAACACCATTTAATTCGAGCAAAGAGACAATTTCTTTTGTAACCTGTACATACATCTCATTCTTAGAGTGTGTGACCAGTTGTTGACTTAGTAAAAATGATACACTTGGTGAAGATAAGCAAGTAACATTCATCTTGTCAAGATAATAAAGTAACAACCGCACAACATACTTATTTCTTACTACCTCTTCAGGCAGGTAAACCTTATCTACCTCGGTAGGGGAATAAGAAGTATCCTCATTAAACTCGTTCTTAATAACATCAACTAAAATCCCCCGATAACCCATAACACTGAGCAGTGAAAAACAAATATAAATATTCTTGTGGTTTAAAAGGTCTTAGATGCGCAATTAACGTCGAGAACACCTATTTGCAAATAGAAATATTTAAATAGGTCTTCTAGCATAATTACACAATGACTGAAAGTTTAGTATTAAGTGACAATATCATCCACAGAACGATGAATGATCACACAGTAATTCTTAATACGCAAAGCGGAAAACACTTTAGTCTCAATAAGACTGCTTCAAGAATATTTGAACACGTAATTAGTGGAAAAAATAATCAGGACATTACAAAAGAGCTAATGGGTCAATTTGAAGTTGCAGAAAAGACACTTACCACTGATGTGGATGAACTCATCATGGAATTAACATCAAAAGAGATTTTACAGAGAAAATAATTATGAACAAAGAAACATACGAAAAACCAAAATTGACTAGTCACGGTGAAGTAAAGGAAGTGGTTATGGCAACAGCAACAACAGGCGGCGGAACGACATCTCCTGGAACAACTGGTGGCGGAACTACATCTCCAGGAACCACGTCTCCAGGAACCACGTCTCCAGGAACTACATCTCCACCTACTACATCTCCGCCTACCACATCACCATAGGTGGAGTAAAGGTATACCCTGGTGTGGGAATATTTTTAATCTCCTTTTTTTTACTTCATGTATGAATGTTGCAATAGTTCATCTAACGTATTCTTGGGACCCAAATTATAGTGTGAATTCTGTAGTAAAATCCCACATACGGATGTTTTCAAAAGAACATACTGTTCGCGTTATTCTTCCAAAAACATGTCCCCAATGGAAAAAATTGCCTAATGTATCCTACATTTCAGAACTACCTAACGTTGATTATCTTAAAGAAGAAACAGAAGAGGAGTTTGAAAAACAAGTAGAAAAATTTTACAAAGCACTAGAAAAAGAACTAGAAGACATAGATGTAGTTGTGGAACACGATCTCATCTATCACCCAAAATTCCTTCACGTGAATAAAGCTATAAGAAAATACATCAACAAATACCCAAAAGTCAAGTGGTTACACTGGTTTCATTCAACCGCGCAACAACATCAAAAAAACCCAACATTTCCTCACGAACTCCGCTTTAACCCAATACCATCTTCGATTCTTGTAACAGTTGCAAAAGAACACGTGAGTGGTTTTGCAAAAATGTATGATATGCCTAAAAAAAATGTCACATTTGTTCACAATACAAGAGTGAGTCCTGAATATCTTAATCTGCATTCATTAACTGAAAAAATAGTACAAAAAAGTAATATACTTCAAGCAGACGTTTCCATCGTGTTTGGAACAAGCCTAGATAGAGGATTTAAACAAATAGAACACATTCTTTTCATTACAAAAGCACTCGTTGATCAAGGAAAAAATGCCAGAGTAATACTTGCAGAAGCATATGGTGGAAGAGTGGGTGAAGGACTAGGTCATCTAAAAACAAAAAGTCTTATGCAAAAAATAGGTCTTGAGGAATCATACGTCACATTCACCACAGAAGTTGACGAAAAACTCATGGGAGGGTGTAGTTCAGAAGTAATGCAGGAACTCTTTTCTCTATCAAATGTATTCATACACCCATCAACTGCAGAAGCATGTAGTCTCATTCTCCAAGAAGCAGCAATTATGAGTAATCTCTGCATACTCAACAACAACACACCTGCACTAAAAGAAATGGGTGGAGAACATGCACTATATTATCCTTTCGCAGATCTTAGAGGAAAAATGAGAAGTACATATGGAGTAAATTGGAAGCAAGAACATAACCCGCAGGAACTTTTTGCAGAATACTACAAGAAAAATAAATCATTTTACAAAAAAATTGCAAAAGACATCATAAAAGAGCTCAAAAAAAACAAAGCACAACAAATGGCAATAGACATACGAAGACGCTACAACGAAGAAAAAATCTACAACGAGCAAATAAAACCACTTTTGGAGAAAAAAGATGTTTGAGCACTACAAGGAATTCAAAACCAATAGACTCAAAATAGAAGTTTTCGCAGACAGCAAGGCCATACTTGACATAATAGAAGAACATCTCTGTGACCTACAAACACAACAACAAGATCAAATTACCATCACCTTCTATCTTGCAACCAAAAAAGAAAACGCCTTCACAGAAGAGAACGGCTTTCCGTTCGAACAATCATTTATCGACTTCAAACAAAAGAAAGTGTATGGCAACTACCTTGAGCTCCCATTTCTACTTGATGCAGACATGATCATTCAACGCCCATTAGGTAGCATTCTCTCATCAATGGGATACGAACGTATCCATGGAGCCCTAGTGACCAATGAACGTGCATCAATCATTTTCTCAGGACCATCCATGTCAGGAAAATCAACCCTCTCAACCCTCATGAGCACGCAAGGCTTTCACCTTCAGTGTGATGACATGATCTTCATAAAAGAAACACAAAATGGATTTGATATCATTCCCTTCATGTCCTCCATACGCATACGAAACCAAGAAGACAAGAACATCAAAAATCCCACCATGTCACAAAAAACAAGCACCCACAAACAACTCATCTTCATATTTCCAACCTATAAACAAGAACATAATCCCCTACTAACAAAGCTCTCCTCACCACAAATACTCAATAACATCATTAACGACAACGTTGCAAAAAACATGGGCGTCCCAGACAATAGACAAGCACAAGAGCAATTCTTTGATTTTGCCTGTAAACTCTCCCAAAAAAACGGATATGCCTTGCAGTACAATGATCAGAACCTCCCCGGGGCAGTAGAACTCATACAAAACATCTTCTCAAGAAACACATGATTAAATAAAAGAGAATTAATTTAGTACATTACTTTATCAAGTTTCTTTACCCACGTTTGCATAACATCAACACATTTTTTCTTTGATTTTTGTATTAATTGTATAGTTCTAGAAGAACGATTTCCCTTAAGTATCTTATATATTTCCTTGTCAATAAGACCAATGGCATCTGCATCTTCTTTGCCAGCACCATAGTATACTTTCTCAATTCGAGCCCAGTAAATAGCGCTAAGACACATCGGACAGGGTTCACACGTAGTATACAACTCACAATCAGCAAGATGAAACCGCTTAAGCTTCTTTGCAGCTTCTCGTATGACAAGCATTTCAGCGTGCGCTGTGGGATCTTTTGTCTTAACTACTCTATTGTGGTTCTTTGCAATAATCTTTCCCTTATGGACAATTACGGCCCCAAAAGGACCACCGTGGTTTTTATGAACGCCCTTTACTGATTCTTCAATTGCAATATCCATGTAATTCATCATAGTAACAAAAAATCACAAGAAAAGACGTATATAAATATTATTATGAGGAAAATATCTTTATAAGAATCAATCAATTATTCTTTTCTAGGATGCTCAACATACCCTGGACGTGGACCTAAGTATGGTTTATCATGAGAAAAGAAACGCCGTGACCCGGATTCCTTGCAAATGAAATGAGCGAGGTACCAAAAATTAAAGATTTTTGAGGATGAACCGGAGGTTCAAATCCTTTAGAAAAGAAACGCCGTGACCCGGATTTGAACCGGGATATCCTTTCGGAAACCGGTTCTCTAGGATGTTCCTTCAAGACCGGCGCAATACCAGATTATGCGATCACGGCATAAGCGTATTTACATTGGGTGACAACTCCCCTATTTAAATCTAATTGACATAAACAACAATATAGAAACTCCTGCTATTACCAGTAGTATCGGAAATAGGGGTCATAAACGGCAAAAAAACACCAAGAAATACGTAATCTTTATAAACTAAGGCACGATCTCATATATATAGTTTATGGGTGCAACTGGGGGGAAGCACAGTATGAGTAGAGAATATATTAGAAAGTGTCCAGAATGTAGTAGTGTAAATCTAACGATTAATCGAGAAAAAGGTGAAATCGCTTGTAGAGACTGCGGTCTTGTAATAGAAGAAAAAATGGTTGACTTTGGTCAGGAATGGACCGAAGGCGACAGCGCTGATGCTGATAAAAAGCGAAGAACAGGCGCGCCAATGACCTATACACAATATGACAGAGGTCTTGGGACAGAAATTGGTCAACGTGGCGACTTATTTTCTATGGGACAAAAATCCCGAAATAAATTCATGCGTCTAAGAAAATGGCAGTACAGAATCTCAACGGCTATTGAACGAAATCTTAAACTTGCATTATCTGAATTAAAACGAGTATCTTCCTATCTAAGACTCCCAGCTTCGGTAGAAGAAGAAGCAGCAAGAATCTACACCCTTGCAGTACAACGAGGACTCGTACGAGGACGATCAATGGAAAGCGTTGCAGCAGGAGCACTCTATGCAGCATGTAGACGTCACGAAGTGCCACGAACACTTGATGAACTCTCAGAAGCATCAAATATTGATAAAAAAGAAATCGGACGAACATACCGTTTTATCACAAGAGAACTAGGGATTAGTATCTTACCATCAAATCCTGTTGATTACATTAGCAGATTTGCAAGTGCACTAAAGCTCAGTCCTGAAGCACAATCACGTGCAATCAAAGTGCTAGAACAAGCACAAAAGAAAGAACTTACCTCAGGACGAGGACCAACAGGAATTGCAGCAGCAGCACTCTATGTCTCAGCACTTCTTCACAACGAGCGAAGAACACAGCGAGAAGTAGCAGATGTTGCAGGCGTAACTGAAGTAACCATTAGAAATAGGTACAAAGAACTCCTAGAAAAGCTTGGTCTTGAAAAAGAACTCAAGAAATCTAAGAAAAAATGAAGATATTCATTGGCTGCTCAAAACATTTCTACCAACACATTCCAGAAATAAAAGAGCAACTTGAAGCAAACGGGCACGAAGTAACCCTGCCAAACAGCTACGAAGAGCCCATGCAAGAAGAACGCTTTAAATCCATGTCAAAAGAAGAGCATCAACAATGGAAAAAAGCCATGCTCAGAAAAGACGAAGAAAACATCGCCCCAACGGATGCAGCATTAATTCTCAATCTTGAAAAAAACGGACAGCAAAACTACATTGGTGGCGCAACATTTCTTGAAATCTACACTGCATGGAGAATGAAAAAGAAAATTTATCTTTACAATCCAATACCACAATCTATCTTCACAGATGAATTAATTGGCATGAACCCAACAGTGATCAATCAAAACATCAACTTAATTCAATAACTTCTTTAGTATACGAGAAAAAAAAGTTTCAGTTTTCGGATGATAAGTTACCTTGATAGCATAATCATCAGCATATATCTCTTTTACTCTCTCTGCTTCTTTCTCAGTAAGTCTATATCTCTTTTTCTTAGCATTTAATACCTTAAGACTAACATCAAACTTTTCTTTCATGAACATATTAAGATCACCTAAATCAACCACATAATCAAAAGGTATAGTATGAGATAGAATCTGTTTACGAACATGAGGTTCTTGTCTATGGATTGGTTTTTGAAATTCCTTCTTAACTAAATCAAGAACCTGCATGGGACTCATTCCTTTTGCATGATTATCTTCAACAAACACTGATTTAGTTCTATCTGAGCATATCTTTTCATTATAAAATGAAGAAAACCTCTTAACAGGATCTCGATACACTATGAAAGTGGTATAATCTTTAAATTTTTCAAGATTTAAATCATCTGTTGAAATTACATTGGGATTACTAAAATAATAACCAACCCGATTATGAATCTGGTCAATGTTTTTAGTAAGACGCTTTGGAAAATCATGCTGTAAAATGGCATATTTAAGAGAACTACAACCTGCTTTTGGTATTTCAGCAAAAATAAACTTCTTAGCATGGCACACAAAAAGACGCTTAGTTCTTCTATCTACAAAATTTTGATCAATATGAGTGTTATTTACTGTAGACATTTTCTTACAAGCTCATCAAACATTTTTTTTGATGGATTTGGCTTATACAGCGAACTGAGCTTATAAAGTTCTTTCTTCTTAAGACTATTAAATCCACACTTACTAATCACATAGGATGCAAACTGCGTCACATTCTTTGGCTGCTCACTAAAATGAGCTCGCTCAAAATCAATCAGCACAGGAATATTGCCCTTTGTAATAATTACATTAGAATACGGACGAAGCATCTCTTCTTTATTCAGTCCCATCTTGTCCATCGCATAACACTGCGCAAACAATCGCTTGTACACACGTTTCTTTTGCACATCAGTTGCCGTCTTCTCCCACACATCCATATGCACCCCTTCAACAAACACATACATTACATAATGCTTTCCAAGACGCAAGAACGTAGGACCAATGCCAAGTGCATTTACCTTTTGCAGCATAGATGCTTCCTTTGCAAGCGTAAGTGATGCCTTTGACGTGGGGTTGCGTGCCTTAATACCAACCTTCTTTCCACGAAACACTCCAGTATACACAAGACCGCGAGAACCCTTTGCCAAGTATGTAATCTGTGTAACGCCACTAATCTTCATAGCCACACCTTATACAACAATAAATCCTCAAAACTCACATGCTCCTGATCAAGCACAGAATACGAATACCCAAGTTCATCCATCTTCTTGCAAATAACATCGGGCTTACTAAACGAACTAAATAACATTAAAATAACGCCACCAGAATTCAAATGATCTTTAGCCTCTTCTAAAAATCGCACAATCACTTCATACCCTTCCTTCCCACCATAAATGCCCACATCTTCAATATCATGCTCGTCCTGTGGCAAGTATGGAGTATTAAACATAATCAAATCAAACTTACCAGATACATCACTAAACAAATCAGAAAGCACATACGTAGCACCATCGCCATTTCTCTTTTTACTTTCTTCAAGTGCAGCAGGATTCACATCAACACACACCACTTCACCAAATTTACGTGCCTCTTCACCTAAAATACCACTGCCGGTTCCCATATCACAAATACGTCCCTTGGCAAACTCTTTGATATGTTTCAATAACAGATAAGAATCTTCCCGCGGTTCATACACAGGCTTCATTTTTTTTGCATCTGTGAAATGGCTTTCACATACTCTTCAACACGCTCAGTAATACTTGTCAAATAATAGCGTTTAATTTTTTCCTTAAAAATATTATCAAGAGATTCATTTTCATTAATACGATACTGATTCGCAACTTTCTCAACAATAAACAAATCCCGAAGTCGAAGTAGTTGCCTTCGAATATTAGAACTTGCAATACCTAGCATAGGTAATTTTCTTTTTTTACGATTCTTCGTAACCTCATACCGAATTTCTTCAGAATTAAGTAACAATTTTTTCTTCTGTGCATCAAGCAGTACATGTAAAATATCAACAATCACATCACGAGAATCGCCAGGCTGCAAAAGCCCAACAGAAAGACATAATTTACGCACCAGTTCACGACCTTCAACACCATCCGGACGCTCATATTTACGCAGCGTAATCTCCGCAATCGGTGTATCTTTGCTCACTTTTTGTGCCATTATACCTAAATGTTATTAGCAGTATTTAAAGTATGTGTTTTTCATACTTACTGCACAATATCATAACTTAGACCAAACGTCTTACCTTTAACTTCAAACGTATCTTTTGGCATGTAGGAAGCATCACCTGATCCAATAACCAACTGTGCAACACCACATTTATCTTTAATATGTTCTGAATACAAATCAAATCCTTCAAGATCTGTCTTAATATGTAAATTAATTCTATCCTTTCGCTCAAGACCATCATTTTTACGCAGTTGTTGCACACGTCGCATTACTTCACGCGCATACCCTTCAGCGTCAAGTTCAGGCGTTCGAGTTGTATCAACATACACATTACCTAAACTAAATGAACTCCCTTTCAAATGTTCAGGCGCTTGCTTATCAAAGATCAAATCATCTTTTTCAATAACAAATTCAGTTCCCTCAACATCAATTGTCAAGCTACCACTTCCAACAATATTTGCATACAGTTCATGCGGCTCGCCCTCACCAATGTTTTGAATGATTTTAGGAAGATCCTTGCCATATTTCTTGCCAAGTGTTTTATGATTCACCTTCACGTTATAAGAAACACCTTCAAGTGCATCAACAAGTGCAATATTTTTCACATTCAATTGTTTTCGAATAAGTCCATCAACATGTTGCATCATATCAACAACGCTTGCATCACTGCTTTCAATAATCAGTTGCTTAATTGGCCATCTCAGACCCAGTTTTGCTTCTTCACGTCCAGCAAGACCTGCTTGAAGAAGAGAACCAAACACATCCATCTCCATTTCAAGTTGTTCATCAATGAGACTTTCATCAGCCTTAGGCCATGGGAGCATGTGAACACTCTCTTCATCAGCAGCATACACCTTTTTCAAATTCAAATACATCTGCTCGCACGTCATAGGACACACAGTAGAAAGCATACGAAGTACGCCATCAATACACTTACGAAGCGTATCATACACCAGTAGTTTCTCCTCATCAGTTCCAACCGTTGCCTTATCACGAACAAGTTGGATGTAGGTTCTACTCAGATCTAAATAAAAGTCTTCAATACGTTTTGACACTTTATCAAATTGATTATTGTCATACGCTTCAGTAACGCTCTTAATAGTACTATTTAGCCTACTAATGATGTAGCGTTCTTCAACATCTCTCTCAGCAGGTTCACCCAAAGGAAGATGTGCATGTAAATCAAGTAAATAATTGTGCATATTCCACAGCACATTCATATTACGTTGCTTAAGTGTAAGTTCATCCCAAGTAAAGTTAATATTTTGACCAGGTGTGGTTTCACACACATAATACCTAAAGACATCAGCGCCTACTTTGTCAATCACTTCATTAGGACTAATAACATTCCCAAGGGACTTACTCATCTTCTCTCCATTAAAATCAAGAATCATTCCATGTGAGTATACGTTCTTGTACGCTGTTTCATCAAACATAATAGCGCTACAAATTTGCAGCATCGTAAACCACAATCGTGCCTGATCAGCACCCTCGATAATTAAATCAGCAGGAAACAACTCATCAAAGTCTTTAGTTTCATGAGGATAGTTCAGAGCATTCCATGACACAGAACCAGCATCAAGCCACACATCAAGTACATCTGGAACACGAGTCATCTCTTTTCCAGAAGAACTCTTTAACTTAACACTATCAATGTGCGGAATATGTAAATCTTCAGGCACAGGAGTAATCGCTTTTTGCTTAAGCTCTTCAAGAGAACCAATTACTTCCACATTACCATCTTCATCTTCCCAAATAGGAACAGGACAACCCCAAAATCGTTGACGTGTAATCGCATTGTCCTTAAGATTACCAATCCAACTTTCAAACGTGTTGTTAATAATATCAGGATTCCACTCAACAGCCTTATTCTGTGAAAGTAAATTCTCACGAAGATCTTCCACTTTCATAAACCACTGTTCTGTTGTTCTAAAAATAATTGGCTTGTGACTTCTCCATGAGTGCGGATACTCATGTGTGATCTTTCTCTTTGCAACAAGAGCGCCAACCTCATTAAGCTTATCAATAAATTGTTGATCATCAACTTTTGCACGAAGACCATCAAGAGCGCCCATATGTTCAAACACGCCTTGTTCATTCACATAGTTAAATGCTTCAAGACCATACGCACGACCCACTTCATAATCTTCAGGACCACATCCAGGTGCACAATGCACAAGTCCAGTACCTGAAGTGGTATCAACAAATTGTTCTGAAAGTAACACCGTATGTAACTTTTCAAAATTCATTTCAGCAAATGCAGGAATTTTATCTTTAAGTGGGTGAATATATTTTACACCTTCAAGTGCTTTACCTAAGAATTCCTCTTTAATAGTAAGTTCTTGTTTAGCAACCTCACTTACACTCTCAACAAGATCTTTTGCAACAATCCATGTTTCACCAGAAGCATCTACGCGAACATATTCTTTAGTAGGATTTACCATAACACCCATGTTAAATGGAATAGTCCAAGGTGTTGTTGTCCAAATAACAAGAAATTCATCCCTTTCAGCAACCTTAAACTTCACATAAATGGAGGTATCAGTAACCGTTTCATATTCCAGTTCGTGTTTTGCATGAGCAGTTTCTGTCTCAGCATCCCACGTCATTACTTTTTTACCCTTATACAAACGTCCAGAAGTGTGAGCTTTCTTAATCAAGGCCCACTCACCTGAAATAAATGATGGTGTAATGGGCAAGTATGCATTCTCATAATCAACCCAAAGTCCAAGATTCGTAAAATCTTCATTCATCGTTTTTGCATATGTCATACAAAAATCATAACATTCCTTTTGGAACTTATCAAGGCCATACGCAATAATATCTTCCTTTGTCTTAAGACCAAGTTTCTTCTGTACTTTATTCTCAGTTGGAAGACCATGCATATCATAGCCCCATCGATCCCATACATCAAAACCTTGCATACGTCTATAACGAAGTGCCATATCCTTCAAAGCCGCATTCCATGCATGACCAATATGAATATTTCCAGAAGTATATGGTGGACCTTGCAAAAAGAAGAACTTTTTACCGCCCTTCTTTGCCATCTTCACCTTGTTGTAGATGTCATGTTGCTTCCAGAATGCATGTGATGCCTCTTCGATCACCTTGAAGTCGTATTTCATGACGTTTACAACCAAAGAGACGTTTATATATTTTATCACATAGATAGCACGATCCTTTTTAAATGCTCATTACTTCTTTGCCTTCATTATGATTATTGATCTTGGAGAATTTGTCAAAAAACTTGCCCAAAAAGATGAATCGGGGCAAAAACTTGCAACAGAACACGATCTTACAAAAGGATACTTCCTTAAAACAAATATGGATCCGCTCATGGTACACCAAGAAGGGACCTTTGCACAAAGAAGCATTTTTGATGAATTAGAAAGTCCCGAAGTAGTATATGCAATAAAAACACTCATTCAAAGGACGAAAAAAACCAAACGAGTACATGGCATGCAAGCGTTCTTTTCACATAATCAAGGTATCATGTACCATCCATTTTCACACATTGGTGGAAAAAGTGAAGTATATATGCTTGATCCTAATCAAAATATTTCTTATGCACATCAAGCAACAGCTCAAGCAAAATCAGCACTCCTAAGAATAAAATCAAACATGCCTGAAGAAGAGGCAAAAAAAATAGATGGTGAAATAGAACGTCTAGTTAAGGAAGCATCCATGGTGGAATTAGATCTAACTGCATCAAATAAAACAACAAGTCATTCAATGGGCAATTTAAACATGGAAGAAACGTTTCCAATACTATCTATCGTAGTACAAAGTGGAAAACCGATTCCATCTCCGGTAGCACTTCAAGAGATGTATGCCATGCGAATGTATAATCATGAAAAAGGAAAGGGTGAAGCACCAAACCCAATGGTAATAACAATAGGTGGTTATGATACTTCAATGCGTGCAAACAAAATGAGTATTGTTCAGTACAGAACAGTTGTAATGGAAGAAAATCCTGATTTCGAAAGCGATGCACTTAGTATTGGCATTGCAATAGATCATTTAGAAACTGACCCACATCATTCCAGAATGTCAGGAAACCGATTTAATGTAAAATCCAGTCACTGGTTTTCCTAGAATCACTGCAGAGCGCGTCTACTCAATTCTAGAAATTTAACAGAACCTGCTTTCACAAGTTGATACTGCTGATCTTGAATTGCTTTCAAATCTTTTCGAAGCAATGTTAATTGTGGCAACGTATCTTCAAAGCCTTTCAATTTTCTAATTTCTCCTCGAAAATCACGAGATCGCTGCACCAAAGCACTCAGTTTCCCATCACTAGAGTGTTTCTGCACCAGTTTCATAGCCGTTTTTGCATCATCAACCACAAGAGCGCCACGAAGAGAACCAATGCCAGACACTAAACTCTGCAGTCGCTCAGTCGTCTGCTCATGCGTGCAAAGTTCAGCAAATAACCGAGATAATTGCAAGTAATGAGCAACCATTCCCTCATCTTGCGTTTCCTCAACATACGTCTTAATCTCAGATTGCACACGAGAAATTGCCTCCTCAACAGAAGGAATAGTGTGTACCTGTTCACGAAGAGCATGCAATGAAATCATGACACCCTACAATTTTTCACCTATTTAAGCTTATTGCTCTCAGAAAGAGTTCCAGGATGCAGTATTTGCCAATTATGACGCCTAAGGGCATCAGTAACATTTATAAACGGACCTGATTTTCTGAAGAGTCTGAGGATAATAAATGGTATCAGTTAAGAAACAAAATCCAAACGTTTTAATCTCTGCACTTGCAGACGAGCTAAAAAACATTAAAGAAATAAGCGCTCCAGAGTGGGCAGCATTTTGTAAAACAGGTAATCACAAACAACGACCTCCTGTAGCAGATGATTGGTGGCAAACACGAGCAGCATCTGTTCTACGTGTAGTTGCAATCAAAGGACCTATCGGTGTAAGTAAACTACGAACCAAATACGGTGGTAGAAAGAACCGAGGCGTAAAGCCAGAAGCACAAAGAAAAGCATCTGGAAATATCATTCGTAAAGTACTTCAGCAACTTGAAGCAGCAAAGCTAGTAAAACAAGTTGAGCAAGGCGCACACAAAGGCCGAGCAATCACTGCTGAAGGAAAAGCACTAATCAATAAGGTGGCTAAATAAAATGGCACGATTTGTTCACTATTCACGAAAAAAACGGCTTATCAAAGCAGGACGGCAAACCCGTTGGGCTCCATTCTGGACCGTTTTGAAAATGTATGGTAAAGGTCAAAAGGTACACCCTGGAAGACACACATCCGTAAAAAGACACTGGAGACGGGGTAAAACCAAACAGTAAAGATGGCAGACGAACTTAAACGAACATACACAATTCCTATCAGAAAAGAATCTCAAAAGGCAACACGCCAAAAGAGAACAAACAGAGCAGTTAAAGCAGTTCGAGCTTTCCTTGAAAAACACATGAAGTCAGACAATGTAAAGCTTGGAAAAGAACTGAACTTACTGCTATGGAAAAACGGTTCTAGAAATCCTCCTGGTAAAATTACTGTTGATGCAGTAAAAGACAAGGAAGGAAAAGTAATGGCAAATCTTGAAGGAATTGCACCTGTTGCTTCTGAAAAGAAAGAAGCTAAACCAAAAACAGAATCAAAAGCTGCTGCAAAAGCACCTGCTAAAGAAGAAGAAAAGGAATCAACAGACGTTCCAGCAGAATCAAAAGCAGATGAAAAAGCAGTAGAAACATCAGCTCCTAAGGCAACACCTGAAGTAAAAGCTGAAGAAAAAGCAGTTGCAAAAGAAGCTGAAAACGCAGCTCAAGACGAAAAAGCAGAAAAAGTTGCAGAACTGCAGAAAACAACTGAAAAACAGTAATTGTTTTTTCACTCATTTTTTTAATATCATCTCAATTCTCTTAACACATGTATGACCCAAACAAGCACACAACAATTCAAATACCACTAGCTGACTACAAAGTAATTGGATTTCAAACATCTGTAAATGGATTCTGCTTAGAAGCACTCATAAAAGCAATACGTAATGGAGATCAACTACCTCCAATACCTATTCTTGATCGATTACAATCTCAAGGGGCATACTATCTTGATCCCGAGCCAATACTGATGCATGGAGACGTTGCATTACTTGATGGTGGACACACAAGAGCCGTTGCTTACCACACATTAGGATTACCACTACATTGCTATCTTAGTGAAGACATAGGACAAACAACAAAAGTAAAATTTCCAATCCAAGCACTAGGGATTGATTACTCCTCATTTGCAAAAGACGAATACCAAAAAAAGAAAGAATGCTTTCCCAAATATTTTGACGTAGATCTAAACCTTTTTATGTAAACCAACGATAATCCACCTACAATGCCATTCCCATATGAAGAAAAGCAGTTCACCATTCTCACAAAGCAAGAAGCAAAGGGAGAACTAGGTAAACGGCCAGAAGAGAGAACAGCAGATGAACTCCTAGAAGGTGCTATTGTTAACATCGACAAACCATCAGGGCCAACCTCTCACCAAGCAGCAGAATTTACCAAACGTATTCTCAAAACCAAAAAAGCAGGGCACTCAGGAACACTCGACCCTGGAGTTACCGGCGTACTCGTAATGGCATTTGGACGAGCAACACGAATTGTGCAAGCACTACTCACCGCAGGAAAAGAGTACATTGCCATTATGCACCTACACGCAGAAAAATCAGAAGAAGAGATCAGAAAGACCTTTGATGAGTACATCGGAACCATCGATCAACTACCTCCAAAAAAATCTGCTGTCAAACGTGCATGGAGAAAACGAACCATCTACTATGCAGAAATTCTAGAAATTGATGGACAAGACATCCTATTTAGAGTAGGAACACAAGCAGGAACCTACATTCGAAAATACATTCATGACTTTGGGCAAAGAATGGGCTGTGGAGCGCACATGCAGTCTCTAAGACGAACACGAGCAGGTCCATTTACAGAAGAAACCATTGTCACGCTCCAAGATCTTGCAGATGCCATGCACTATCACAAAGAAGGTGACAGCAAACCATTAATGAAAATTCTACAACCCATGGAAACAGCAGTAGAACACCTACCAAAAATCTGGATCCATGACACTGCAGTAAAACCACTCACTCATGGCGTTGATTTAAACGTCCCAGGAATTGTAAAACTCTACGATATCATAGAACCAGATCAGCAAGTAGCGATCATGACACTCAAAGATGAACTCGTAGCACTAGGAACCGCAAAAATGTCATCAGCGAGCATTATGAAAAACGAGAAGGGACTCGCAGTAGAAATATCAAAAGTATTCTATCAATTCCCTAAAGAATCTTCTAAAGAATAAAATTATCCCAGATAGATATCTTGTGACATTGCTCGATCATTAGTTGGCAGATATTCGGTTGATGGGTGATCAATAGATCTCCAAGGACCAGTAATTCCCTCGCTAACGGGTTGTTTAGGTCGAATACAGTATTCCATACATTCTTCTATATCCAAACAATCGCACTCTTCTACAAGAGCACCAATGTGTGTATTGTCTTGAGTCATGAACACCATGAACTAAATGACCCTTTAAAAAGCTACCTCATAAAAAAGAAAAAATAAAACAAAAAATCTAGAAACTTTGAAATGCAGCTGCAAGCAATGCAATTGCTACAATAGCATTCACTACTAAATGTGTAGTACCCACAAACGCAAGACCAAGCACGTCTCCAATTACAGGAATTGCCATAAATTGACTAAGACCCATAACCACTAGTACCAGAAACAATGCAATGTAGATTAGTCTTGCAGTACCATCAACACTAAATGCGTCAAAGATACCAAATAGACCACCCACAATAAAGAGCACTGCAACAACAGGCACTAAATACGGAACCGTGATGCCAAGGTATGAAAGTACACCAACAATAATTAACAGAACAGCAGCAATTGTGCATACCATATCTCGTTTATCTTCAATTGGTTCAAAACTCATACTGTATCACCTCAGTAAGTTTTTTATAAAAACACTATTTAAATGTTTGTATGCAAGAGATTACACGAGAAAAACTAGACAAATACTTCGATGTGACAGGAAGAGCCCTCAAAAAAGTAAAGCTCACAGAAAGTGGAACATTTGATTGGAAGGAAAAAGCAGAAGACTTCTTTGACATGGCATCACGCTACTTTTCAGACGCAAAGCACTTTGAAGAAAAAAATGACTTCATCAACGCATTTGCAGCTCTCAACTACGCACACGGCTGGCTTGATGCAGGCGCAAGACTCGGACTCTTTGATGTCGATGGCGATAATGTGCTCTTCACAGTCGATCCTAAAGACTAGTCCTACCAAGCAAAGCGCAGGTGGACAGGGTGTGTCTCTGACCTTTCAGGACTGAGCAGTCGATCCAAAAGAGTAAGTCCTACCAAGCAAACAGAAGATACATTTATATACCTCTTTTACCAAAAATAACGATGCGCAATCGTAAACTCTTCTATTGGTCACTCTATGACCTAGGAAACACAGCATTTTCCGCATTAATCATCACTATTTTCTTCCCACTACTCATTACAGAATTCCTTGGTGGAACAGATTTTCACGTAGGACTTGCCATGGGCCTCTCATTAGTCCTATCAGCAATCATCGTACCCATTGCAGGAGGCATGTCTGATGCAACAAAAGTAAAACGAACCTACATAGTACTTTTTACACTCATATGTATAGCAGCAACACTTGCAATCTCCTATGGAAATCTCTTCTGGGCAATCGTGTTAGGACTTTTTGCAAACCTTTTCTATCACGCATCACTTGATATATATGACAGTATCTTACCAGACATCGTAAAACCATCAAGAATCGGTTCAGCATCAGGAATAGGAACAGCATTTGGGTACATGGGAACAGTTCTATCTCTACTTATCGGTGCAATAATACTTTCACAAATGAACTGGGATGTAAACATCACCGCAGTACGAGCAATCTTCATGTTCACAGCAGCATTTTTCTTTGTATTCTCACTCTTCCTTTTCTTTGGTGTAAAGGACAAATATGTCAAACAGATGTCACACAAAAACGGATTCAAAATAGCTATCAAAGAAATAAAATCAACACTCACTGATGCAAAAAAACACAAGAACATCTGGCTATTCCTTCTCGCATCTTTCACCTATGTAGGTGCTGCAAACACGCTTATCATCTTCCTCTTCAGATTTGGAAGAGAATCTTTTGGCATAGGTATACAAGAATTCTTTTGGATACTGGGCGCAATGGCGCTTACTGCAGGAGCAGGATCACTTATTTTTGGCAGAATGACTGATGTCATAGGACCAAAGAATACACTTGTAACCATTCTCATCATTTGGATAGCAGCATTACTTGCCATGATCGTGCAAACAGAACTACTCACCTACTACATCGTAGGATTGGTAGGTGGCGCAATCCTTGGTGGAACCTGGACAGCAACACGACCACTGATGATTGATCTTGCACCAAAAAATAAACTCGCAGAATTACTTGGTTTTCAAGGACTCACCGAAAAGTTAGGAGGCATCCAACCAGTCGTCTTTGGTATCCTCTCTGTTTCAGTAAACATCAAAGCAGCACTCTTTAGCGTACTCGTATTCTTTGTGCTTGGTTTAGTAATCTTATATAACGTAAACGCACCGTTTACAAGAAAGAAATAAAAGAAAAAATAAGAAGAAAGAATTTATCGGCAAAGTACCTCAAATTCTTTTAGTGTATCGTCTTCATCTTCATATGCGTTAGCAAGATCTTCTACAATGTCTCTTAGATCATCAAGATCATCTTGCATTCTGCTAATATCAGATGAAAGTGCATCAACATCTTCTTCTACGTCTTTAACATCATCTGCGTTATCTTCGTAGTCGTCATCAATTGCACTTTCGATATCACTAATTTCTGCAGCAAGATCATTTAATGAATCTTCAAGATCATCAAGTTCATCAACAATATTGTCGATATCATCTGCTGCATCTTCGTAATCATCTTCATCACTAAGTGAATCTTTTGCGTTATCAATTTCAGTTCGAACATCATCAATAGCACTGTAGGTATCATTGAAGAATGTATCTGCTCGTGCAAGAATTGCACTTACATTTTGGTAGTTACCTGTAATGCCACTTGTGGATGATGATTCAAGGTCACTATCCCAGTTAATATCGCTAAGATCTGCTTGAAAATCTTCAAGATCTTCTTCTAGTGTATCAAGATCTTCTTCAACACCGTCTTCTAGAACGGTTTCGTAATCTTCAATTCTATCGCCAAGATCTGCAAAGAAATCTTCAGCAATACTTTCAAGACCTAGTTCACAATCAAGATCATTGAATCGAACATCTGATTCATCTTCAATAAAAGCATCAAACTTATCTTGTGTATCAGCTCTAGTATAATCTGCTGTATCATCAACATCGTTACTTACCTGTTGGTCAACAGTACTTGATGAGTCTCTTTCATCGTCTAGCGCTCTTTCGAGGTTTTGATTTTCTCTTTCCAACTGATCTAGCCGCTCTTGTAGAGCCTGTAGCTGATCATTGTCATCACTGCTGTCATCTGAAGTAGTTGTATCAAAAACGGGTACCGGTTGTGATTGCGTACAACCTACCATCAGAATCGCAATAATGGCCATAATTGCAATGATATAGTGTTTCATAGACTAAAAAAGAGCCAATCTAATTTTATAAAGATTTAGCATGTAATGCAAAATTGAGAACAACATTTATAAATGTCGTAAATGAGAGTAACAACATGCAAAAAGGCCAAACAAATATGGTATTTGTCTTCATTCTTGTTGCAATAATCATGGGCTTAGTGATGCTCTTTGGTTACATGGCAATTTCAAAACTATCAGACACCAGTTCTGAAGTAGAAATGACTAGATTCATCCAAGACGTACAAAATGACGCATCACAAATAAAGCGCCTGAGAGGAACAACACAAGTATTCGAATACCGAGTTCCTTTAGGTGTAAGTGAAGTATGCTATGTAACAGACCACGCACTTTCCACAAAAATCCCAATTCAATCCTACGCAGGAACAGATACAGACAACCTCTTCTTGTTTGACAGCAATCTCATATTAAGAAGCGGATTTGTAGAAGATATCAAAACCATCAATAAAACAGGCGACGAAGTTCCAGAGCTCTGCTACCCTGCTGGTAAAATCATCGAAGTAAAATACGAAGGCAGAGGCGATCACGTACGAATTGTTGAAGTGGTGTAGGGAAAAAATTATATTTTAGATATTATTAGCAGATCTATGAAAAAGAGATTTGATTTTTATAATGAACTTGCTAAAACACTTTTAATAGTCGGAACCATTTTCATTATACTTTATAATTTCATAAATTACAGTATTGATTTTCGGAATTACAACATTAGTTTAGCTTTTTTTGGTTTAATTAGTATCTTCATTGCAATAATTATTGCCGTGGTTAATGAATTAATGTATGGTGAATTTAATACTGAAAACATAATAAAGTCTCATAATGCAAGCTATAGATATTATGATAAAATTGGCATTGGTCTTTTAACGGGGGGAATAGTCACTTTATTCACTGGAGAATCTCCATACCAATCCCTGGGTTTAATTCTTGCAGGATGGTTTTTTATGTTCTTTTCTGAAAAGAAAAGACAAAATCTTGAAAAAATTGAAGAAGAACTAAACAAATGATTAACTCCTACTTCCTAACAGCCTTCACAATAGCATCCTTATCAATACCATACACACCAAGTAGTTCTCTACCACTACCAGAATGTGGAACACCATGCACATACAAATGCACAATATCGACCTTCATGCCACTAAGACTTCTAAACACACGCTCACCAAGACCGCCTTGTTCATAATGATCTTCTACCACAACAATTTTCTTCACACCTTTTGCCATCCGTTGCAACTTCTTATCATCAAAGGGTTTGAGTGAATAACAATCAAGCACTGTAGTGTTCACACCAGAACTCTTCAGTTCCTTAAACGCTTCAGAGGCTTCAGCAACCGTAACACCCATAGCCAAAATCAACGCTTTAGGTTTTGGCAAACTATGCACAATCTTAAACGTCCCAATAGGAAAGCTTTCAGAATTACCATATAAAACAGGCGTCTTTGGACGAGCCGTTCGCATATAGCATTGACCTGGATCATTATGCATCTGCTCAAGTAATTTAACCGTACTCACAGCATCAGATGGACACACCACTTTCATATCAGGAAATGAACGAAACATCCCAAGATCACCAAGAGCCATTTGTGAAACACCATCAGCGCCAATAGATACGCCCACATGTGAACCAACATAGTTCAAATTAACTAACGAAAGAGCACCCATACGAATCTGATCATGCGCCCGAGTAAAAAATGCAGAAAAAGTAGATGTAAACACGGGATGTCCCTGGCATGCAAGCCCAAGACTCAGACCAACTAAATTTTGCTCAGCAATATACCCATCAAAAAATCTATCGGGAGCAACATCAAGCATTTTACCTGCACGAGTACTTCCTCGAACTTCCCCATCAGTAACAATGAGATGTTTACTCTTCTTAGCAAGTAGTTTAAGACCAACACCATACGCATCACGTGTTGCAACAAGATCACCTTTCTTAAAATTACAGGACAACTTCACAGCCCGCACATCAATACCTTTGGCTTTCTTCACACGCTTAATTTTCATATGAGGTGCAACGGCCATACCAAGTTCCTTGTATGCTTCTCCAGCTTCCTCTAAGCTCAGTGACTTACCGTGCCACCCATCCTTATCTTGCAAGAACGAAACACCATATCCCTTGTACGTCTTAGCAAGAATACACGTTGGCTTCTTACTACTCTTTGCCTTATCAAGAGCGCGAACAACAGCCCGCATACTATGACCATTTACAACAATCACATCCCAACCAAATGAACTAAACCGTTTCTTATACACCTTCATTCTATGCTCAATCATCGTAGGACCAGATTGTCCAAGACGATTCACATCAACAATAGCACACAAATTATTCACACCATACTCGTTTGCAAGTTCAAGTGCCTCATACACTGACCCTTCAGCAATCTCACCATCACCAAGCAACACATACGTCATATACTTACGCTTTTGTTCACGTGCAGCAAGTGCCATACCAAGACCAATAGAAAGACCTTGACCCAAAGAACCCGTTCCCACCTTCACCCAAGGTAAAGAACGAGGATTGGGATGCCCCTCAAGCCTGCTCTTAAATGAACGCAAACCCAGTAAATCATCATCAATACACCCAGCATGTGACAATGCAGCATACAAAATAGGTGCCGCATGTCCCTTACTCAAAATAAACTGATCATTATTTGGATTCTGTGGATCAGAAGTATCATAAGACATGGCATGAAAGAAGAGGGCACTCATCACATCCGCACACGACAAACAGCTTGTGGGGTGTCCAGATCCCGCAGCCGTAGTCATCTCAATGGAGTCCTTGCGAAGGATGGTTGCCATTGCACAAAGCTCTTTCATGTCCATACAATTACACCAGAAACAGAGTATTTAAACTTTATGTTGTGGGTAATAAATGCACAGAACTACAATTAAATTAATATATGCCTATATCTTACACATACACAATGAGAACATTACCAAACGTATTCGAACTCCAAAGCGCAGGATCATATGAATTCTGTCCAGCATCCTTTATTACATTTCTAAGAAAAGTCCCAGGGAATGATCTCTTTGATGATGGCTTCCTGTGTGGAATTGATGAGAAAGTAAAGGAAGAAGATGAATTCAAAGAAATTGGCAATAATCTATACTGGTTTTCAAAAGATTTAAGTCAAAAAGAAAGAATTGCAAATCTTGGAAAAAGAAGAATTTCTGATGTTGCTTTTTTTGAAGGAAATGGGTATGCAGTCCAAAATGGAAGAGTAAGAATAGTAAGCGAAGATTTTTCGCTAGGTAGAGTGATATTGGATACGGTAAATGAAAAAGAAGGTGAAGAGCGTTTTGGTATCAAGCCTAAATTGTTACTGGGTGAACAACTACACGTTATAACGACATTAAGATCTAAAGATGAAATGTCAAGATGGTATATGTGGAAGTCAAAATTACACCGAATAAATCCAAAGGGTAATCCGGGCAGAGGAATTACATTACTAGACCTTACAACACACAACACTGGTTCTAAATTAGAAGGGGTAGCAAATGGCAGGGATGTATATCTTCTAAGAAGTAACCCTGTGCGATCACAAGGAAAAAGCACATTATTTGACATGATGGATGGAACTCAGGAAGAAAGTGTAACAAACCATCTACAAATTGAATATATTGCATCTGACGCAGAACATAGACGATTTGTATATGATGGTAACATGCAAATGAAATACGGAGATATCACGGCAGCACTTGATGAACATCAAAATATATGGGCCGTGTTGTCAAACCTAGATCACACCGTAAGAGTATTTAGTGGTGTAGATCACACACCTAATGGTTTTTCTGTCATTCCTGACATGAATACGCTTCAAGGAATAGCAATGGGCTACGATAACCACTTAATTGCATATAACGGATCTGAAATAAAGAGGATGTCATTCCCACCACTTCCAAAAAATAAAGAAGAACTACTTATGGATGAAATTCGTAACACGCCAGTACAGCTATAGAGCAAAACCTACTTCTTCTGCTTTACTTCTAAAAACCAATACAACTGCGTACATAAAAACGCCAAAATAAACAACACCACAAAATCTAAAACAAAATACGCAATAATCAAAACGCCAATTCTACCAATAAACAAATAGATCTCCCGAAACAAGAAATAATTCATCAAATTCTTACGTCGAAGATAAATCATCTTTGCCATAGACAGCTCAATAAGCGTTCCACTAAAAGACGCATACGTATTAGCAATAAACAATCCAACAGGACTAATCAGTAAGAACCGAAAGAACCAACTCAAAGAATACGTCCAAATTCCCAGTTTAAAGACTCTACCAAAGGACCCATCAATAATCTTACCCATGTAAAATGAAAATACACATAGCAAAAGAGAAGTCATACTAATAATCACCCCAAGTGAAACAACACTGCTCAGTTGTGTATAGATAAACAACGGCCACGCAATCCCTGCAACAACAAGTGTTGAACCAGAGGCAATATATGCAAATCCCTTGGATAACTTATCAGATCGTAAAATCTTACCATAATCAACCGTTGAAGAACGCATCTTGTAATCTTTTGACATAAATAATGGAATAAGAGAACACACCATAACAACAGATGCAACAAAAAATACAACAGAATAGGTAAACTTGTCAATCAATAGTCCACCAATGATTGGACCAAGCGATGCTGCAAGAACAGTAGATACATAAATAATTGAACTCTGTTTCCCTTCGCTTCCCTTCGTATGAAAATGACTAAATTCTATGTGATATCCGGCAAAATAGGATGCAGAAGAAAGGCCACCTAAAATAGCAACAATTGAAAAATGAATACTCCCAATGTTAGTCAAAAATAAATAGTATACAATAAGAAAAAGGCTACCGAACGCCATATTTTTCTTAATACCAAACGTATTAAACAACATAGCATAGGGCATAATGGCAGTAGCCGTTGCATAATAAATAATGAAATACAAAAATACCGTTCCCAAAGAAAAACCTAAATTAATCAAATACACAGGAACAAAAATAGCAATCAGTGCAACAGCAAATGTTCGAAGTGCAATACTAATGTAAAGCTCATCAATCTCTCTATTCTGAAAATAATGATACTGGTGTGACTGCACCTGCGTATGATCAACCATTATGTTGTAGTGAGCTCAAAGAAGCTATCAAACAACGGCGTTTCAGTTGAAAAAGAAAGAAAAGTAAATCCATGAAGCGCAGCAAGTTCACGAACTTCATGAGTATGCCCCTCCAGTCGTTCTTTGTATTGTTCTTGAAGACGTTTAGACACATACGTACGTAGCACAACCTTTGATTCAGAATCAATAAACTTAAAGTCACCGCTCAGTGGCATCTCAACCTCCTCTTCATCAAGAATCTGAACTAACTTCACCTTATGACCCTTTCGAATGTAATGCAATGCTTTCTCAAGCGTTTCATTAGGATACAAAAAATCAGATACAATCACCACAAGTGATTTTGTTCTAATATAACTACTATATTCTTGCAGTGCAGAAATGATGTTGGTTTGCCCAGCAGGTCTAAGAGAATTAAAATGATCCATCATAGATACAATTTGTTTCAAACCCTTACGACCTTTAAACGGCTCAACCTTTGTTCCAAAAGAAGCAAAGTGTACCTTCTCATTATTTTTCATCGCAAGAAAAGCCATACCAATAGCAATTTTACCTGCATAATCAAACTTTCCTCGATGATGCATACTATTACTTGCATCAAGGATAATGTGAACATCTAAATTTCGCTCTTCCTCAAACACTTTGATATAGAGATCGTCGGTACGCGCAAACACCCGCCAATCTATAGCCTTATAATTATCACCAAGTGTGTAGATTCTATGGTCCTTAAAGATGGTTCCATTACCAGAGTAGGAACTCTTACGTTCCCCTGAATACTTAGAAGTAACTCGCTTGTTAACCACAAGACTAAATTTCTTCAACTCATCCAAAAAGTCTGATTGAATCATCTGATTATCTTTTGAATCGCATCATCAACAGTCATGCCCTTTCGTTCAGCATCAAAACTTAAAATTACTCTGTGCCGAAGAACCGGGGCTGCCATTGCCTTAACATCCTCACTACTTACGTGAGCTCTTCCCTTAATCAAAGCTCGTGCCTTTGATGCCAAAATAAGTGACATGGACGCACGAGGAGACGCACCATACTGGAATAATGTTTTATTCTTACGTGTAGCTCCAATAATTTTTACAACGCCCTTCTCAAGATCTTTTGAAATTGGCATATCACGCACAAGTTCCTGCAGTTTCTTAAGACCCTTTTTATCAAGAATCTTTTTAGGATTACTTGGGTCCTTCTTACCAGTAAATCGCTGCACAATTTCAATTTCTTCTTCCTCAGAAGGATAATCTAAATTAATCTTAAGTAAGAACCGATCTGCCTGAGCTTCAGGAAGTGGATACGTACCTTCTTGTTCAATTGGGTTCTGTGTAGCAAGTACAAAGAACGGATCATCAAGTTTGAACGTTTTCTTACCAACAGTAACTTGCTTCTCCTGCATCGCTTCAAGAAACGCAGACTGTGATTTAGGTGTTGCACGATTAATCTCATCAGCAAGTACTAAATTTGCAAAAATAGGTCCTTCCTGAAAAGAGAATGCCCGTCCACCTTTTTGCTCAGTAATAATGTAGGTACCAGTAATATCTGATGGCATAAGATCAGGTGTATTCTGAATACGACTAAACTTAAGATCCATAACCTGTGCTAAGGTGTTAATAGTTAACGTCTTAGCAAGACCTGGGTACCCTTCAAGTAGAGCATTTGAGTTACATAGCAAGGCAACAATTACCTGCTCGATCATTTCATCCTGTCCAACTACGACCTTGTGGATTTCCTTTACCACAGAGTCATAAACATTTTTGTAGCGCGTCATGAGCTTCCCTCCTGTGCAAGTTTGTCAAAATATCGTTTAACAATAGCTTGCTCTTCAACATTAATAGTTTCTTCAAGTCCAAGTGATTGTAATGATTCCACCTCTCCTGTAAAAGCAACGTCTTGAAAATCTTTCTTTTGTACATCTTCAAAATCATCAAGACTGACCTCAAAATCAGTAGGCCTAATCTCTACCGTAAGTCTCTCTCCGCCCAGTTCGGCAAGCTCTGCCTCCCCGAAGAGATCACCACCTTCATTCTCCCCAGCATTAATTCCTGCCATGGCAGCAACCTTCTTGAATCGATTAGATAATACATTATCTCCTCCGGCTACTTGAAACTGTTCTCGTCCTGCATTAAGCGTATCTTGACGAAGATCATCAAGTAAATTTTTACCAAGATCATACACTTCACCTGCATCAACAATACGAACATTGAGCGATGCAATAAGAATAATTAAGAATGACAAAAAGAACACAGAAAGTGTTCGAGCAGTAAGTTGCCTAAAATCAACAAAGTCACCCATATCAATAAGCGTTCTAGCTTTCTTAAACACATCTTTTCTCAAATCAAGAACAAGTTCATTTTCCTCACCAAGTGAGTCACGAACCGTTCGAAGTTCTTCATCAAGTGAAGGATACTGCTTCTCAACCTGAACAAAAGGATGAACTGATGCAGCATTAACAAGTTCAGTAATAAAATACAAACTCGCAAAAGAAAGCGCAATAGGAAGCGTAGGCAACGTAAACAACATTGTAATCACATACACAGCCAAATACACAATAGATGCACCAAGTAGAGCACGCAGTACTCTAATCATCCACATATCTTTTGTGATTTCTTTTAGTATTGATACGCTAACGCCTTTCTTCATGATACTCTGAGTAAATCTCCTACTATTTCATCAATCTGTGTCCAACTCACACTTGCAGCAGCTTTTTGATCATCAATCTCATCATCTAAATCAGCAAGCAACTCCTCATAATCTTCTATATCGTTCTCAAGCAACGTAATCTCTACATCTTTTTGCCGAATATCATCTTGTGCCGCACTCAGTTGTGCTTTAGTTTGTGAAAGTTCAGTTTGTGCATTCTGCAGTGCAATCTCAAGATCATTACGCTCCCCTTCAACTTGCGTATAGAGTTCATTGAGTTTTGCCGTATCTTGTGTCTTTCGTGTAAGTTCAAAACTTGTGGTATTCAGTGCCTGTTCCCTCTCTTGAAGTTCATCAATAACACTCTGATATTCATTCACACGATCATAATATTGCACAGTAATAGTCTCAAACTGATTTTGTGAATATGATGTAATGGATAGCGTAAAACCAAGTAGTAATACGCACAATACAAGTAACAACAAATTAATATTTCGTTTTAAATAAGCCATGGTATTTTTAGTCTCCCTAGTTTTTAACTATTGCGGTGCGTGAAAATTTCCTCCTAATGTAGATATCAAGTAAAAAGAGCAAAATAGCAGCCCCAAGGATGTATTCTCTAAAGTAATTTCTTGTCTCTTCAACAACAACACTATCTTGCTGAATTTTTTCAATAATCTCTTGAGGACGATTAAGCGAAAGTACTTGACCTTCAGTCATAGCAACAAGATTATCAAGATCAGGATTCATTTCAATATGTTCATACTCAGTAGGATAATTAACAGCAAATTGTTCACCCAATATACTAAAGTATCCCACTTCATCAGGTCTAATGACGCCCTTATACAAGTTTACATCAACTTCAGTAAGAGAAATCTCGGTATTTTCTGGTTTCACATTTGAAATAATGCTTACCTCAAGATTATCTTCAAGGCGGCCATCATCAATATACACACGAGTTGCCTGACGACGCCGTGGATCTCCAATAACCCAATTCGCACTACGTGAATAAAGCTGACTACTTGGTTTCTTAAGCAGCTCTCCTGCCCACTTTTGCCCGCCATCAGTAGAAAGCGTTGCAACACGTCCAAGACCATATCGCCAAACCGTAAGCACAGGAAGACCATTTGCTGTAGTCACCAAAGTTTGACCTGCACTTTTTGGAACAACTTGATTGTATCCATTAATGGATGCAGTAAGTTCTAAGTTATTAGTAATAAAATGTTGATCGCTCACAATACTCAATGTTCTTTGAGATGATGCATCATCACGTTCTTTACCAAATTCAAGACTCAGTGTACCTTCTTGACCCACTTGCAAGTATAATCCTCCGCCTGCAGTTGCAAGACGATCCATAAATGCAACATCAGTACCAGGACCAACGCCCATAGCATATGTATTGATCCCTTTTTTACGAAGATTTTTGGTAATCTCAATCACTGATTCTGGATTTTTTGTTTTCCCATCAGAAAAGATAATAATATTCTTATTTCCCGAAACACCATCTAAAATAGTTGATGCCTCAAGAAGACCAGTTTCCATATACGTACCGCCACTATTTTGTAACTTCTCAATCTTACCTGGAGTTGTAAACTGTTCTGCAATACGTTTGAGTGGAACAATAGTATGCGCCTCATTATTAAATGCAACAACAGCAAGATAATCATCTGGCTCCATTTGATTAAATACCTTGATGGCTTGTGCCTTCTCAACATTAATCACATTAGATGATTCAGTTGCAAGACCCGAACTGACAGAAATATCAAGAACAAACACCGTATTGAGCTCAGTTATGTTCTCAACAACAGCAGCACCTACATGCGCAGGTAGAATAGATTCAAGTTCACTCTTATCATATCCGCCAAGATCATATGAGTTCTCTCCTCCAATAACCATGAGGCCATTACCGTCTCGAATGTATGTTCGAAGTGCATCAACCTTACTTGCAACTTTATTTGCATCAACATTGTCAAGCACAACAGCAAAATACTGATTCAAATTATCAGGAACAACCGTTAAACGAGTAACATCATATAAATCATCAAATAAATTAAATGCAGGACTAGGCGTATCTGCAACATAGAGAATAGAAGGCTTATCAAGTGCATGTACCACCATTCTAAAAATATTGTTTTCCACATTATCATCAGCCGTGGTAAGTCTTGCCTCAAGTTTATGATATCCAGGACCAAGCGTAAGAGGAAGTGCACGCGTAGTCCCTTCAGATGAACTAAACGAAAGAATTTGCTGACCATTTCGTGTCACAACAGCATCATATGCCTTTCCACCAACATTCTCTACATTCACATAGAACGTCCCTTCCACATTTGCAAGCACTTGTTTGGGACCAACAATAGCAATAGATGAATCCTGTTTATCAGGCTCAAGTTCAAGCACATTAACAGTCGTGTCAATAGTTGATGCAAATGCAAGCACATCACGCAAATCCTTACCACTATTCACATTACCATCGCTTACGAGCAAAATGTTATCTCCGCCAAGCATCGCATTAAGCAGTGATGTTCCAATAGGGCTAGAGAACCCATCTCCAATAGGAATAATATCAACACGATCAAGCGAGCCAAGTGTTTGCACCACCTCATCTCGCTTATCCTCATACACATCCATGGACTTAGACAAATCATACAGTACAGTAACCGTAGTATCTCCTTGCGATTCATCCATCGTGAGCGTATACGGAGCTGCAAGACCTAGTAGCAATAATGTAATAGTCAAAAATCGTGTAATAAAAATAAGATGTCTAAGTTTCTTGGGAACATCATCACGAACAACATTCGTATGCACAAAGATCATCAAGAGGAAAAATGCAATAGGAATACCCCATATCCACAAGATATTCTCAATCATAAATCTCCCCTCCACTTAATAACAATAAATTCAATGATTACAAGAAGCAGTGCAATGAGCATAAAATCTTTTGCAAGGGGACGCTCACTAGAAGTAGCACTTCCTTCACTCAGTTGTGCATTTTCTTCAATAAGTTCATACTTTGCATTCACATTACTCTCATCAAAACTAACGAGATTTGCAGCAACAGTTTTGTTAAAGTAGGAATAAAAGCCACTCTGATCCAAAATTAAACGATTTGTAAAAGACTCACCAAGAGGAGTAGTTACTGTCGTAAAACCAATAGGGATAAGCGTACCTGTTTTCAAATTACGCTCTTCTTGATCAATATCTTTAAGGTAATGAATGGCATTATTCCAAAAGAGTGGATAGCTTGGTGTGTTCTTAAATCCGCTTCCACTTTCCAAAATACCAAACCATAGGATCTTACCATCCCCTGCTTGCTGCTCACAAATTACCGTTTGATCATTAGATGTTTTCACCCATGGGATACAATCACTTGAAGGAGTATAGAAATAAGAAGCAATATCTCCAAATAGAAGATCATGTGTTGCTTCATTTTGAATAACATCAACCAGTTTCTCTGAAGTTCCTCGACTTCCCAGTTCTACAATACCAAGTTGATCATAATTAATGCTTCCCGAATCTGCTTGTACATGTACAATCACCGTTGCGCCATCCTGGGCTTTTCTATATAGATCAGAAAACGTAGCAGGAAGCAGTTTATCTTTATCAATATCATGAACAACATACACATCAAAATCCTGATCTGGAACTACAGGAAGTGATGCTTCAGTAAAATCAAATAAATTAAGCGACTCAAGTGCAGCTCTAAATGAAGAAGGTTCATTAGAATTTGAAATAAATAACGCATTAAACCGAGCATCAGTGGGATTATACAAAAAGACACTATTATCGGCAGGCATATCATCAACAAGATCAAGATAAAACTGATTCGTTCCAGGTTGTAGTGGAACTTCAATCTCTTGTAAATCCTGTTCAGTAAGACGAATCCCCTTCTCAAAGGAATCACTCTTAATACTCGTTTCAACAACACCTGAATAGAAATTCTTCACTTTAAGATATGCCTTATCGCCCTGCACACTAGCATCAACAAACCCAACGTTTCTTGCAGGTTCACCATATTCCTTAAACACAACTCTGGTACCACGAGCATTGAGCTGTCGCTTTGCAACAATAGGGTCAGTACCACTTACTGATGCAAAATCAGAGAACACATATACGGTTCCGCCATCAACCAGCGTCATAGCCTGTAGCATAGCATCACCAATAGTTGATGTCGTATCCGAAGGACCAACACTATCAAGTGCTGCTTGCACACTCTCTTGCAGTATATTATCTGCAACCACTATAGGAAACCTTTCCGCAAGCACAATGGATGCACGTTCACTACGTGTTGCAATCTCTCTTGCATCTTTCATAGCAAGCTCAAACCGAGTAGTGCCATCAGAAACAGTCTGCATACTCGCACTTGTGTCAATTACAAGAACAATATTAGCATCACTCGTATTAGTTGGTGCCTCAAGAAATGGTGTTGCAACTGCAAGACCAATAAGACCAAGTGCAAGAAACTGCACGAAAAAGAGAAAATTACTCATGAAACGCTTAAACATAAAGGATTTACGCTTAGCCTGATCTTTTCGTAAAAAGAACATAATAGACGGAAATACCTTCTTAACCGGTCTCTTAAAAAAGAGATAGAAGACAATCAATGCCAATACACCAAGGAGTGCAACTAATCCCCCCGGATTACCAAACCCAACCATCGTCTATAATTAGATAATAGGTTTAAAAACTTTTTGCAACTACTCACCAAGAACTCAAAGTGATTTTTGCAACTTGAACAGAGCAATCAAGTACTCGCACACATAAAACACCATCAAAATAATGCAAAGTAGGGCAATAAACACAATTGCAGACTCATTTTGCATACTCAGTGCCAAGAAATATCCCACAAGAAGCACATAAAACAGAGGTGTTAACCAAAAATCACGTGTATTCATACGAATAATACACTCATCATACTCTCTATTTCGTGCAATAGATTCAGTATGTTTCCCTTTAAGATAGATAAATGCGCCAAAGAAAAGAGCAACAATGGCAACAAGTGCAAGCAAACCACTCTCAAGCAAATTTGTACCAAGAAGTGACAAAACACCAAAGACGAGACAAAATCCTGCCTTTAACTTGTATGGATATTCAACACGTTTTTTTCTCATATCTTAAGTAAGCACACGCAGGTATAAAAGTATTACTACTCTTCAAGAAGTCTTCTCACAAAAAAAGCACCGCCCTTAAGGCCAAGCGCATCATCATTAATGATCTCAACAGGCACTGCTGAGCTCAATCGTTCATCCTCAACTGGTTTAATCTTTGCAGAAAACACATCCGCTCTATGATGTACAAGCCCCCCTGCAAGAAAAATCTTTTTTGGTAAAAGTGTCAAAGCCATATCGCGTAAAAATCCCTGAATTTGCTCAGAAAAAAACGTCAGTGTCTGCTCATCGTCGATATGGTCAGCATCTACATGAGATCCCGTAAAAAAACTATGGATACGTTCAAATCCCTTACCTGAAAGCACATCATTCCATCTCACACCCTCTGGTAACTCTTCATCCATTTCCTTAAACACTGCATCACAAGATGGAACGCGTGTATGCCCTCCTTCTGAAGCAAACGCAACCGTTCTATCACCAATGTACACTGGCGTAACGCCAAGGCCCGTACCAATAGTCACCAGTAAGTACATCCCACTTGCAAGATCATAACTCCCAATAGCATACCCTGCAAGTTGCGCATCATTACGAATATATACAGACGTAAGAGCAGTAGTATCAAGTAATTCCTGCTCACTAAACGAAAGAGCAGCTTGCGTCAAAGTCACCTTACCTTCTTCAACAAGACCTGCAGCCCCAATAACACCTAAATCAACACGCATGTCCTTATGCGCAACCTCTTCTAAATAATCATTAATCACCGCAGAAAAATCTTCAATACTAGAAGTTGGAATTACTTTTTGATGTACGATATTAAACATCTTATCTACAATAGCAAGTCTGCAGTGTGTTGCTCCAAGATCACACACAAACACATGATTAAATGAACCAACTACGTTCATCATCATGAATCAACTCCTTTGCTGCTGTAGGAATACTGCCAGATTCATACAAGTGAATCTTCTGTTTCTTTTTCAAGATAGGATCGACAATATCCCATGAATACGCAACCTCATCAGCACGAACAAATGCACTCTGATCACCTTTGAGTACATTTTCAATCACGTTCTCATACGCACTAGGTGTCTTAGGACCAAACTCACACGCATGACAAAAATCCATCTTTACTTGCGTAATATCATCAGACCCAGGATTCTTTGCATTCATCGTAAGGTAAAATCCTTCATCAGGTTGCACAGAAATAACTAAATGATTAGGACGCAAAGGACACACGCCATCAAATAAATGACATTGTGAATTCTTGAATCGAACATAAATCAGCGTTTGCTTTTTTGCAAGTTTCTTTCCCGTAAGTAAATAAAATGGTGTACCTTTCCATCGAGGAGTGTTAATCTTTACTTTAAGTGCAGCAAACGTCTCTGTCTTTGATGAAGAATCAATGCCTTTCTCGCCAGTATATCCCTTATACTGTCCAAACACACTCTTTACCACTTTTGCATGCGAAAGCACTTGGGCTTTCTTATCACGCATATGTTTTTCATGCAGTTTCTTTGGCTCTTCCATGGCAGTAAGCGCAAGCAGTTGCAGTACATGATTTTGCACAACATCCTTAACCGTTCCATATGCGTCAAAGAACTTTGCTCTATCCTCAACACCAAGAGACTCATGTAAATGAATCTGTACATGGTCAATATACTTGCTATTCCACACCGGCTCAAGCATCGTATTCGTAAATCGAAGCACCGCCATGTTTCTCACCAATTCTTTTCCCAAATAATGATCGACACGATATATCTGCTGCTCTGAAAATACATTTTGTACAGCAGCATTCAGATCACGAGCTGATTTCCCATCATCACCAAATGGTTTTTCAAATACAAAACGAGACCAGCCCTTACTTTCCTTGTGTAGTCCAGTAGACTTAATATTCCCAACAATAGGTACAAAAAAACGAGGAAGTGTTGCAAGATAAAAGAGTAAATTATTCTGTCCCTTCCCTCTTTTTTCATCTACCATCTCCTTGAGTCGTGTAAACGTGGCAATATCAGTAACATCCCCTCGCAAATAGGTCATCTGTTGTTCAATACGCTTGAGAAGACGCCCATTCTTTTTCTTAAGAAATGGTTTTATCCCAGCAACAATTTTTTTCTCAGATGTTTCACGAGTACCAATACCAATGATAGAAACATCATCTACTTTTTCATGCAGCATGAGCTGATACAATGATGGAAGAATATATCGCTTAGCAAGATCCCCCGTAATTCCCACAATAACAATGACTGCTTTTGGCATGAATTTACTGCAGAAACCACGTTTATATACTTTGTGTTTACACGATTCACTAAAAATTCATCCTAAGCTCAATACCGTGCTGCTCAAAACCAAGCCGTTCATACAACCCACGCACACCCTCTTTCTCAAAACGTGCAGTGCAGATTAACTTATAACAATCCCTACATTTTGCTTCTTCAATAACCTGTCTTACAAGATCAGAACCAATCCCTTGTCCCCTCATAGAAGAATCAACAAACACATCCTCCATAAATCCAAACGGACGATCATGCAGTGAGTTAGAGAGCACATACAAATACGCACGTCCAACATCTCTTCCATCAACTCGGTATGTGATTAACACACCACTTGCATCAACATCTGTAGTTACACATTCCATTCACCAAGAAGAATAACCTCATACATATGTGCTATGAAGCACAAACCTAGAACACTAATCTATGAGCGCATACTCAAGTTTCCTTCTGCCCAGTGAGTTACGATCATGAGCATATTGTCCAAGAAGAAAGCATACTGCTCCAACAACAATAAAAGGAACAGAGCCTGCAAATATACTCGTACCTACTATGCCTGCTGAAGCAAGTATGGTGTGAGAAATAGTTTGATTTTGTTCCAAAAGCCGTTTAGAAACTCCATGATATAATCTTCTCTTAACACTATAACAACTCAGAATATCAAGCAGATCATCATCAGTTGTTCGTTCCTTATCAATTGTCCTAATAGCAAGTATGCGTTCAATAGAATCAATCTCTTTAAGTTCGTACTCACTAAATTCTTCAAGAGAATAATTGGTTTCAACGCCCCCAGCTTTCATACGAACAAGACCTGGACATCGTTCAAAAGAGAATGTATTCATAACCGCAAGAGAAAACACACCTCTAAATAAATGTTCTCGTCACATCCTTATAGGGAACGCTACCAAAGTCACAATCTCTGCACGTAGCATCAAGATTCACCCACCCATCATCCTGGTATCGAATCAATGCCTCTGGAATCTTTGCCTGCACATACACATGCTGTGGAATAAACACAAATCGAGTTTCTATACCCACACTTCTAAGAAGTGAGCTCAGCAAAATAGCACTATCATCACAATCACCAGCACCAACCTCAAGCGTATATGAGGGCTCTTTTGCAAACTCAAATTTCACAGGATCATTCACATACTGCACATTATCTCGAACAAAGTAATACATTGCCTTTGCATAGCACACTCTATCCCCATCACATGCAGCAACAGCAATACGATCAGCAACACGCTTAATTTCCCCATCAGTCACAATGTAAGAAGAAAAATCTCTAATATCGGTTATGCTAAAATTCTGCTGATTGCTATTCCCATTATACACTTCTGCAATAGTTGGGATAGTGCTAGGTTGCGGATCTGCCTTAATGGCCTGCGTTGGAATATACGACATCACAAAAATAAACAATACCACGCATGCAAGAAGTATCCCAAGAGGACCCTTCCACCATGGTGTGTGCTCAAACTCATCGCTTTCATGATATTCCATAAATCAATACAGAACATGTAGTCTTTTTAACCTTTTGCAATGTTTCATTACCGAAATATTTTCGAAAATTTATCAAAAATACATATTAAGAATTAAAATAAAAAAGAACCACGCCGGTGTTGGATAACCTGGTGCCGGGGAAAATTAGAAATTTTCTCGGCGCCGAAAATCTTTGATTTTCTCGCGTTCCGATAGATTGAAAACCTATTGCCTGTAAGGGTATCGGGGTTCAAAAACTTATCGAAAATGTTTAAAAGGCATTTTTGGCCATCTGGCCGGAGTTGAATCTCCCCGCACCGGCGTACTTTATTATTTTAATAAAGATTAAAGTAGAAAATAAAATTTACTTAAGCTTACTCACTTCTTTCTTAAAAGAAGCAGTTTCTTTCTTAAGAGCTGCAATTGCTGCCTTAACAGATTTTTTAGGATCGCTACCTTCAACACGCATACGTGGAACACCAACAACTGGGTGGTCAATACGATATGTTGCAAGAGTAACAGACTTGTCTTTGGTAAGTTCTTCTTTTAGAAGATTACAAAATCCGTGGCTTACGCCCTCAACTTCAAACACAATAGAACTTTTCTTGTCTTCAATAAATCTGATATCCATACACACTAAGATTCACAGGCCCTTTATAAAGCTTTCTTCTATTGAATAATGCCGTATCCAACAAGTCTAAATCGATTGCCCACACGACGAGAAATAGTTACCCGCTCACCAACATCAGCGCACACAGGTATTTTTAGTTCACACGTAGCAATACCCTTACGAAGTGATCGCACAACACCAACTGTTGCAGCAGAATTTACATTCAGCATAAGCATTTCTTTATCAGCAATAGGTTTTACTATTTCCTCATCTTTAGAACCTACAATACGCTCAAGTAAATGTACTTCAAGTTTTAGCTCTCTGTGAATAGGAGGAAGGGTACCCGGTTTTGCAACAACACAACCAGAAAGTGTATCACTTTTTACCACACTTGGATCAAGTGTCGTAAGCAAAGCAACACTGCCGCCTGGATGAACACTATCAACTGAATCCTTGCCCGTCATAAGACCAACTATCTTAGTACTAAATCGATGCGGCTTTCCACCAATCATCTTATCTGGTCCAAGTTCGATCTCATCACCAACAGCAAACGTGCCTTGTAAAACAGCACCACCAAGAACACCGCCCTGTAGTTTGTCAACAGGACTTCCTGGTTTGTTAATGTCAAATGATCGTGCAATAATCATCCGAGGTTCTTTTTTCTCATCACGCTTAGGTGTTGGAAATATCTCTTCAATAGTTGCAAGAAGAGCATCCATGTTAATACCATAAAATGCAGAAATAGGAATGATTGGAGCATCCTTAAAAGATGTTTTCTCAAGATACTTCTTAATTTGATCATGTTGCTTCATAGCAACCTCTGGTTCAACCAAATCAACTTTATTTTGCACAATAATCACTTTGTCAATACCAACGATCTCAAGTGCACTCAGGTGCTCTTTAGTTTGTGCCTGAGGAAATTCTTCATTAGCACTCACCAGCAGAAGTGCGCCATCCATTATCATGGAACCTGCAAGCATCGTTGCCATAAGAGACTCGTGACCAGGAGCATCAACTAAACTTAATGTTCGAACAAGTTTACTACCTGGTTCCTTGTGTGAAAAAAATCTTCCACCTTTTTCATAAATAGAAAAATTAGCATATCCTAAACGAATAGTAATACCTCGTTTAAGTTCTTCAGAATGAGTATCAGTCCACTTACCACTGAGTTTTTGCGTAAGTGTGGTTTTACCGTGATCTACGTGACCAACAAGACCAATATTTAACTCAGGCTGAACAGATGAACCTTTAGCAGGTTTCTTGGCTGCTGCCTTCTTTGTTGCTTTTTTTGCGGTCTTCTTTGCTGGCATGTAGGGTATAAACCTCGTGTGTTATATAAATCTATAGTCGCTATAGAGATAGTAAAACAAAAATAAAGGAAAAATCTATTCCTCTTTTTTCTCTTCTGCAGGAGCTTCGCCTTCAGCTGGTGCTTCTGGTGCAGGCTCTGCAAAAATATCTTCTTTTCCTTGTTTCTTGATGTACACATTTACTTGTGCAATTGCTTCAGAAATAGTGTTACCACGAACGGTTTTACGAATTCGCTCACCACTTCTCTTAACGTTTACACCAAGACCCTTTGTAGAAAGGATACGTTTTCGAGCAAGACCTTGTACGTCTCGTCTCATTGGAAATCCTGAAGCATCTGAACCACCTCTAATTTCAAGTTCATAGCCATCAAGACCAATAGTGTTACCAGAAAATGTGTCTCCAACCTTAAGCCCATATACTGCGCTTGCGTCTTCAACTTCGATTTGTTTTGCTTTACCTTTATTATTTGATACGACAAATTTCATTGTTTACCTCCGAAAAACACCATTATAGGATCATCCTAGGTGCTCAGTACTGTCAAAAACCCGTGCTGCATTTAAAAAGCTTGTGGGTTATCCAAACAAATTACGAAGAAGCTCAACATATACTTCAGCACCTGGAAGAATAAATCCATCTGAATCTCGCTCAAGCAAAAATAAGTGCTTTGGATCAATAGGTGCTTGCACAATCATCTCATCCTTTGCACCCGCGTTAATCGTCTTCTTCCAATACGGAAACATATCAAGTTGCATAATACTATACCCATCAGAATCAGTATCAGTAAGTGAACACTCTGCTAGATGAGCAGCAGCACCAAGTGATGTTCCAAACACTAAGGTCTGCAACCCTTCTGGAGAATCTCGTTCAAAGTAGCTCCCACTTCTGCGTGCTTCATGAATGCGTTCATTGGACGCAACAACATAATAGGGAATATATGGACGTAACATAAAAGAACGCTATTCTGTTTCTATTAAAGAAGCTACTCCCAAAAGATTTATAAGCAATTTTCCAAGACCACCACGTATCTTGGCGGCCGTGGTGTAGCTCGGTAGCATAACAGACTGTGGATCTGTTGGGTCGGGTTCAAATCCCGGCGGCCGCCCTCTTTTTATCAAAAACAATCAAATACCATACGAGCTCATAAACTCACGAACCATTTGGTATTCTTGTAGAAATTTAAATCCCTTATCAGTAAGAGAATACATCTTTTTTTCATCAATCACTTCTTCAATAATCATCTCTTGACGCATCATTTCAGTAAGATGTTCTTGAAGCACCTTGTAGGATAAATTAGCCTTATACAAAATATGTGTTGGCTTTGCCTGAGGGCCCTTTGTCTGAATAGCACGAAGCACATCATGCAAGATCTGTAGCCTATCTCTTCGTTGCATGTCGCACCATCAATAGATTGGCTAGGATACAGACAAACCCAATCAACTCAAAAATATGTCCATAAACGTAAAATGTCGCATTCACCCAAGCAAACGTAAACGATGCCCAAGCAATAGTCAAAAAGACAAACGCAAGCGCAACACTAATTGCACTAGATCGCTTTACCTTCTTTGCATTTCGTAAAAAGTACAAAGCACAAAAAGCCAGGTAAATAGTACTTAGTGCAAAGTACACTGGAAGAACATTTCTGCTCAAAAGTATACTCACCACAGACACAATAAACACAAGCCAAAACACACGTTCTCGTGCTTTTAGTGTCAAGTACAAAAACAAGATAATTGCAACCAAACTAAGTATGATATAGATCAGTGTATATCCACCCGTAAGGAAGAATAAGTTCTTTAACGTAATAGTCTTACACGATCCATCAAGTCCAAGAAGTAATAGCATAAATCTGTGAGCTGCTTGCATAAAGGTAGCAACTGAAAATGCTCCAAAAGCAACACACAGTAATTTCACATTCTTCGTAGGTGCAATTCTAAACACTGAATATGAAAAGAATGTTACCAGTACCGTAAGTACAAAGATTGCTGCCTCAATTGCAAGATCATATCCTGCAAACCATGATGGAATGGGAAATACATTACACATAGCCCAAAAGGAGTAAATGAACCCTTAAAAAACTTCTGGAGGCGTTATCTAGATCACATCTACAACAAAAAACTTTATAACCCCTTCAGCAGTTCAAATTCTCATGCGAGGGTAGCAAAGTCTGGTCAAATGCGCTGGACTTAAGTACACAAGATGGGGCATCTATCTCTGTATAGACATCCAGTCCCTTAGTGGGTTCGGGGGTTCGAATCCTCTCCCTCGCATATTTCTTTTAAAAAATACTTAAACGAGAGGATTCATTCTTCTCTTAGACACTACGAACGCTTTTAAGTAGAAGGCTTTTCACTCTCGAATATGGGCTTAGGTGATCTACTCGGTGGTTTTTTTGGCAGTAATGGTAAACCAGAACTAACTCAAGAACAATTCTTTGAACTAACCATTGACAAACTATATAGAACAAAACATAGTAAAATACCCGAAATATTAGCAGAAGCAAGAAAAGATGCTCAACGGCACTATGAAGGCTTCAATTTAGATCACGCCATCATGCAAACTGCACTCCATGAAGCAGAAGCATCATACAACAAACAATACACCCACAGAACCATTGATTCAATGTACATTCTTCGGGAAGTATTAAATGAAGAAGGAATCTCTAACGTAGCTAAACAAATTCTAGAAAAAGCAAAAAAAGACCACGATAGACCACTTTCAAAAACGTTCACCCATCGCGACAGATCTGACTACAAAAATCTTATAGATGAACTAGTAAAATTCACCTCTTAGACATATTAAACATAGAAATTGCTTTTCTCATATTGATTATGCCGCAATTGGCACACACAAAAAACGTGCCAAATTTTCCTTCTTTTCGCTCAAGCCAGGATCCACATGTACACTTCACATCAGGAAACACTTCATCCTTGTGCGCCTGACATACAGGAATGCCCTGCGCATTGCGAACAAATGAAGACTCGCTACAAAACGGACAAGGCGTAATCTGTGACTGACCATACACTTTTCTCATGAAACAACGCAGAAAACTCATCGCTTATATGTGTTATCCTCCAAACAAAAAGATTATAAAGAAAAAAACAAGAAAAAACACATGGGTCTGTTTAAGAAAAAAAGTGTATTAGAAAAAACAGGAGAAGATCTTGGTAAAATAATGCTCAGAATGAAAGAACTTGCTGAAAAAATGCTTCAATATGAGAATAGAATTGAAACAACACAACAATCCATGCAAACTTCTGAAGAGATAATAAAAGATATAGAACAAAATTTCTTTAAACCACAGGCAGAACATGTAAGAGAACATGTACGAATACAAATGCAAGAGTGGAATCAAAGAGAAAGACAAACATATGAACTGTTCAAAAAAGGCATCGTAACACGTAATACAAAAGCAATCAATGCATCTGAAGCAAACAGATATGCTCGAAGTAAGTTGAACATCGCAGAAAGTCAATACAGAGAAAAAGTAAAGCAATACAACAATGCCTTACATGACCTTGAAGCATCACCCCATCAAATTAAGAGAATGAGACGAATCGTTGAAGAGTGCAGGTATGAGTACAATGAATTACTACAGAAAAAAGAAAAGCTAGAAAAAGAATTCAAGAACCTAAGAAAACAATCAGCGTAACTCAAAACCTTCTACAAACGCAGTAGCAATACGTGTATCATACGACAATAAGTCTAGGATGTGCCCATACCCATCCGGTCTAGTACAATGGATAAAATGTCCAAGATGCTTGACAACAGCAACAAGATTATCCTCAGTTACATCGGCAAGTAGACCGTGTATGCCTGTTTCTAGCTGTTCTAAATGCGTAAAATACACTTCTGCATGCTCTAAGGGAACAAAGGCGTCACGGATAAGTGCAAAATAATCAGTTGCCTGAAGATAATTATCAACCTGTTCATTACTAACCATGAAGGAAGGAAACAGCTCTTACATAAAAAGATAGAGGTAAATCGAAGAATTTAAGAACCTATATATTAATTAATCTTCGTGAAAGTAGAGATTAACATAGCAAAAAAACACCTGTACATACTCGTAGCACTCATTCTCACACTCATTGCAATCGTAGGCGTATCAGCATACAATGATGCATTTAACAAAGCAGCATCACAAGCAGCCACCTTTGGACACAGCGCAGATGAAGTCGTTATAGAAATAGATGGGGAAATTAAAACCATCCAAGAAAGCTTTGATAGTATTGCATCAGTATACACGCATTGGGGTAATACAAACTGTCCTGCCGGTGGTGAAAAAGTCTACGATGGTTGGGCAGCAGGATCATATCATAGTCACAGTGGTCCTCAAATGAGATGCATGCCACAAAGTCCAAACTATGGCACATATAATGATAGAAACAGCGATGGGCAATTATTTTATCCAGTGCAAATACGAACAAATGGGTATGACCTTGGAACTACATTCCCTAACGATGCAATAATCTCGTGTGCAGTGTGTTATGTACCCAGGACATCAGTAACCATGGACATTGTAGGCATAAACAATTGCCCATCAGGATGGACAGAACAATATGACGGGTACTATGTAGGGGGGTACTACAGTCACGCAAATCAGGATGAAATTTGTTTAGATGATGACTTTAATTCTCTTGGTACAGGAAATGGTCAGGGCATTGTATACCAAACAGAAATGCAATGTAACTCAGCATGGTGTGAAAGTAATACTGATTATGTTCATGACAGAGAACTTACCTGTGTAGTATGTTCTAAATAACTCTACCACCCACTTCGCTTAAACTTCTTCTCAAGATCAGCAATCGATAACTGAATAAGCGTAGGTCGACCATGCGGACAGGAATATGGATTACTACATCCTTCAAGTTGCCCAAGCAAGGTCTTCAGCTGAATCGTAGTCAATTCTTCCCCAGCCTTAATAGATGCCTTACAACTAAAGCGAATAATTCTATCAAGTACTTCATCATCTATCACTTTTGCACCAGACGACTCAATCTGATTCAAAATATCCAAAAATAATGTTGACTTCAAACGATCAAACAATTGTGGAATTGCCGAAAGCTTCAAACTATTATTTCCAAATTCTTCAAATCTAAACCCAAGTGATTCAATTTGCTCTTTGTTTGCAAGTGCAATACCAAATTGCACCGGAGTTACTTCAAGTACCTTTGGCGTAATGAGTTCTTGAATTTTCAAACTCTTCCCTTCAAGATCTGCAAGAAACGTTTCATAATTCACACGCTCATGTGCAGCATGCTGATCAATAATACAAAGACCTTGTGGATTTTCTGCAATTACAAACGTACGATTGACTTGACCTAAAATATTAAACGGACCAAGTTTCACTTTTTCATCACCAACATACACACGTTCACGTTCTTTTTGAACCACATCAGGCGCTTGACGAGTACTCACATATTTCTCAACCTCCTCTGCAACCTGCAGTGTCTCTTGTGTATCGGTACTAAACGTATAATTGGCAATCGGTGCCTGCGTAGTCTCATTCTCAAGTGTTGCAGGCGTAATTAAATTTGCATCAGAAAGTGCATCAGCAACAGCCTGACGAACAACAATCTCAAGTTCCTGCTCATTTTTCAAACGAACTTCTCGTTTTGCAGGATGCACATTTACATCAACAAGAGAAAAATCCATGTCAATATTCAACACAAAAACAGGATGTCTTCCAGTAAATAATAAACGTTCATACCCATCATACACACTATCGGTAATCAGAGAATGTTTGATATGCCGCGAATTAATATACAACGATTGATTACTTCTATCTCCCCTCGTATATGAAGGACGAGAAATAACACCCGTCACATGAATGTTATTTAAACTAAAATCGACAGGAATCAATTCTTTTCCAATTTCAGTTCCATACACAAACATCACATTGTTCAAAAAATTATCAGTAATGGGTGCATGAATGATTTCTTTTCCATTAGACAACAACCGAATATTGATCTCAGGATGAATAAGCGCATATTGCATAACCACATTCGTAATATGATTCATCTCAACCTGAACAGATTTCAAATACGCTTTACGTGCAGGAACATTAAAAAATAAATCTCTTACTTCAATAGTGGTCCCGCGTGCGCGACTAGCTGCTTCTTCCTTGAGTACCTTTCCGCTCTCAACAACAAGCATCGTTCCCACATCAGCACTATCCTTTGTTAACAAAGTAACATGAGCAACTTCTGAAATACTTGCAAGTGCTTCACCACGAAATCCAAGAGATCCAATGGCAAAAATATCTTTTCCATCATGAATCTTTGACGTTGCATGACGAGCAAAACACAACTTTGCATCTTTCTCATCCATGCCAACACCATTATCCACAACTTTAATTAAACCAAGACCGGCTTGTTCAATACTCACTTCAATACTATTTGCCTTAGCATCAATGGAATTTTCAATAAGTTCTTTTACAACAGAAGCAGGTCGTTCAATTACTTCACCTGCAGCAATTTTATTAATCAACGAATCTGGTAAAATATGAATGGCCATTAGAAAAATCTATTGAGCGTAAAATCTCGCTCCCTCCTCTCTTTCTTCTCTTCAAATTCACTCATCACTTTTTTTGATGTATCAATCACAGCTTGAGGAACACCTGCAAGTCGCGCAACCTGAATACCATAACTTTTATCAGTACCGCCTTCAACAATCTTTCGAAGGAAAATAATATCATCATCGCGTTCTTCAACAGCAATATTATAATTTTTAATCCCCTCATGCATATCCGCAAGTTGATTCAAATGATGATAGTGTGTTGCAAATAACGTCATGCAAGAAATATTCGCATACAAATATTCAGCAATAGCAAACGCAAGTGAGAGACCATCGTACGTTGAAGTACCTCTTCCAATTTCATCAACAATAACTAGACTATCCTTTGTAGCATTATGTAAAATATTTGCCGTCTCATTCATCTCAACCATGAACGTACTCTGTCCTGAAACCAAATCATCATACGCACCAATACGCGTAAAGATGCGATCAACAACACAAACAGAAGCAGATTGCGCAGGAACAAAACATCCAATGTGTGCCATAAGTGTGATCAAAGCAACTTGCCGCATGTATGTGGACTTACCTGCCATATTAGGGCCAGTAATAATCATCATGCGTGCATCTTCACGAAGAGAACAATTGTTTGGAATAAAAGGATGAGAAGACAATGCCTCAACAACAGGATGCCTCGAATCAATGAGTTCAAGCACACCATCTTCATTCATTTCAGGTTTTACATACGCTCGTGCTTGTGCAAGATGTGCATGTGAGATAATACAATCAAGCGTTGCAAGTTTTTTTGCAATATCTTGAATGGGTGCAATAAATCGTTTCAATTCTTCAAGCACTTGCATAAATAATTCATACTCCAATTGCACATTGCGTTCTTCAGCACCAAGAATTTTATTTTCCATTTCTTTGAGTTCTTCAGTGATATATCGCTCAGCATTTACTTGTGTTTGTTTACGAATGTATTCTTCAGGAACTAAATGTAAATTTGATTTTGACACTTCAATAAAATATCCAAACACTTTGTTGAACTTCACTTTAAGAGATTTAATGCCAGTTTTTTCTCGTTCTCTCTCTTCAAGTGCAGCAAGATGATCTTTCCCATGCGTTGCAATTTCACGAAGCTCATCAAGTTCACTATGGTATCCTTTCTTAATGACATTCCCTTCACGAAGCGTTGTATTGGGTTCATCCTTAATTGCTTTAGCAATCAAATCATGCGCACGTGACACATCCGGAAGTGATGCAATAGACACAAGCAGCGGTGCTTTCTGTGTGGTAAGTAACGTACGAACAGAAGGAAGTTCACCAAGAGATAGTTTCAAACTCACTAAGTCTTTTGGATTTGCATTACCAAATGAGATACGTGCAACCAGTCGTTCAATGTCATACATATTTGAAAGTGATTCACGAAGTCGTGTTCTAGAAAGTAAATCATCCTTGAGTGATGCAACCGCATCAAGCCGCTCATCAATCATCATCTTCTGCTTAAGTGGAGCTGTAATCCATTTACGAAGCAATCGTTTACCCATTGGCGTAACGGTATGATCAACAACCTTTAGTAACGTTCCTTCATCACTATCACTAAACAATCCAGAAACCAATTCTAAATTTCGAATAGTCGAACTATCAAGATGCATGAACTCATCAAGCACATACTGGTGCAAAGATTGAATATGTGGGAGTGCAGTCATTTGCGTCGTCTTCAAGTAGGAAAGCAACGCCCCACTTGTTTGCACCATCAAATCAGAATACTCGCCAAAACCTTTCAAGTTTGCAACACTAAAATGATCTTTCAATTCCTGCATTGCTTTTTCTTGTTGAAAATGTCGATCATCAAAATCATGAAGTAAAAATTGTTGCTCTTTAAGCTCTGCAATAAAATCAGCATGATCAAGCGACATAGGATACACAATTTCTTTTGGTGAAAGACGCCGAACTTCACTCATCAATTTTTCTTTGGAAAGTTGCGTAGTCAAAAACTCACCTGTAGACATATCACACACCGCAAGAGCAACATCATCTTTCTCTTTTGCAAGCGCCATCAAATAATTATTCTCTCCCTCAGAAAGCATCAGTGATTCAACAACAGTTCCCGGAGTAATGATCCGAACAAGATCTCGTTTCACAAGACCTTTTGCTTTTTTTGGATCCTCTGTTTGCTCAACAATTCCCACCTTGTATCCTTTCTTAATCAATTTAGCAATGTAGGGGTCAATAGAATGATAGGGAATACCTGCAAGTGGAGCTCGCGTCTCACCCTTCCCTCTTGCAGTCAGTGTAATCTCAAGTTCGCGTGCACAAATTTTTGCGTCCTCAAAAAACGTCTCATAAAAATCACCCATCCGAAACAGAATGATACAATCAGGATGCGCATTCTTAACATCCATATACTGCTGCATACCGGGAGTGAGCTTCATACAAATACAACAAAATGGTCATTTTTAAGGGTTATTGTGATCCACTATATTTAAAAAAAAAACAACCCAAACATCACCTCATGACAACCGTCTTATCATTTGGAACCTTTGACACACTCCACGAAGGACACAAACACTTCCTTCAAGAAGCAAAAGAACACGGAGACATTCTCGTAGTAGTCGTTGCAAGAGACTCAACGGTAAAAAAAGTAAAAGGGCAACTTCCCGTTCATAACGAAGAAGAGCGACTTCATGCCATCCAGGAACTCGAATTTGTTGATCATGCCATGCTAGGCAACGAAGGCGAAGACAAATACACCGTAGTAGTCGAAGTGAATCCTGACGTCATATTTCTTGGCTACGACCAGTTTGCATTCACCGATCAACTAGAGCAAGAACTCGCACAAAGAGGCCTTAGACCGCAAATATTGCGCTCTAAAAACGCACACAAACCAGATACATTCAAATCTAGCATCATTCGTAAAGGCATGGAGTAGTAATATTTAAAAAACAACCAGACGTCACGAGTTGGTATACATGCCTCCGTGGCTTATTTGATAACGCGCAAGTGCGTTCTCACTTGACACGAAGGTCATGTACGACCTAAAAGGCCGTACGAAAAACAAAAATTGCCTCCGTGGCTCAGTTGGTAGAGCGTTGCATTGGTATTTGTGCAGTAGCACATAACAAAGATGCAGAGGTCCCGAGTTCAAGTCTCGGCGGAGGCTCTCCTTTTTTTCTAAACACCCAATTCTTTTTAAACAAACAACAATTCACGCAACCTTATGCAATTAACATCTGTAGAATTCAGGAATAATCAATATGTAGCAAGAGATGGCAGAGAGTTAGGCATGATTGAACCATGGTCACCTCCATTTATGCAAATAAGCTCACTTGATGTCGATTTAACTGATGATTTAGAGGTATCACTAAGTCAAATTAAAAAAAGAGAAAAAAGAATTCTAGAAACGCTCATGTATGCAGATATAGATGCAAAAAAAAGAAATTTTTTTCGTGAAAGTAACCTACGATCTATGCGTATGGATGAAATATTTTATCAAATAAGTGCTCCCGTGCACCTTGGAAAGCAATTTGCTGTTGCAGCACAATTTTATACTCCCGAAGTTGAATTGAGTACATTATTTGCAAAAATGAACTCCTATAAAATAGTGTGTGGTGAAGTGATCACACGCGCAATTGCACCACCTAATTCTTTTCTATTTGGAAGACCCATATTACTGGAATATCAAGATAACTGGGAAAATGAAATTGAGGAAGTAATTGGTAGAGAAAATCTTGCAAGAGTAAGAGGTGTAATGAAACCATTTAGTACGCTAAGAGTTCGAGATAGAAACTTTGCACCAATTCAACTATTACAAGTAAAAGATCAAAATAGAGGACAAATAGACGTACCAACAAGAGAATTTCCTGATACTGCTCTTGTTTAAAACACAACGTTTATATATCACCAATAGTGTAATTTCTCGAGTATAATGGACGTAAAACTAAAAAAAGTACCAAAAGGTGCAACAATTATTGAAGGCTTTCCTGGATTTGGACTTGTAGGAACCATCACAACTGAATTTCTTATCAATCATCTGGATGTAGAAGAGATAGGAGCAATCATTCTCAAAGATCAACAAGCACTTGTAGCACTTCACGAAGGAAAGCTCATCAAACCCATCACACTCTACTATGCAAAAAAGTATAATCTTATCATCATACATTCTATTGCTCCAGGACAAAAGAAAGAATGGGACATCAGTAGCATCATTCTTGACATTGCAACAAAATCACAAGCAAAACAAATTATTTCTATAGAGGGTGTCATGTCACAAACACCACAGGAACAAGAGCAAAGTGTATTCTACTACACGAATGAAAATAAATTCAAATCATCACTAGAAAAACATGATCTCAAAGAACTCAAAGAAGGCATTATTGTGGGAGTAACTGCAGCTATGCTTGCACAAAACCAACACAAGTTCATTTCTTTGCTCGCTGAGACTGCTTCTCAGCTGCCGGACTCAAGAGCTGCTGCAAACGTAATCCTCTCTCTGGACAAATATTTGGGCCTTAAGGTGGATCCTGAGCCGCTACTGCATCAAGCAGAACTCTTTGAAGCAAAAGTCAAAGGTCTTGTGCAAAAATCCTCTGAAGTCTCCCAACTCCAGAAGGAAAAACAAATTTCTTATGTGGGATAAGCAAGTTCACTTTTCTATGATTTTCCTTAATGAATTAATAAATTATTTTCTAATATCAAAAACTAATACTTTTGGTGTAGAAAACTGCAATGAAAAACTAAAAATAACGAGCATAAAACATTTAAGCAAAATGAAAATAATTTGTTTTAGTATTGACCACTCACGAGTGATTACAAAAAGCAAACGTTTATATACTAAAAGTTCATTCCAAGACGCATGACTCGAGATTTAATCAAACAATATCATCATTTTATGCCTGAATTGAAACTATCTGGGATTGCAGTAAAGTCTGCAAGGATTGCAAATGACCCTGAATATACCTGTAAAAGGCGCCAAGAAGCACGAAATGCACTATTTCATGATGCAAACAGACATAGTGTCCATCTTGAGCCAGATCAACAGGAAACACCTGAACTTACTGATAGATTAATGAGTGCATGGAAATTTGCAACTGAAAACTACGAGGAAGGAAATATTACTGATGAATACTTACTTGAACTTGTTGCACACCTTGATGAAACGCACATGAGGCAATCTTGTATAAATACAAGACGTCATGATTACAGAACTGGTGATGTCAGAATGTCTGGGCACGGTGATGTGCACCCGCCAGGTGGTCAAAGAGTTGCAGGAGAGATGTATGATCTTGTTGAATATCTTAATATGACTGACTTAAATCCTGGTATTCGAGCTTTAAATGCGCATATGCACATCTGTAGAATTCACCCTTTTTATGATGGTAATGGACGTTCATCTCGAATGTTAATGAACGCCATATTATTTAGTAATGGGTTGCCTACGGTATGTATTCCTAAATCTGAAAGAGAGACGTATAATGGTCTACTTCGTGGGGCAATGCGTGACTATGGACGAAGAATGGCACGTGAACAATCATTTGATGGTGAGCAAACGTTAATGTATTATCAAATTGATAAAATGGGACAATCTGTTGATAGTCTTGATGATACGTTAAAGAAACACAGAGAATATGTTGTAGAAACGGATAATTTTGAAAAGCCACAGCTAATTAGTGCAAAGCGCCAAATTCAATCACACATTAGACGTCATGACTCAGGATCAGTGCGAATGAAGCAAGGGACGTTTACCATATATGGGGACATCAGTCAAAAACACATACGAAGCATTTTTGATGATATTAGTGGAAAATGTGGGAGATATGAGATTAAATCGCAATAAACCATATACTAAGGGCACCCTTAGTCCACACTTTTCAAACAAGAGTAGAGCTTCTAAAACTTTAAAATTCTAGCAAAAAAGCCATTTTTTGACCCTTTTTCTACCTATCTAATATAGAAACAATAATAAGCACCCTATGCAATTTTAGCATATGACTAAAGTAGCCATCTATGTACGAGTTTCTACAGAAGATCAAGCAAGGCACGGTGTATCATTAGAAGCCCAGGAAGAGGCCCTGCAGAGCTACTGCAAGATGTATCAATACGAAGTTGCTAAAGTATACAAAGATGCAGGGAAGTCGGCAAAGAACATCAAGGGACGTCCTGCTATGTCCAGAATGCTCAAAGACGCCGAAAAGCAGAAATTTGATGCCATATTGATCTACAAATTAGATCGATTCTCACGAAGTCTCAAAGACCTTATATTAACCATTGAGCAGCTCAAGAACTGGAATATTGACTTCATAAGCCTTCAAGACAAAATCGAGACAACTTCTGCTACAGGAAAGCTCATGTTTCACATTATTTCCTCATTTGCAGAGTTTGAACGTGACATTATTGGTGAGCGAACCAAATTTGGCATGGAAAAGAAGGCACGAGATGGTAAAATTGTCAACCGGGCACCGTTTGGGTACTTGATTGAAGATAAGGAAATGAAACCACATACGATTAATTCCATGAAACTCAATGATTTGTATGATTTTTTTCTTGAACATAAGAGTTTGAGCAAAACAGCAAAAGAGTTTGGGTTCACTACAAGGGGTGTAAAAAAAATTTTAATGAACAAAACCTATCTTGGCATGTTAAAATTTGGTGACGAATGGCACTTTGGTGATCACGAAGCCATTTTAGATGGAAAAAAGTTCGAAAATGTGCAAAATGTGCTAAAAACCATCACGAAAAAATAGTTTTATCGACGACAAAAATGCAAAGTTGGCCGTTGAACCCCCAATTTGCATCAAAAAGCCCTACCTTTCTGGGAAAATTCATGGTTCTTTTTAGAGATCTTTTGTGACAAAAATGTCTCATTTTACAATGTAATTGGGTGCTTAAAAGATTTAGTTTTTCATCACATTTTTCAATCAGTCTTGCGCTTAAAAGATTCGATCAAATCCAAAAAATAAGTGCATAAAAGATTTAAGCAAAAATCAAAAGAAAATTTGATTTGATTAACCACTTGGAAGTAACAACTAAAAAGAAACATTTATATATGAGTACTACGTCCCAGTAGTTGAAAGAGGTATTTCACAAAATGACTACAACTACACCATCCACACCAAGTAGCACACCTGCCACTACTCCTAGTACTCCTAGTACTTCAACGCCGGTTGCTCCAACTACGCCACCTCCTGTGCCTACACCAGGACCTACAGGTCCTACAAGCAATTGGAGAAGAAAAGCAGCTATTACTGCAGCAGCACTAGCTAGCGTAGGTATCATTGGTTATACTGGATATAAAGTACGAGATGTACTTGAAAAACCACGGTTTGAGAAAATTGTAGAAGCAAATGACGGTACTAGCATGGAAGTAAGACTTTATGGTGAAGGTACATGGCGTAACAGAGATGGTGAACTCTACACTAGCCACAGTGCAGAAGAAATTTCTGGTCAAAAAGCAGTTGCACCTGCAGGAAATGACAACAATCAAGGAATGCTTGAATCAATTGTAAATCGTGTATACAAATTCGTTAATGGAGTTACACCGGAAGAAGCATTTTCACCTGATTTTGGTAAAAGAACAGGATCATCAAGTACTAATAATAACAATGGTGGAAGAATGCTTATGCCAACTGACAATGATTCTTCAATCAACAATAGTTACAATACTACCATTAACAATAGAAATACCACATCTGCAAACAGAGGTACATCATATGTTCCTGCTAGCACAGTTTCAGGCCCTCAGCCAGGTATTGTAGATACACCTCAAGAACTACAACTTGTGCAAAGTATGACTGAAAATGGAATGCTTGCAAAAATGTATCATGCAATGGCAATGGAAAAGAAAGCTGAAGAAATGGTACAACAAAACAATGCAGAACACGCAAGACAAGAACAATATGATGCACGATTCAAAGGTATTCTTAATCTTGCACGTGGCGTAAGATACTCAACAGAAGTTCTTGGCCATGGTGACGACATTAATGAAGGAAAACGAACTTTTGGTCGAGTAGCAGGTCCAATTGGAAGAGATCTTGAATATGCAATTAGAGGTATCATGGGAAGTGTTGAACACTACAAAATTGGCGCTGATGAAAAAGAAATCAAAGAAATTGCACAGCAACTCGCAATTGATGCACAAAAAGATAGTGCTCACCTATTGCAACAATCTACGCTTCACCAAAGAGGATATATTGTTGATAGTGCAAATCTTTCAGCAATTGATGGACCACTTGCAGAACAAACCAAACAAGATATCCACAATTTAAGTATTAACTATGCACCGGTTACTAGCAAACCTACAAAAGGTACTAGAGGCCATAGTAGAAGACTTACTGGCGGATACTCAAGATTCTAGAAATCATTTGATTTCTAATTTATTTTTACTATATTTTTTTTTGCTTGTGCTTCTTTAAATTCTTGATCTAAAGAGACGAGAATCATGTTATTTTGATATTTTTTAGAAATAGGAATGCCTTTTGCAATAAGAGAGGTAAGATATTCTTGTACCATGATTTCTTGCATTTTTGTTTTTGTAGCAAGTTCTTTATAGGTAACAGGCTCAGATGACGTATACAGTGCAAGAAACACATCTTTTTCTGTATGCGTTAAAGGCTCAATCATATAATCAAACACTTCTTCTGTGCGTTGTTCAAATTTCATGTACAGGTCATCAACTCTACATGCAAGTTTATCGAGTTTGCCTTCAATTTCAGCAAGTACTTCATACACGCTTTGGATTTCGTTAGTGTTTGCATTAATACCCTCAAGATGATCATTCAATTCACTCTCAACGCGCCTGAAATTGGCAGAGATGGTATCAAACATACCTTTTGAGAGAAGATTGTGAATAAAGCCCATTATGGGCTGAACGTTCATCAGTATAAAAATATTTTCCAATGGTTTTTAGGACTTTATGAACGATGTGCATCTTTTTAAAATGCGTTGTGTTAGTTACCTTATGAAAACAGCATCTCTATCACCACTTCCTAAGCCACATAAGAACATAGTTACAACACCAAATCTCTACGACATACCTGATGCAATTGAAGGAATTGATGCTATTTGTGTGCAAGGCACAGGAAATAACACCTGGGGTTTTATTGAAGAACACATCCATGAAGATCAATATGAAATTATTTTCCCATCTCTTTTTGGTTCGCAATACGGTGGATTACATCCTGCAAATACCATCAGGGTACAGGGAATGACTATTGTACCACAAAACACTAGACATGGATTCAATAAGAACCATATGAGTGAAGAAGTGGGACGGTCACGCGGCAAATGGTTATCTGTTAAAATTGATGCCATTCGATTTAATTATGCAGGATCAACAATTCTTTCGCATGGTGGCGGAGAACATCGCTTTGTTTCTTTAGATGAGAGTGGTAAAGAATTACTCATTCATTTTAGAAATGGTGGAATGGCATCCCCGTATCTTGCAGGAAAACATATTTTCTCATATGATCCAAAATCAATGGATGCCTCTGAAGATGAGCCAACAGTCATGCATCACATAGGCGATATACGAGATTACAGGATTGCAGGTAGCCCATTACGGAGATTTACAGGCCTTGGTTTTGAACTGGTTGAAAAGAAAAAGTAGTGCAAAGCTATAAATAATCTCAAAGAATTGTTCTTACATGTCAAAACAACTTGCCATTGCACTCTCAAAGCTTAAGGTCTTTACGAACCCAAAGATCACACTAGAGCAATATCCTACCGATTCTAATACGGCAGCAGATATTCTCTGGAATGCGTATTTGCTCAAGGATATCGAGCACAAAACTGTGGCTGATTTTGGCGCTGGTACAGGCATTTTATCAATTGGCCTTGCAATGCTGGATGCAAAAAAGATCTTTGCTGTAGAAAAAGATATGGATGCTATAGCAATTCTCAAAGAAAACATGACAGAAGATGAGCCAATTGAAATCGTTCATGGCGATGTAACTTCTTTTTCAGAGCAGGTGGATGCCGTGTTTATGAATCCTCCATTTGGCACGAAGCAAAAGAAAGCTGACAAGGCATTTGTAGAAACGGCCATGAGGTGTACTAACACCATTTACTACATTGGCAAAGTGGAAGCAAAACCCTTTATTGAAGCCATTGCAAAAGAGAACTGCTACGAGATTACACATGTATGGGAATATGATATGCCACTCAAGCAAACGATGGCACATCACAGATCACGTCTAAAGCGGATTAATGTGGCATGTTGGCGTCTTGTGAAGCAATAGCATAGTTTTTTAAGCCACGCTCCATTCTAATTTTCATGGCAAAACAAATCTACGGTGGTCAAGCAGTTATCGAAGGTGTTATGATGCGATCAAAGCGCCATATGACCATTGCTGTGAGAAAAGAAGATGGTTCTATTGTACTCAAAAAAGAAAAACTTCTCCAACGCACAGGAAAGCTTGCAAGGGCAAAGTTTATTCGTGGCGCAGTGATGCTCTGGGATGTGTCAAAAGATGGCATGAGAGCACTTACATGGTCTGCAAACCAACAACTAGCAGAAGATGAAGAAGAAGTAAAGGGCGGTAGTTTTTTTGCTATTCTCACAACGATTTTTAGTTTTCTTATTGCTATTGCACTATTCAAGGCACTACCGTTTGCTGCAGCAAAAGTAATCAATACGTCAAACACATTCATATTCAATTTCATTGATGGTATCATTACGCTGTTCATGCTTATTGGCTACATACTAGTAATTTCATTAAGCAAAGATATACGACGTGTATGGCAATATCATGCCGCAGAACACAAAGCGATTGCGTGCTATGAAGCAGGAAAAAAACTTACGGCAAAAAATGCGCAGAAATTTAGAAAAGAACATCCACGATGTGGTACTAATTTCTTATTCATCGTAGTTGCAACCAGTTTTATCATTTACCTATTCATTCCATTGAGTTTTGCATGGTACTATAACTTTGCACTCCGACTCTTGCTCCTTCCTGTTATTGGTGGTGTTGCCTATGAAGTCATTCAATGGAGTAATAAATATCAGAATTGGTTTACCAAACTCGTAAACTCTCCTGGGATGTTTATGCAAAAACTCACTACATACGAACCAGAACTTGATCAACTTGAAGTAGGCTGCAGATCACTGCAAGAACTCATTCATATTGAAAAAGGCAAGAAGAGTGTGTATGAAGCATTGCTTGATTAGTTCTATAAACGTTAAAAATAGATAAATATTCTCTTCAAACCATGAACAAACTATTTATCAGAGAACTTGATGAAAACATCGGATTTATTGATTTTGGACTAGCTCATGGCGATCACCCAATTGCTGATAGCACATATTTCGAGTCATGCATGGTTAATGAAAATACAACATACATTGAGCGTTATGGTGGTCATATTTCACTTCCAAAAAACGTTGCAGTATCCATTGGTTTTGCGCAAGGAGAAATTAGGGGCATTGTACGAACACCACTGTTTGTTGGAGAAGCGTATGGACTAACTGATTTGATCATCCCAAGTCAAGCCAATCTTAACGTATGCCTTGATTCAAAGCACCACCTTTTTCTAAATGGAAAACGTATTCGTTCAAGAAGATACAATTCTGGACCTTCTTTTCTAAAAGCAGCAGGTGATATGATAGAAAAAGCATCAAAAGAAGATATTACCTCATTTACTGAATTAAATGGAGGAATATATGTTCGTCAACCATCTTGTCCTGATGAATTAGATGCTTGCATTGAACACAAGATACTTCATGTAGAACAACGTCATGGAATACTCCGAGTGAGAAGACTAGTCGTTCCTACCGGGAAATTATTTAGTGATTCAGAACAAGCAGTACCTGTTCAAATACAAGTAAGTCTTGAAGAACAGCTCAGAAAAGCAGTGGAAGATGAGCGTTATGAGGATGCTGCACAGCTACGTATGAGAATGGATGGTGAAGAAAAGCAGTAACCACAACCTTTATAAAGGCCCCATGCATCCTTCTTCTGACGAGAGAGAAGAAAAACATGGCAGTTTCTATGAAACCATTAAAGCCAGCTCTTCGAGAAAAGAAGCGCTACATTGTAGTTGAGTTCCAAGGGAACAAGACACAAACTATGAAGGCTATTGAATCTGCACTTAAGGAATTTCTCGGGATACTCGGAATGAGTAAAGTAAACCCACATATCATGAAAGAAACATTTGAAGATGGCAAAGGTATTATTCGTATCAACCATCGGTTCAAAGACGAAACGCTAGTAGGATTATCACTAGTAAAAGGTCTTAAGGTACGTGGTGTTTCAGGTATACTCAATAAAGCAAAAGAAAAATTCATGGAGAAGTAAGCAAAAATGCAACAACAAATGTCACATCAGTTAATGGGGTACGATAGAGCAATAACGATGTTTAGTCCTGAGGGTAGATTACTTCAGGTTGAATATGCAAAGAAAACCGTAAAGCAAGGGTCAACGGCAATAGGCGTTGCGTGCAAAGACGGTGTTGTGTTTGTTACGGACAAACGAATTCTTGACAAGCTCATGGTTCCAGATGCTATTGAAAAGATCTGGCAAATTGATAAACACATTGGCTCAACAGGTGCAGGAATTGTTTCTGATGCACGAGTATTAGTAGAACGATCACAAATTACAGCACAGCAACACAGAGTAACATATGATGCTCCAATTGATGTTGTTGCAGTGGTAAAAGATATTTGCGATCTTAAGCAAATGACAACACAATCAGGAGGCCTTAGACCATTTGGTGTAAGCATGCTGGTTGGTGGTGTGGATGAGTCTGGAGTAAAATTATTCCAAACTGATCCAACCGGTATTTATTTTCAATACAACGCAGTAGCAATAGGTGAGGGCGATGCAGAGGTTATGGAAATCCTGCACAAGAAATACAAACCAACCCTGAGTGTAAATGATGGACTAAAGCTGGCAATTGAAGCACTAAAAACCGTGCTTAAGGAAAACTTTAGTTGGGAGCGTATTGACGCTGCAACCATTACAACAAGCACAAAAACCTTTACTCGCGTTGCAAAAGAAGAGTTAGAAAAACTATAAGGAGAACATAATGACTAGTGAATTATTAGTAGAAGATAGATCCGTAGTAACTCCCGGAGAGGAGATTGCTAAGGGTATGGATTTTTTACCTGCTAGCGGTACGTTCAGAGATGGCGACATCATTGTTGCAAACAAAACTGGACTACTCCGTGTAGATGGGCAAGTACTCAAAGTAGTTGCACTATCAGGTGAATATATCCCAAAGAAAAATGACAACGTAATTGGACGAGTAGACAATGTCTTAATGTCCGGATGGATTTTAGATATTGCATCACCATACAACAGCGTACTCAATAGTAGAGACGGTGTGAGTGGCTTTGTTCCAAAAGATGCAGACTTAACAAAATTCTTCAAAGTAGGAGATTATGTTATGGTGAGAATCTTTAATGTAACATCCCAGAAACTTGTTGATGTATCAACACGAGGTCCTGGTCTTGGAAAACTACAAGGCGGACGAATTGTTCGTGTAAATACAAACAAAGTACCAAGAATTATTGGTAAACAAGGAAGTATGGTGAGCATGATTAAAGAAGCAACTAACACACAGATTAGTGTTGGTCAAAACGGTATTGTATGGATTAAAGGCGATGATATCAAATTAGAAAATCTTGCTGCAGAAGCAATTTACAAAATCGAAAGAGAATCACATCACAAAGGCCTTACAGACACCATGTCTGCTTGGCTAGAGGAGAATAAAAAATGAGTTACGATAAGCGATTTGACGGTCGAGACTTCAAAGATTGTAGACCTATTGAAGCAAAAGCTGGCGTAATTAAGAATGCTACTGGATCTGCAATGTTTAAAATCGGTAAAACGGTTGCATACGCTGCAGTATATGGTCCACGGGAAATGTTCCCACGATTTATGAAAGATCCTACTAAGGGTGTTCTTAGATGTAGTTACCAAATGATGCCATTCTCAGGAATGGGTGAACGTATTAGACCTGGTCAAAATAGACGGGCTAAAGAAATTAGCATGGTAACAGAAAAAGCGCTACGAGAAGTTGTTGATCTATCAAACTTTCCAAATGCAGTAGTGGATGTCTTTATTGAGATCCCTGAAGCTGATGCAGGAACGCGTTGTGCTGGTATTAGTGCGGCTGCAATTGCACTTGCAGATGCTGGAATTCCTATGAAGGAAATGGTATCAGCAGTTGCTGTTGGACGTGTGAGTGATAAACTTGCAGTAGATCTTGATTACAATGAAGAAGCACACGAAGAAGGTGCAGCAGATATTCCTGTGGCAATTACTTCACGAACTAAAAAGTTCACATTGCTTCAAATGGATGGTGATCTAACACAAGATGAACTAAGAGAAGTGCTAAAAATGGCACAAGATTCTTGTGAACAAATTACAACAATCCAAAAAGATGCGATTAAAGCTCGCTACGAGGTGAAAAATGAATGAGAGTATGACAAAACACCTACTAAAAGCACTTGAGCAAGACATCAGATATGATGGTCGTAAGAAAGATCAATTCAGAGATGTAAAGGTAGAATATGGTGTTTCTGCAAATGCAGAAGGATCAGCTAAAGTAACCATTGGTGATACTGTTGTTATTGCTGGTGTAAAACTCAACCTTGCAACTCCTTACCCTGACACACCTAATGAAGGTACCTTCATGGTAAATGCTGAATTACTTCCAATGTCAAATGGACGATTTGAATCTGGACCTCCAAGTATCGAAAGTATTGAACTTGCACGAGTTATTGACAGAGGAATTAGAGAAGCAAAAGCAATTGATGTTGAAAAACTCTGTATTGCTCCTGGTGAGAAAGTATGGGGTGTTTCTGTTGACATTATTCCACTTAATGCAGCAGGTAACTTAATGGATGCAGCAGGTCTTGCTGTGCTAGCAGCACTAAAAGACACACGGTATCCAAAAATCCAAGAAGATGGATCTGTAAGTTACAAAGAACACACTGAGGAAACAATTCCGCTAAATAAAGAACCAATTCCGGTAACTGTTCATAAGATCGACAATCAACTAATCGTTGATCCTACTGAAGAAGAAGAATTTGCGGCAACAGCAAGACTTACAGTTGCATCAATTAGTGATAAGACCCTTTGCGCTATGCAAAAAGGTGGCGAAGAAAGTCTTAGCATTGAAGAAATTGATGCCATGGTGACACTTGCACTTGCAAAAGCTTCAGAACTAAGAGGTGCACTTTGAGCTATACCAAGTTTGAAAAGGCAAGAATAATCGGAAGCAGAGCACTCCAAATTTCCATGGGTGCTCCAATTTTGGTTAAATTGTCCAAAAAACAAATGGAAGAGGTTGGTTTTAACTCCATCAAAATTGCTCAGCTTGAGTTTGATGCGGGTGTTATTCCAATTACCATTAAGCGGCCTCACCCTGGCGGTAAGGTTGAACGAAAAGAGCCTACAAATAAGGCGTAATTTTCTTTGTTTTCTTTTCCTTCTATCTTTTTAAATTAAACAAGATTATCATTACCATGGATAGACACGCACAACACATTTGTAACACCATCATATCCCACGGCATAAATTGTAGGTGGAAAAACAGAGCAGAGATACAAAGACACTGACAAAGTATGCATTTCTCAACATTCACTCGAAGTAATTGCAGCAGAAATTGCAAAGATAACTTCACTCAATAAACATATTCCTACTGCAACCTACATGGGAAACGAACGTACTGCCCACATTTTTTTAGAAGGCAAAGAGCATATTGCAGAAGAAAGAAGTGGTGGAAATTTCTACTATAGACCAGTTAATGAAAGTTAAATTTCATAAACTATTTTAAGGAGTACTACTCTAGTACCTCCAATGGTATTACGTCGCATCGATGATGCAGCACATAGAGAACATCCAGGTATGCTCAATAGATTTCTTCACTACCTTCATGATTTACGTCACAAACCCATTTATGAGATTAATACGTCTGCAGAACTTGGTGAATTGGACTGCATGTTATCTCAAAAAACACACGCCAGACATAATCATACTGCATATGTGGTATTACATGATAGGCCTGTGGAGATAGCACACGGAGTACACGGGAGTGCTCCTGCTTTTGCATATATTTCTCTTCCTGGAAGCAATATTGGATGTCAATGGAAAGGAGATTTTGGCGAATATGAATCACTGTTAAAAGAACTTGGGTCACAAGGGCATAAAAAAATTACAATCCCTACAATAGTACTTGAACATTCAAACGATCCAGCAATTGGAGTGATTGAATTTATTCGTTTTGCCAGCTCAACACATCCTTCTGATAAGGAACTTGAAGAAATAGTGGAACAGATTGAACAATCAGTATAACTAACGTCTTCTAATCTTTGCAACTAAACGTTCTAAAGAATCAATTTTACGAAGTAAATCAAGCTTTTCTTTATCGCCTTCTTCAAGTGTTTTCTTGTATTGTACTAGGTCAAAGTCAGCCTCTTTTACTTTTTCTGAAATGGTTACAAACTTGAGTACTTCGCGATGGATTTCACTTATTTCTTTTTCCAGATCAAGAATGCGTTCTTTTAGACGTCTAAATGATTCAAGATCTTGCAAGATACCTTCAGTTGAATTCTTCATTTCTTGAGAGAATTCGGTGTGTAAATCATTGATCATATCTCGCTTGTTCTTTGAGATAAAGAGTTTGAATTCAACGACTTCATTATTCAGCGCTTTTACCACTGTAGAAAGTGTTTCAGTAGACATTGCAAACTGATCTTTAAATGACTGCAGAGCATTTCTGGTATCGTCAAGTTCTTCTGTAAGTTCAGTATTTGCATCCTTGAGCTTTGCAACTTCAATATTTTGATCCACAATGTGCTGCTGTATATCTTTTAACTGCTGCTGCAGGCCTTCAACGTCTTTTTTTGATACAAACATGGGTGAATTTAGACATTTATGTCTTTTAAATATTTAGGCTGTAGATCAGGCAATAAAGACAAGCAGAATGGAAACTACCATGACGCTCCAATACACTCTTCTATTCCAGTTCCATACTTTCTTCCCATCAAGCACAAGAACTGGCAGCATGTTAAAGACCGCAAGAAACGCGTTAATATATGCAGTAAATGCAAGCAGTGGCAGAGGAAATATAGCATTAACAAATAAAGCTACAACAGCAAGTACAATGTTCGTAAGTGGACCTGCAACAGCAATTCTTCCCAGTCGAATCGTATCTGTAGCACCTTTCACCATCACAGCACCGGGTGCAATGAAAATAAATTGAAAGAGCGCCAACAAGAGTGAAACAATATATGTTTTCTCAAACGCTTCAAAATGTGCGTTAAGACCATAGCGTTGTGCCACATATTTGTGTGCGAGTTCATGTAGTAAAAAGCCAAGGCCTACTGCAAATGCTGAGCTAAAGAATATAATGAGAAATTCATCGGTTGCAGGTCGTGATGCAATTGCAAATACTAGTGCAACTACAATCCATGCCTTTACTAGATCGTAAACTTCAGAACGTGTAAATCTCATTTGATTGAAAAAGAAGTGCTGCTATTTAAGCATTCTCACTGATAAGTTCGCCATGTACTTCGCGAAGTTCATGTAGTTCTCTTGGTGTCATAACTATAGTATCTAAACCAATGGTTTTTCTAGGATCAACAATAAGTCTTCTATCAAGTGCTCCAAGTCTTCTTGCAGTCTCAGGAATAACTTCTTTCTCAATACGAGCAAGTTCTTTTTTATCTTGCTTTCTACTAGTACTCATAGAAATGTCTTTAATCAAATTAAGATATTTGATGTGAAGTTCACCATGTGAGTTAAATACTCGCTTAAATCGCTCATCTCTGTTAATGAAGCCATAAACACTTACTTCTGCAGGCAGCAGTACATCTGCTTGTCTTCGAACTAAATAATTCAGAATAAGTGTTAAGTCTTTTACGCCCACGTCACTTGACATAATAGCACATCGCTCTGCATTAAATGCACACATGTGCGCAATATTTACCAAGTCTTTGTCAGCTTTTGTATCATTTTGAGTAATCAGGACATCAATGGCATTGATGGCGTCATGAAAATCACCTCTGTAATTATTTGTATAAACCTTTCTAGTAAGTTGATCATGTAGTTTTGCTCGTGCAGAAAGATACTCTTTCACAAGTTCTTCTTTACCTCTCTGAGTTCTTGATCTCATCACAGCACCGTTTACAGAATCGATGTTAAATTCACGAAGAACACTTGAAGGTAGTTGAACATTTTCATGACGATCAAGTGTATGCATGAGCATATCAAGTGCTTCTGTTGCATGCTTAAACACAATCGGATTACAAGAAATAGTGCTTCCTGGTGTATTCCCGAGCGTAGTATCCAGAATATAATTGGTGTCAAGCAAGACTACATCATGATTGTGCGCAGCTCTTCTCAAAGGACGTATTGCAGTGGATTCATAATGTCCAAGTCCTTTCCAGTCAACATACAACGAGTAATTTCTCATTAAGAAAAGAGTATATGCCCGTACTTAAAAAGCTTGAGCTATCGTTTATCGAACAAAGATTTTATGCTTCTCTTTGCCTTCAAGTTCTGCCATAATTCGCTTAACAATGAGCTTTTTTGGGTCAGGCATAAGCTTTACTCGTGTTTTAAGATCTGCAAAGCTCTCAAAATCCTTTTCCTTTCGCTCTTCAATCACTTCCCACATGTGTTTTTTACCCATGCCAGGAAGGAGTTCAAGCTGGTGCATACGTGTTGATAGTGGCTGTGCTTTGTTAAAAAAATCAACGTATCGTTGTTCATGTTTAGCAACAACTTCATTTACCACAAAATCTAGTTCTGCACGTGCAGTACTTGTGAGTTTTTCAATAGCAAGTTTTCCAGAAATATGATGAATTTTCTCTCTTTTGTCCTCGCCGATGTAGACTTCCTCATACGGTTGGAGGAAGATTTCTTTTCGTGGAACCAGTTCAAGAAGAGTAAAATGTTCGCTTCCAAGAGCTTGAGCTATCGCAGTCTTCATATGACTTGGCCGATTGTCAGACGTATAGCCATTTGGCAAAAAGTCTAAAACAATTGCTCTTTCCTCTCGCTCTTGTGGTCGATTCATAAAATTTACAAAGAAGTCTGACTATTTAAAGCTATCCCATTTTCCATGCGGGATAAGAACTATGCGTATTCTTTTGTCACGTCGATAATCTTCTTCAGATTATCATTAGTAACAGTAATGGTGTATCCTTGCAGTACTACCTTTAACTCATCTACAGTTGCAGGAAGTGTGTCTACAATTTTACACACGTGAATGTCTTTAAATCGTGGAATTTCAAGGTCTTCTAGTTTTTTCTTAAGTTCTTTTGCCTTGGTCATAGAAAGAGTAACTACCGCATTAAGGTTCTCTTCGGTTTTATTTGCACGAAAGTTAAGTTCCCCATCTCGCTTTTTGATTTTGCCCAGGTGTTCTTTTACCTCAGCCATAGTCAATGCTTGTTCTTCAATTAATTGTGGATTCATTGTGCCTTCTTTAAGTGAATTGGATGTACGATAAGTGTCTTTTTCTTGCCACCATCTTTAATCTCAACTTCATAACAAAATCGTTTCTTACCAATAACAACACCGGTATGACCCATAAATCGTGGGTGGTACATTCCTTTTTGGATTGCAGGTTCTACCGTTAAGTGAACGCTATCTCCAACATTGAATTTTTGGAAGAATCGTGTGATACTAATTTTACCCTTCTCACGGCGTTCTTTTTGCATTTTATGCCGTGTCTTTGTTCTAAAGGTTCCAATATTACGTCCCATGCATGCAAGTGAACGAGGGGTGTTTATAAAGCTTATTATTTGTATATAGAGACAAGAAAGAGGAAAAACCCATCCCAAAAAGTTAATAAACACCCATCCAACCAGCACTCCTATGGCAAGTACCAATATTCACTGGGCAGATCATGCTGCAGAGAAAATTATAGCGGAAAAGGGAGATAAAGACTCCTATACAGTTGCTTCAGGCATTACTCCTTCCGGTGTTATCCATATGGGTAACTTTCGAGAAGTAATTACTGTTGATTTAGTAAAACGAGCGCTAGAAAAGAAAGGAAAGAAGGTACGATTCATTTATTCATGGGATGATTTTGATCGATTTAGAAAAGTTCCAGTAAATATGCCAAAGCAAGAGATGCTCGCAGAACAAATAGGTAAACCGCTCATTGACATTGAGGATCCTTTTGGAACTGAAGAGTCATATGCACGGCATCATGAAGTTGCCTTTGAAGTTCCTGCAAAAGCAATGGGCATTGAGCCAGAATATCTCTATCAAGGAAAAATCAACAGAGCAGGTACCTATGTTGAGCACATTAAAACAGCTCTTGAAAAAACTGAAATCATCAAAGGTATTCTCAATACCTATAGAAAAGAACCACTTGCAGAAGAGTGGCTCCCTATTGAAGTATATGATGATGAATCTGGAAAAGATGATACGCCAAACAAAGTGTATGAAGGAGAGTATTCTATTTCATATGATCACAATGGAAATAGAAAGACTGTTAATTTCAAAGAACATCCCAATCTTAAACTCAAATGGCGTATTGATTGGCCAATGCGTTGGGTACACGAAGACGTAGATTTTGAACCAGGCGGTAAAGATCATGGCTCTGCAGGTGGATCTTTTGACACGGGCAAACAAATTGTAAAAGAAGTCTTTGGAAGAGATGCACCCTCATTCATTAGATATGAATGGATTGGCATTAAAGGTGGAAAACAATTTGCTTCATCAAAAGGACTCGTGATTACACCAAAAGAAATGCTTGAGGTGTATGAACCCGAGATGGTACGATACCTTTTTGCAGGTACAAGGCCAAATGCAGAATTTAGTATTTCCTTTGATGCTGATGTTATCAAAATTTATGATGAATTTGATAAACTTGAACGCGAATACTTTGATCCAGAAGTAAACAAAGGTGAAGAATTTGAAACACAACGAAGAATCTATGAACTCTCAGCAGTACATGAGGTTCCAAAAACACTTCCATTCCAACCAAGTTTTCGGCATCTCACAAATATTCTACTTGCATATGAGCTTAATGTAGATAAGGCACTAGAATATTACAAAGATGATGTGAAAAGTGACTTTGACAAAGAGCGTCTCCAACTCAGAGCAAATTGTGCAAAGAATTGGCTTGAAAAACACGCTCCTGATGAATTTAAATTCTCTGTACAAGAAAGCGTTCCAGAAGGTCTTGATGTCCCTGAAGAATTCAAAGCAGCATTCAAAGAATGTAGCACCATACTCAAATCAAGAGATGATTGGACAGACACAGAACTGCACGAAGCATTTTATCACATGGTAAAAGGCAAGGATCTTAATATTAAAGAGTTCTTCAAGTATGCCTATCAAATTATCATCGATAGAACAAAAGGACCGCAGCTAGCTAACTTTATCCTCACAATTGGTAAAGAGCGAGTCATTACGTTGTTTGATTCCTTGTAGAAATCATTTTTCTTTATTATTAATTCTTCACCATTACCGCTTCTAGAGAATAAAAAGATTTATAAATCTCTGTAATGACCGTATTTCAAGTGGAGGGATTATCATGGGGATACTCAATCAATTAAAAGACAAGTTTAAAGGTGCAGAAAATATAGAGGAAGAGTTCGCTGAAAAGCCAAGAGACGAATACGTTGAACTTGGTAGCGATGATGAAATTGAAACAAAATCAAAAGCACTGGTTAGACCATTTACCCTTGATGATTTCGAAGATATTAAACATGTTGTAGACGCTCTACGAGACGGTCACACCATTGCATTAATCAATATCCGGCCACTAAAAGAAAAAGATATTACTGAATTAAAGAGGGCTGTTGCTAAATTACGAAAGACTTGTGATGCACTATCAGGTGAAATTGCAGGATTTACTGAAGATCTCATTATTGCTACATCATCTAGTGCACGTATTCACAAAACGAAACACGTAAAAATAGAGCAAGAAGAATAATTCTTATGTATGAAGATAAAGTCATTGTAGGACTAACAGAAGAGGTAAACCTCTGTGGTAAAACAGTTACTGCACGTATTGATTCTGGTGCAACCATTGGTTCTATTGATGAATCTTTTGTTACTGCATGCAATACTGAGCCCGTTGGAACAAAACTGGTTAAGTCATCACATGGCACAACACGAAGAGATGTTGTTGAGTTAGAAGTGGACCTGTGTGGGAAAAAAGTAACGGGAAAATTTACCGTTTTTGACAGAAGTCACATGACATATGCTATTTTAATTGGACAAGATGTCCTCAAACAAGGATTTATGATCGATCCAAATAAAGGTGAACGATGAGAGCGGCATTATTTAGTATGGGAAGTGAGTCTAGCAAACGAATCATTGCAGCAATGCAAAAAGAGTTTGATGAAGTTGACCACATCGATATTAGAAATGTTGAAATGCGCATTGGTAAAGGAAAACCTGTTGTACTTGTTGAAGGAAAAGAACTCAAACAAACATATGATTGTGTGTATCTTAAATCATCGTTTAGGTATGCACAAATGCAACAAGCACTTGCTGACTTCTTTGATGGGAAAGCATACATTCCAATCAAACCATGGGCATACAATGTGGTAAATGATAAAATGCTCACACACTTAGCACTTGAAAAAGCAGGCGTTCCAACACCAGAAACCTATCTTACACCAACAGTTGGTGCTGCAAAAGCACTTCTTAAAACCATTAATTTTCCAATTATTCTAAAAATTCCTGGCGGTACGCACGGGAAAGGTGTGATGTTTGCAGAATCTCAAGCATCAGCAGCAGGTATTCTTGACACCCTTGAAGGACTCAAACAAGCAGTGATCATGCAAGAGTATGTTGACACGGATGGCCAAGACATTAGAGCCATTGTTGTTGGAGATAAAGTAGTTGGTTCCATGGTGAGAAAAGCATCAGGTGGAGAGAAAAGAGCAAATATTCATGCAGGTGGTACTGCTGAAGCCATCGTACTTGATTCACACACAAAAAAAGTTGCGATCAATACCGCAAAGGCACTTGGTGCTGATATTTGCGCAGTTGATATTTTAGAAAGTGTAAAAGGACCACTGGTTCTTGAAGCAAATTTAAGTCCTGGTCTTCAAGGAATTATGCAGGCAACACAACGCGATATTCCAAAAGATTTTGCCATCTTCTTAAAACAAAAAACCATTGAATTTAGAAATGCAAAAGTAGGGCAAGAAACTGCTGGCGATATTGTTGAAGAAGTGCAAGGAAATGGCGCGCAACAAATTATCTCTAAACTTGATTTTAGAGGGGAAAGAATTCTCTTAAGTAAAATCGTTTCTAAGTTTTCTAAATTTACCGAAGATCATGAAGCAGTGATCAAAGTAAAAGCTGGTAAAATAGAAATTGAGAAAGTTTAAGCTGCAAAATCATCAAGTGTTGTAGGCAGCACGGGACTAGGGCCTTTTTGAGAATTATATGTTGCCAATTTTTCTGAAAGATTTTTCTTATATACGTTAACAAGTCCTCGTAACCGATCTTTTTGAGCATCAGTATGGATGTCTAATTGATCAGGTCGCGTAAGAATACCGCCCAGTGTGTTAAGAATGTCAACAGACTTTGCAATTTCAGCAGCAACACGTACTTCTTCAGCACTACTGTTTTGAGGAACTCCCCTTTGATCATAAGATGCTTGCCACAGTACATCAGAATCTGAAGGCGTTAATTCACTAAATAATTCCCCATATAATACAAGTCCGGCAGTTTCAATATGCGGTGAACGTTTTGCAACTCTCTCAAGATCATACAGTACTAATTCTTTTGTTGCAAGATCTCTTCCCATGTTAAATGGAAATAAATCATTATGATTCATGCGTTGCCCTTCAAGAAGATGCGGTGTTGTAATTGCAAGATATTCATTAACTAATTCTTTTGTTTTTTGTTCGTCAGTTACACCGCACAGATGTGCAAATAATCTTGCCTCTGCTGCAAATGTTTTTCTCGTATCTTTTCTTGAAAACTTATGAAATGAATCATCTGCTAGAAGTATTTTCTCTGCATCATCTTGGAATTGAAATCCTAATCGTTGCATAGAAAAATAATCTTCAAAAACAGAAGGCATATATTTTAAGTCACGCCCATTGTATGCATATACATTACGAACACCAGGATGTAATGCAATATTTCTATCTGACACCCGTATACTATCAGACATTACATGCATTCTCCCCGCAGTAATACTTGCTTTTACATCAGAGAGAGATACACCTGATGCATCCATGATTTCTTGAATTGTTGGAGTAGGATTTTGACTTGTTGCAAGGTAGTGTTCTGCAAGACGTGTACTCTCAGAGAGTCCTGCATGAATATAATCCATTCGAGCAAGATCAATAAATGACAGACCAAGCCAACATCCATCACCATCACAATCATAGTCAATCAAACGAGGAATATATTTAACGCCTGCATTTGCAAGTAACTCATGTGCTTTTGCTTCCCTGTTAAATCGTCTACGATATTTTGATTCCCTTTCTTCTGGAAAGGTCTTTAGGAAAAAACGTTCTTCATATGGATTTCCACCAATGGTAGCACTTCCGTGAATACCATACGAAATGCCACCAATGGCATTAGAATTAAAATTTGCATCAATTCGTGAATATCCTCTTACTACAGAACCAGCTGAATTATCCAGATGATGTAGTCTGCGTACTAGATTCTCGAATATTTTTGCTTCTTGCATGGAAGTGTACATATATGTCGATTTATAAAGATGCCTGGAAAATTTCAATCATATATCTGATGCGCCATTTCATGCATTTCACGGTGCATACATGTTATATTACTCAGGATACGATGCAAAGGCACTGGATTTCCCTCTATGCCTTTTTCTAGTTCAGCAATTGCTTCATCTCTTCGTATACTAAAGTTAAATGCTTGCTCCTTATTCTCAGAAATAATGGCCTTCATGAGTTTGAGATAATCTGCTTCCAATTCCCCAACAAGAGAACGCACTTTTGCAAGTCCTTCTTTTGAATCAAGTAATTTCATCTCTTTTGCAATGTTATTTAGTGATAAACCCAAGTACTGCAACCCGTAATTATATCTTGAAAATGGCATGATCTTGTTAGATTCAATTTGTAGTTTGCGAAGTCTACCTGGATCACTCAGTACCGCCTTAAAAATCTTCAACAGCAATAAATAAATACGATTAATGCCCTCTTGTCTAAGATTAATATCCTCATAATCAGTGAAATTTGGATTTTTTAGATCTGCAAAAATGGATCGCACAGTAATGTCAGATTTTCTCAAATATACTTCAATCTTTACATCTTCAACACGTAAGAAATCTTGTGCAACAATGCGTTGGTGGCTCTGTTCAATAATTTCAAGAGCAACAAGATTTTGTATGATGCTCACAATCTTTTGTGCATTTTCGGGAAGTGATTTACCTTCTATAACAATATAATCAGTGTAATTAACAAATGCCGCAGAAATTTCACGCCTGATACGCTCGATAGACTTTTTATCCACATGAATAATCGTTCGCTTCTCTTCTTTGACCTCTTCTTTCTCTTCAGGTGCAATAATGAGTTTATCACCCTCCTGATTTACAAAGAGTACATCCCCTTTTACCAAATGATAGCGATCTAGCCATTTCTTTGGCAATGAGACTACAAAAGAAGATTTTCCAAATGCAATTATTCGTCTAACATCCATATAGTTTGCCCCCAAATTAAATAATGTATATAGTTAATATATGGTATAGTGGGAATGTATATATTATAAAGATTCCCATTATAGACTTATGGGGGTGGTAGCATGGCTACACATACAAGTAAACATATGTATGACGACTATGTAGAAGAGCAGGTAGATCGTGGTTTTGTTTCTTTATTGGATGCTACGATACTCCAAAGCGGCTATAGCGACGACGATTTTATGCACAGTAAATAATTATGTACAATAACACCGGCAGGTGAAAATCCTGCCCCCTTTCTTACTATACATCATCACAAAATTTATAAACAAAACAACAAGAATATAACATAAATTAAGGGGAAAAATACCACATTTTGTCGAGAATAAATCATGGAAAATAAACAGAGTTCTACATCAGAGTACGGTGCATCAAATATTCAAGTTTTAGAAGGTCTTAGCGCTGTAAGAAAGCGTCCTGGAATGTACATTGGATCAACAAGCATTCGAGGATTACATCATCTAGTGTATGAAGTTGTTGACAATAGTGTAGATGAAGCACTTGCAGGACACTGTGATAAGATCTTTGTGACTATTAATGCTGATGGCACACTTACCGTTAAAGACAACGGCCGAGGAATTCCTGTTTCCATGCACCCTAAGTTTGGTGTATCAGCACTTGAAGTAGTAATGACAAAGCTACACGCAGGTGGAAAGTTTGACAAAGACACCTACAAGGTTTCTGGTGGTCTTCACGGCGTAGGTATTAGCGTTGTAAATGCCCTCTCCTCACATTTGAAAGTAGAAGTACACCGAGAAGGTGAGATTTACACACAAGAGTTCAAGCAAGGAGTAAAAACAACTGAAGTAACCAAAGGTGGATCCACGAGTGATAGAGGAACCATTGTTACATTCACACCAGATAAGGAAATCTTTGAAACCGTAGAGTTTGTATATGAAACACTCGCAAACAGAATGCGTGAACTTGCATTCCTTAACAAAGGAATTCAAATTACTATTACCGATAAGCGACATGATAAAGAAGATATCTTCCATTTTGAAGGTGGCATTAGTGAATTTGTAACCTATCTTAATGAGAACAAAGAAACACTCCATGAAGTCATTCATTTTGAAAAAGAACAAGATGATGTGATTGTAGATATTGCTATGCAGTATCAAATGGGCTACAAAGAAAATATTTTCTCTTTTGTAAACAACATCAACACACACGAAGGTGGTACACACGTATCAGGCTATAAAACTGCAATCACCAGAGTCTTTAACAAATACTTAGATAAACTAAAGCTCGATAAAGCAGGCCTACAAGGAGAAGATGTTCGTGAAGGTCTAACTGCTGTTATTTCTGTAAAAGTTCCAGAGCCACAATTTGAAGGGCAAACAAAAACAAAACTGGGCAATAGTAATGTCAAAGGTATTGTCGATAGTATTGTAAGTGAAAAACTTTCTACATTCCTTGATGAAAATCCAAGTATTGGAAAACAAGTAGTGCAAAAACTCCTTGCAGCAGCAAAAGCAAGAGAAGCTGCAAAAAAAGCACGTGAATTAACACGAAGAAAGGGTCTTCTTGAAGGCTCATCACTACCTGGAAAGCTTACTGATTGTGCATCAAAAGATCCTGCAGCATCTGAAATTTTCATAGTAGAGGGAGATTCTGCTGGCGGCTCATCAAAACAAGGAAGAGATCGACGATTCCAAGCAATCCTGCCACTGCGAGGTAAAGTACTTAATGTTGAAAAAGCACGATTAAATCAAATTTTCAAAAACAATGAAATTGTAACACTTATTACCGCACTTGGAACAGGTGTTGGAGATGAGTTTGACATCAATAAAGCACGATATCATAAAATAGTCATCATGACTGACGCAGACGTAGATGGTTCACATATTAGAACACTTCTTTTAACATTCTTCTTTAGATACATGAGAGAAGTCATTGATGCAGGATACTTGTACATTGCGCAACCACCACTCTATAAGATCACCAAAGGAAAGAAAATTGCATATGCACTTGATGAAGAAGAACGTGTACGCATTACCGAGGAATTTGGTGGACCAGATGGCATTGGCTTGCAACGATACAAAGGTCTTGGTGAAATGGATGCAGATCAGCTCTGGGAAACCGCGCTCAACCCTGAAAACAGAAGACTTAAACAAGTAGGTATTGAAGATGCAGTATCTGCTGACAAAACATTTGAAATGCTTATGGGCGATGATGTTGCTCCGCGAAGAGAGTTCATCCAAACACACGCAAAAGAGGTTGAAGAGTTAGACATATGATCGGCAGTATTGTTGGCAGTAATCATGTTTGTGTATTTCTTGAAGGCAGCGAGCTTTCAACACTAGTGAATAAAAGAGGCGAGACAAGCAAAAAGAGAGGGTGGATTCTCAATAGAAGTATATGGATGCCACTTGAAGCACAACTAGATACGGATTTAAGAGAATTTGCTGGATCTTTTTTCTACGATACATTTAGAATGAAAGAAGAAAGCCACACGATTGGAGTATGTGTTAACCTCTCTTCAAGAGGATATGAGTCTTTGCTTGAAAGAGGTATTGCAAGTGAACATTTAGGACATGGACACCTTACCATGGTTGATGTAAATAATCCACACGTCATGGATAATACAGAACAAAAACAAGGCGGCATTACGACTAATTATCGTGCTGAATATAATTTTCTACGAGAAATCGAAAAAATTGCATAAGATTCAATAGAACATCTTAAATACTTCATCACCACATGACACTTATGAAAAAAATACTCTGGGCAATTGCCATCATCCTCATTCTTAGCATTGGATACTACGTAATTTCTCCATTGTTTATTTCAACACAGCTCAATGACGCAGATCCACTAGCAGAAGTGATTGTAGAAGAAACAGCCAGTAATAATGAAGAAAACACTACCAAAAACATGACTGAAGAACTCAAGGCAATGGAAAATGAAACCATTGAATTGGATGAACCAATGCCACCATCTCCAAGTGTTACACATGAAGGAACATTTATTCCAAATGATCACAGAGTTGCAGGGTCTGCAAAAATCATCGATGTTAATGGTGAAAAGATTCTTCGATTTGAGAATTTTGATACTGTCAATGGACCAAATTTACACATCTATCTCTCAACCGACATGTCTGATGATGATTTCATCGACCTTGGTGAAATTAAAGCAACCACAGGAAATATTAACTACGAAATACCAGCAGATATTGATGTAGAGACATATGATACGGTATTGGTATGGTGCGTGCCATTTGGCGTACTTTTTAGCTATGCAGAGCTATCATAAGCAAACAATAAGCTTTTTAAATGAGTGATTGATTCTGAAGACTATAATGGCAAAAAGACGTGTCAAAAAAACAGCAGTAAAGAAAAAGACCTGGGTGTCTATTCAAGCTCCAGAATCACTAGGTAAACAAGCACTTGGTGAATCATATGTCGAAGATAAAAACAACGTAGTAGGTAAAACAGTAAAAGCTAACTGTATGACTCTACTAAATGATCCTAAAAAGAAGCGATACAGCATGTCTTTTATGATCGACACACTAGAAAACGACGTTGCTAAGACAAAACCATTCTCATACGAAATCTCACCTGCATCATTAAAAATTATGATCAGAAAAAAGAGAGATCGAATTGATCACACCTTTACTGCAACAACAAAAGATGGACACACCATCACCGTAAAACCACTTATTCTTACACGAGGCAATACCACAAATGAAGTGTGCACTGCAATTCGAAAGGGTGCTGAAGGATCACTCAAAGCATCCATTGCAAAACTTGCACTTGAAGAACTCTTCACACAAGTCATGCAACTCAAACTACAACGAGAACTCAAAAAAGAACTGGCAAAACTACATCCAATTAGTACCAGTGAAATTCGAGTGCTTAAAGTAAAAGAATACGCTAAAGCGTGATTTTTTTCTACATCTTTTTAAATTAAGTATCATTTCTAAAAAACATGAAAGTATACAATCCCATCACTACAGTAATCAATGGCATCCATGTATTCGTCTATCCATTTGAAGATTCTGTAGAAAGTAAATTTGATCTTGATTATGTTGTTGGATATGCCTTTGACAAAGCAAAAGAGCAAATACCAGATTCTACACTATATGCAATTGCTATGCCTTGGAAAGGAGAGAGACTTTGCACTGATCTTCACTTTTATCACGACATGGGTAGATGGGTGAATGATGAGCGTTGGAGAAATGCAAATCCAACAGTTAAAGATCTTCCTGTAATTCATGGGATAGGCATTAATAGATCTGGAAATAATACCTGCGGCATTTCACTCATGATTAGAGGAAGAGAAGAAGAACACAGAAAACAATCAGGTTCATATAAGGAATATCTCAAAAACAGACCAACGCTTCCAGAAACACTTTGCAACAGTAAAGACTTTTTCTAAACCTATTTTTTCTTCAAATACACGATACCTTTTCTTCGTTTACATGCATAGAATCTATCTCGAAGTTCTCTGATGAACTCTCTGCCATCGCCATCAAGAAGCCATGCACGTCCCTCTTGTGCAACCTCATGAACATACGGCACGGCAACATTGAGTCGAGCACACCGTTTTGTTTTTTCTTTAGAACGATCAGCAACTTCAGCTAAAATATCAGATGACTTTGGTCGTTTTTTACCATCTTGACGAAGTCCTGCAAGTTTCTTAGTGATTTTACGCTTATGTCCCTCAAGAGAAAAGGAATCCATGTAATCTGCTGCCTTAAAACACCGATAGGGAAAGGGAGATTTCTTATTGATTTTAAATCCTGGATGTCGTTTGATCATGTCAAGAACAACAGCACATTTTCTATCCCCATAGGCATGTCTAAGTACTTTTTCAGCATCACGCATGGAACGCAACTCATGGCGTTTATCTATCTCATGTAAATATACATCTCCTTGTCCCCAGTCATGTAAAAATGCTGCAGCAAGTGATCGTTGTGGCACATCTTCATCTTCATACTCGCACAACTGTTCAAGATTACCAATAACACGGCCAGTGTGTGCCAATAACTGACCAATCATGTGTTCCATCAAAGAATTATTTGGTGCTGCAATGTATTGTTGATTAATGTGAGCAAGCGTTGCACCTGCAAGGTGATGGATTCGAGCAGAATAGGGTCGATGTACTGAAAATTGTTCAGGTATTTCCATAATATCCATAAGAGAACCCTTTTAATTTATATGCATTATTGCAAGAATACCTACATCACTTCTTCAAGCATTTCACGAATGATACTTTTTGCATTCTGTACATGCAATCTAAAGTCATCTGATTGTGATGCTCTATCAAGCTGCTCTAATTTGTCTGCAAGTTGAGAGAAGAATCGGATAATATCTCCCTCACCCATTGAAGTATTATTAAGCACAGCGGTAAAATCACGCGTTTCAATACATGGTTTAATCAACGCAGTCATAGAATCAATGTACTCTATCCACTCACTTCCTTTAAGCACTTCATGTCGCTGCAAGAATTTTCGCATGGTTTTTGTTTCTTTTGATGGATAGGTGTGATAAAATTCAAGACCAAATCGTGGTTCAAACACAAGTGCACCAAGCAATAATAAAATCCTGTAAGGATCAAGTTCTAAGAACGGATCATGAAATAACTGCGAGATTTCAATTTCATTAGAATAAATATGTGTCGTAAACATACCCAGTTGCGTAAGTGCACCATCTTGCACATACTCATGTTCGGTCAAAAACTTAACAATATTATTGTAGCGTCGTTTTACATCAGCAATTGTTCGCTCGTTACTTTTTGTTTCTTGATAGGTATAAAAGTTATTTCGCAAAATTATTTCAATTTCACCTTCGTTGTGTAAATTAATCATGTTCAATACTGTATTATATGTGAGCCTAAACTGTGACATGATAGGAAGTGTATCTTTTGATGTAAGATCATCTACTTTGCGTATGTTTACTGCAGGTCTATGAATGACGCTGATTGCAAGCCCTTGTTTATCAAGTCCACGACGTCCTGCACGACCACTCATCTGGAAAAATTCTTTTGATGTCAAATATCTAAAACCTTCACCCGTATACTTGCGCAATCCATCAAGACAAACAGACTTTGCCGGCATGTTAATACCAACTGCAAATGTTTCAGTTGCAAAGAGAATTTTAACAAGACCTTTTGCAAAAAGTTCTTCTACAATAGTTTTACCATCAGGCAAGAGACCCGCATGGTGAAAACCAATACCGTGCCGTAAACATTTTTTGAGTAATTGTATGCTCGGCAGTGTTCGCATGTTTACGGAAAGATGTGTAAAATGTTTATTAACAATTGCAATGACTTCTTTTTGCTCTTCAGAAGACAAATAATTATGTTTTGCTGCCTTTTCTGCATATTCTTGTGTTTTTTTACGAGAGAAAACAAAGTAGATACACGGAAGTTTTTGCTTTGCTGCAACAAGTCGAACGAGTCTTGAAAAATCAGGCTTCTTGACCATTGGCCCACGAGATCGTTTTCCCTTACCACCTCTTCCTTTTCCATATCGTCCTGAATTATAGGAACTACCTGCCTCTGCATTTTTTCTTGCCTCAATTTGCTTGAGTGTGGTAATACCCATGTCTTCATCATAAAACTGCACATCAAGAGGAACTGGACGCACATCATGACGTACTACGACAACTGGGTGCTTCTTAATTCCCTCAACCCATTCTGCAAATTCTTCTGCATTTGGAATGGTTGCTGAAAGAAATACAAATCGAACAGAATCTGGACTAAATATAATACTTTCTTCCCACACATACCCTCGTTCTGGATCATTAATAAAGTGAATTTCATCCATTACACAAAAGGAGACTTCATCAATAATAGGGTCTTGTAATACCGCCATATTTCGATAGATCTCTGTGGTCATAATAAGTACTGGTGCTCGTGGATTCTCCACTGTATCGCCTGTTACAAGACCTATATTCTCAGGTCCATATTGCTCGCAGAAATCCTTATATTTTTGATTTGAGAGCGCTTTTATGGGAGCCGTGTATACCACACGTTTACCTTCTCTAAGGTCCCTATCGATCACATAATCAGCAATAAGGGTCTTTCCAGAGCCTGTTGGCGCAGAAACCATGACAGATTCATTACGATTCATAGCAGCAACTGCATCTTCCTGAAATGGGTCAAGAACAAGTCCTTTAAACTTCATATACACTCTCCAGGAGCACTCATTTATAAAGGATTAGTTTTTTAAAGCAACACAAGCTCCAATAAGGATGAATAAAGCACTAATTGCAGCAGCACTGATTGCCATTGGAACTGGTTGCAAAACAACATCTCCCAAAGAATACATTTCTGAATATAATAAAAAAACAGGAGAAACGACTACATTTTCTTATGGGACTAGTCCTACAAAACAAGCTAAATTCGTAAACAAAAGTCTTGATTTCATCCTTGAAGAGAATGTACTTACTGATAAGGTAGAAGCCACAATACCTAATTTAACCTATCATGCAGTTGTTGGTGATGATGCAGATAGCCATGGAACATACATAGGAGGGAATATTTCAGTATATTTCACTGAATTCTCTACTTTTTCTTATTATGACGTTATGGGTATCCTATTTCACGAAATAAGCCATCATCACTGGTATACACTAGATAAAAAAGAGCAAAAAATATTCATCGATGAAGTGAAAAAAATACGAAAAGATTTCAAAGAACTAGGCAATACATACACTGAAGAATGGGCAAAAAAAGGATATACAACACGGCAATTCTCAAGCATTAAATCTCTCATCAGCATGGAAAATGTATACACCAGAGGATACAAAGAAGTAAGAGATGAATATAACAGAAAGCACCTATTTAACTCACTTAGAAGTGTTAAAGACGATGTTGAAGAAATTTTTTACGGTACAGAAGCCTATGCTTATTTTGCAGGTTTTGAAGCAATACACCAGAGCAAAGAATACATATCCTGCACCATCCCCGATTCTCTTAGATTATTCTATTTTAGTTTTTTTAGAGAACTACCCGTAAACCCAACACCAGCGCAGTCACCTGAACTATATGAAAACGGCCACTTGGTGCAATAATTGAGGTATTTTTATGCAAAATGCAAATAAGAGTGACTAATTTGTCTCAACACTACTGAAAAGTGATGACAAAAACGACACATTTATATATCAGAACTCCATACCTAAAGATATGTCAGCCCCCCTTCCTAAAGAAATTAAAACAATTCCAGGTCTTGAAGAAATTCTACAAGATGAGGTATCAATCAAGAAAGGTAAAGATGCAGTAGTTGCATCAGCACAAGATATTCACGGCAATACTGCCTATCTTACAGATATTATCGAAAAAGGACTTGCTCTTGGTAAGCACGTAGTTCTTGTAACGGGCGATCTACATAATCACACACACAGAGAACAAGCATACCATCAAATGGGCGTTGTTCCAGACAGCAATCTTATTCTACAACACTATGTCACTAGCTCACTTGATGATGATGCAGACAAACGAGCATTTATGGTTGGTCAAGAAGTTGAAAAAATAGGCAGTTTAGAAACGTTTGTATCACTATTACAATCACAATATGGTTTGAGTGATGAGCAGATTGAAGATCAATTTGTTAATCCATTTAAACTCTATGCTACAGAAGAATTTCAAGAAAAAGTAAAAGAAGTGCTTGAAAAAGAAGAAGCACAAGAAGTATTTGCTCAAATGCAACAAAATCAAATTGCTTTGCAAATTGCAGATTCACTTATTTCTGATTACGAAGCAACACAACTTGCAAATGTCCTTAATCAATATCAAGGTAAAGTAACTGTTGTAAATATTCACGGTAATCACGGCAATATGCTCGAACACCGTGCACTACAAGACAAATTAACTGATAAAAACATGCTTGTACATGGACTTACTGTAAGAGGTGCAATTGAGGCAGGCGGTATGAGAGTGGGCATTGGTTCTAATACCTATGGCATTTCAAATCCTTCAGAAGATGCAGTGTATGGTTCTGAAGTTGCACAAGCACTCAATCCACAAATGATTCCTGCAGGTGTTGCAAAACATCTTACAAAAGAACAACTTGCTATGCTTACTGCTCAAAATGTAAAAAACACTCCAGGATACATCATCAACACTAATGGTGGGGTTGAAGATGAAGATCTTGATGCAATGATTGTGCACAGTGAAATAGGAACACCAATTGGTTTTGAAGATGGTAAATCACGTTATGAAAATTATGACGATATTGGTCTTGTCTATCTTGCAACAAAACGATTAAAAGAAGGCGGAAAAGTATATGCAGGACACATTCACAGTGATAAAGAAGGTGTTAATGATCTTGGCATTCTTACAAAACGTTCACGAGGCATTGTTCTAAAGAAAGAAGGCGGAAAAGTAAGAGAATACGAAGTAAATACTGCTAATAAAAATAATTACGATCCTATTGCATATCCTATTGACGAACTGCGAAGTAAACTTGAGCAAGAGTATCAAAAAGTAATGCAGGAAATGGAAAAACAGTACCAACAAGCTGCTTAGATTATGACTCCACTACACCTTACATTTGACTATTCTAAAATAGATCCATTATTTCACGCAGATGAAAGTCCGCATGCTAAACTAAAGGTGTTTAAAGCAGCACCAAAAGGATATGAAGATAAGGGTCTTAATTCCATGGCACTCTTAAATGATGATCAAAAACACCTCAATGAAGTTAAAGAAATAATTGAATCTGGAAATAATGACGCCATTGAAAGACTTCTTCAAAGACATGCACAATATTACTATAATACAGCATTACTCTCTACTACACTTAACCCAGAAACTGCACAATTTTATGCACCAAGTAATGCAATCGGTAAGTAAAGGGACCACACCATTTATGAAATAAAATTAGAAGCACAACGATGTATTTTTGATCCTTTTGACAATAGCCAAATAGGAAATGCAAAAGAAATTCTTGTTCTTGGAAGAATATTTCCTCACGAAATACAAGCAGTTAAAATAAAGAATACAGATGAAGAATCAGAACTAATAAGTCCATGTGGTTCATTCATCTATCGATTACCACAAAGAGACTCAGTCAACAGATCTGTTAAAAATCCAAGCAATTGGAAAAGAATACATACGTCACCTCAATAAAACACTGGCGTAATATACACTTCTATTAATCCCGCCATTAAGACAAACACTAATGACAACAAGAACAAAAAGCTTGCATCTTTTAACACCAATTTAAAGTTAGGACTTTTCCAATCATGCTTGAGCAGCGCAAAAGAAATGATACCGCTGGCAAGACCTGCAATCATAAATGCAGCAATTTCTGGAATACCGTGAAGCAAATATCTAACCAATCCTTGTGTAGTTATTGCAAGATAATTTGCACCATCTTGGATGATTCGTGTTTTAATAAAATATCCAACAACCGTTGCCATAACTGATGCGTTCCAAGTTATGATAAATAGTGCACCTGCCCCATACAAAAATGAAAATACCACAGACAACAACAAGACCATCAAATTATTTGCAAGAATAACTGAAAGTGCTTCTGTTGGTGAAATAAAGTTACCAGTTGCTGCAATATCTACATTTAGTGCATCATGCTGTGCTTCAAATACGGTCATCACCACAGAATCAGGAAGCAAAAAATACAGCAGCGTATACCCTGCAACCATTCCAATAAACAAAAAGACAAACATAGTTATTGCACGGCTATGTTCTTGCATGAGTGTTCGTTCCACATTATGTTTTATATCAAATTTCTCTTCAGAACTAATCATTTTATGCACAAAAGGAAGTGCTGCAATAACCGTAAAGGCAACCATCACTATACTTGCGTATCCTTCAAAGACCCACAAGGAAAGAAACACGGCAATGATGGAATACACCAGTCCTACAAAAAAGAGCTCCCAGGGATGACCCCGAACATGCGTAGGACTAAAGATACCTTCGACAACCATGGTGCATTTTTAGAAGAAGTAGTATATAAGCTTTTAGAGGCAGGTTTATAAAGCAACTACCACTCATGGACACATGAAAGAACTCAGTTCAGGTGCAGAAGCAATCATTTACGAAACAGACGAAGGTATTTGTAAAGACCGTATTACTAAATCCTACCGTATCAGTGAAATTGATGAAAAATTGCGCATATCCAGAACCAATAGAGAGGCAAAAGTACTCAAAAAACTTCAGGATGCACAATTTCCGGCACCAAAACTCATCCATAAGGAAAAAACCACCATCACTATGGAAAAAATCACTGGAACCGTTCTCAAGGAAGTTCTAGAAGAGGATCCAGAAGGATTTGGAACGCAAATAGGAAAGCTACTTGCACAATTACACGATATGGACATCGTACATGGTGATTTAACCACCTCCAACATGATTCTAGGTGATACGCTCCACTTTATCGATTTTGGCCTATCAAGCTTCTCTAAACGAATTGAAGATAAAGCAGTAGATCTTCACCTCATCCAGCATGCACTTGAATCAAAACACCACACGTGCTTCAAAACATGCTTCACAGCACTTCTAGAGGCATATGCTGCATATAGTATACATGCTAAAAGCGTTATAAAACGGCTTGAAATAGTAGAATTAAGGGGACGAAATAAACACTAGTGCCCACGAAAAGTTTAAATAATGCAGTCCAATACTAAAAAATCGATGAAAGAAGGCCTTTATACCAAGAAATTAAAGGCTGATCGGATTATTTGCAGCCTATGTCAACACCAATGTTTAATCTCTCCGGGCTCTAAAGGGCGTTGTGACGTAAGAGAGAACAATTCTGGCAAATTACACGTACTCAATTATGAAAAAATAACTAATGAAGTAGTAGAACCCATCTCAGGAGTTCCTCTGCTACATTTTCTTCCAGGAGAAGAAGCATATCTAGTAAGCACGCTTGGAACAAATTTTACCGCGCCTGCATCTGAAGAAAAACCAAAAAAAGCAACACCTGATCAACTAGCAAAAAGAACAGCAAAAGAAGACTGCGCAGCCATTGCATTCATGGATGATGAACCAACTATTGCCATGGAAATGCTCGTAGAAGCTGCAAAAAAAGCACGATCTCTTAAAAAACGAGTGCTCATCAGAACAAATGGATACTTTGGACAGCGAGCACTCAATGAAATGATTAAACAAGTGCACGGTGCACACATTATGCTTGATAGCGTTGATAAAGATGTATTCTTTAGTATGACAGGCGCAAAAGTATTTCCCGTCATGATGAACATACGCTCACTCCATGAAAGTAAAGTATGGGTGGAAGTAGGCACCTATTTCAAAACAGACATAAATGATAAATTAGGACACATTTTAGGCATCATTCGCTTCATTAAAGATATTGATCCACACATGCCATGGCACGTAGATGCTGATGATGAAGAACGCATCCCCGAAATAATCAAAATGGCAAAAGAAGAAGGACTAAAAAATGTATATGGTCCATTTGATGACATTACCTGTCATGCATGTAATAAAGTGCTTCTTGATGAAGAAGAATTACATATCGAAAAAGGAACATGTACATATTGCCAAGCGGACATTGTTGGCGTTTTTTAATGACGTCAACTTAAATTTTCTTTAAATCTTCAAGAATATTTCTAACATGCTGTGCGTCTCTTGAAAATTTACGCTCTTCAATTCCAATCTGAATTTCTCTATAATAAGATCGCTTTACACCATAGGTTAAGAAAATAATACCTACAATAATTAACGCTAGGATAAAGAAGGAGAATGTACCAATATTCAAGTTTAATTTGATGCCATCTTGTGAAATGGTAGTCTTACCAAGTGCTCTAAAGAAGAGGTCTTGATTTCCTTGCAATGATACCTTGTATACTGCTGTATCTTCAGTTATTTTCACATAACTATAATCAGTAACATTCCACCCATTACCATTCCAACGCTCTACTTTAAATGCCGTTGGATCGTTATTAATTTTACTTGTAGGCACTTCAACTAGTAATTCCATAAGAACGCCTTTTGGAATATTAAATGAGATGAGCTGACTTAGCCCATCATTGAGTTCAATATTTCCTCGAATAACCACATCTTCTAGTGTTTCCTGTGACGAAATAGTGGCTTCCTTTACATACATTGAATCATCAAACATGAATGTTTCTGTTTCTTCTAGTAAAGGAATAGTAATGGTAAATGTTGAAGGTGATTGTTTTAATGTAGATGGTTGCTGTTCAATTTCACCTATAGCAACTGGGTCTTGATTATTCAGAGCAGGTACTTGTGTTGTTGAATCTTCTTTAGTTTCTTTAGTGACTAAATCATATTGAATAGATTTTAAATGAAAAATAGTGTCCTCATCAAGATCAACACGTAAAAAATGAGATGAAGAATTATACTCTCGCGTAATGTTTTCAACAGAACCTGATGCTTCTGATTCCACAAATGCGCCTTCTAGTGCATCATAGTTACTATAGAGTACTTGCGTTCCATCATAATACACCACACGTGCAAGTACAAGGTTATTGTCTGTTGCACCATCAGTCCCATATATGAGAACATATGGCCTATCCCAATCAGGTTGTCGCACATCATAATTTAGAAAATCACAACAACTTGAAGAACCATAACATGAAGGCGTATACACATCTTCTTCAATACTATACACATCCCATAGCGTACAGAAATTTTTCTCTTCAAGATCTTGCCAGATAAATGGATTTAATTGATAATCAATACCATCAGAAGTGGTTGCAATACCATCATTATTTTTATCCCAGTTTCCATCACCATACTCTAGAAACAACCCAATGGCATTTCCTTCAGAAAGTTCAACATAATCCTCAAGACTAAGAACTTCTTGACCTGGTGTTCGTGCAAAGATTAAGTATTGTTCCCCGCCTGCAATAAGATATACACGTACTCTTCCAGTTCCAGTAATTTCACCATCAATTGCTATATTTTCTACAACACCCTCTTGTGCAGGTGTCCAAAGAAACGTAGTTGATTCAGTAAAATGCTGATCAATAGAATCTGCAGCACCCAGGGCTAGCGCTGAGAATAAAATACACATTCCACACATCAACCATATTTGCTTTAACAACATGATACCTCTCTCTTTTTATCCCCTACGTACTTTTAAATCTTCTTTTTTCCTTATAATTGAGATAAAATCTATGATACGCTCGCTTAATTTCATCTTTTAGATAATAATATAGCGTTATGAGCAGCGTGATTACGAAAAGTAATGCAAAGAGATAATCTTTTGCACAAGCAACACACGGTCCGCCACAATCAACACCTCTCTCCCATGAATTTTGACGTCCATCAAAGCATGCATTTACTTTAAAGGCATCCTCTCCAAGAATACATGCCTCAATAGGTGAAAGATCAGCAGGACCTTTTGGAACACCAGTTACCACAAGCACATCTCCTGTTTGACATCCAGGTACTTTTACTTTTACGTATTGCGTTGCGCCAAGTGATGAGATCTCATTACCTATCTCTCTTGCCACAATGTCACCAATAAGTCTTCGTGCAAGACTTGCATCATTTAGTTCTGTGTGTGTTAAATTAACTTCAAAGTAGTTTTTACACAAATCACCAATTTCTTCATCACCAAAGGTACGCACTGATTTTGCAGTAAAGAGACCATCATTGATATTTGCAAGATTAAGGATATTGTCTGATCTAATTGAGACATCGCCTACTTCAAAGACATATGGCAATGTTCCTGCAACTACTTGGTAATCAATTCCTTCAATCTTATTGAGATTAGTAAAGTTATCAAGATCTCTTAGCGATTCACTCTCTACATTGAAGAGTTTTGAAATAGTTTGTACATTCACAATATTACTGAAGATATTATCAAATCCTTTAATGAGTGGGAATCCTTCTTGTGGACTTCCCAGCAGTACGAGTGTTGAAACTTTTTCTTTATAGGTTCTATTTGTTTCAGATGCTTGTTGAAGTGCTCCCTGTGCAACTATTCCACCTAGCGAGTGACCTACAATCACGACATTACTATAATTCTCCATATAGTCTTCCATCAATACATCATATGCATCAATACTTCTTGCAAGCGTTACATTTTGCGGGTAACCAAAGACCCAAACATCTACTGCTTGTTGCGTAAGTGAAATGTCATTGATAAGTGATTGGAAACTACCTGGATTACTATCAAATCCGTGTATTAAAATAAGTGCAACATCTGATTTATCTGAATTATATACACGCTCAAGGTAGGTTTCTCCACACCGTGAACAATAGTTTGCACCAAGCGCAAAGATCACTTCTTCATCTTTTGCAACAAATTCACTCAGGTTCTCAACACGTGCAGTTAATGTGTTGGTTGTAGTATTGACGTCAGATTGGATAACTCTCCAAGATCCATCATACACTAATAATTGCGTAGATGTTTCTTCAATAAAGTCTTGATCATCATACACATAGGTAATGTTTGCACCACTAGACAATACGTCGCGAGTAATCAGTCTTGATGGGACACCAAATAAGGTAATACCTGGGTTAGGTGGTTGATCAATTTCATAGAGAACTGGCTCAATAGTCAATTGTTTGCCAGTTGCATCATCCATTGATATGTCAACTACTCGTGAGGAAATATCTATTTGTTTACGAATTGCAAGATCACTATCCACAATATCAACAGAGGAATAGGATGGGACAAAGACACTCTCAAGACGAGCATTTGCTTTAAAGACACCATCTTGACAGGTAAGTGAGGTCACATTTACTGCAGTTACACTATCACATACACCATTTCTACACAGCTGTACATCATAATTCTTATATCCAAATGGAACCACAACAGTCATTTCAGTATCTGCATTACTATTACACTCGAGTGCAAATGGATCAACAATGATTTGTCGTTGTGTGAATGTTCTCGTAAGTCCTTGCCACAGATCTGTTGGTGAGAATGCCTCGTACTCCTGGCTTTGTAACTCTAGATCTTCTGGAACAATGGTTCGCGTAATACTTCTAATCACTTCGCTATCTACACAAGGAACATCAACAAAAGAAGATTCATCATCTTCTGCCACAATAATAGGATCTACACAATCATAACATTCTTCACATGCAGCAAGCTCTGTTGTTGAACCACTTATACAACCATTGGTGTCTTGACACACTCTTGTTGTTAAGCTATCTTCACATGTACTCCAATCACCACAATCCCATGATGAGATACATTCTTCTACTGTACATTCGTTATTTGAATTACATCGTTCACCAAGGCCACAATCATTATCATCTACACATTCTACACAACTTCCGCTTGCACAGTAGTCAGTACTTCCACTACATACTTCTTTTGTTACCGTTTGGAATGTTGATGAGCATTCAAAGTCTTCACAAGCAAATGTTTCATACCGTTGGATGACATCGCCAGATGTACTACAGGACGGATTATTTACGTATCTGTCAGTTCCACAGTCTGATGCTTCATTACATTCACATGCAAGTGTTGTTGATGGCATACTACTTTCAATACCACAGTCTTCTTTATCTTCACACGTTCGTGTTCGTTCACCATCGACACACACATCAGACCATTCAGTACATTCCCAATCTGGATCACAACCACCACTTGGTGGATCAACAGGAGGAACTTCTACATCAGATAAATTACTTACAGTAAATGAATCTGTTGTAGTGTTTCTATTATTTGAGGTATCATTTACTCTCCATGTAATATTATACTGTCCAAGATTTTCTGTATCGTTAAAGATGAAATAGTATGTAGAACTTACATTACTTACTGTTTGTGCTTGCACTGTTCCATTTGAAAATGTAACATTTGCAACTACTTGACCAATACCTACTTGGTCTGTAATTGTTGCCGTACAATTTGTCGCATTTGTATAATTCACTGGATCAGGTGAACAACCATTTGATGTTAGGCTTGGAGCCAAAGTGTCATTTGCTGTAAAGTAGGTTGTCACGGTGTTATTGCTATTTCCAACAGAGTCGTTTGAAAGAATAGTCACATTATACCTGCCAAGAGTAGCAGGTATAGTGTAGCTACCATTGTACTTACTGCCTGTGGAAAGCGTAAGAACTGTGATTGATGAGCCGCCAGAGTATGAAATATTTGCACGAACGGTATCAACAGATACATCATCTGTGACGTTTGCTGCAATTTCAATAGTGGTACCATTTGCATATGATGATCCTGCAGTAGGACGCAAGTTAGTCACATTAGGTGGATTATCTGCAACAATAGTTACATTCCAATTAGAGCTCACATTACTCTTTGAGTAATTGCTAGTTAAATTTGCAAATACAAAGAACTCGTATGTGTTTGCAATTGTTCCATTAGGATATACAAGCCATGTTACGAGTTCTGATTCATCTTCATTAAGCGTGATGTTTCGTGGATTTCCACTTGTCGTGTAGAATGGATTACCTGTTCCATTTGGAATAAGTCCACCTTTTGTTGACACAGCTGAAGTAAAGAATGATGATTCTAAATCAGGAATAGTTGAAACAGGGAATGGTAGATTATCTACACATGTGACTACAATACAATCATCGGCAGTTACCGTTACATTCCCATTACGTTCATAACTTGGACAGTATACTTCATCCCCATTTACTTCCCAATACCCAAGACATTGGCCATTTGCACCATCACTAAAGAACCAATCACAGTCTTCATCTTGGAATACACCAAAATGACTTGTTGAAAATTCGTCTGTTGAATTATCCAGTGACTTACAATAATCTGCAACAGGAGCAAATGTACACCATCCATCTACATTTCCTGCTTTAAGGTAGAATGGTTGGGAATCTGCACCATTTGGTTGGCTTGATTCGTAAAGGGTTTGATTAAATGCATCTGAACAACCACTACACTGAGCAGCACTTGGATCACAATTTTGTAGTGGGTCAAGACTTACTTCAATAGTTCCACAATTACCATCACTACATGTTACATTTGCAGTTACATTAAATGGTGTTTGGTTTCGTTCATTAAGATCTGTAAGTGGCTCTGTTATAATTATTCCAACTGTTGCCGGATTTACTACAGTGAAGTATGTTGTTTCTGAATTATTTGCATTTCCACTGGTATCATTAGAAAGAATAGTTACATTATACCTTCCGAGTGTGGAAGGTACAGTGTAGCTACCATTGTACTTACTGCCTGTGGAAAGCGTAAGAACGATGATCGATGAATTTCCTGAGTATGAAATGTTAGCACGAACAGTATCTACTGATACATCATCTGTGACGTTTGCTGCAATTTGTATGGTGTTGGTCGTATTGTATTGTGTAGCTACTGATGGAAGAAGATTAGTTACATTAGGAGCAACTAAGTCACCTTGTACAATAGTCACATTCCATGTTGAACTCACATTACTATTTGAGTAATTAGATGTCACGTTAGCATATACAAAGAATTCATAGCTATTTTCAGGTGTACCATTTGGATAGACAAGCCATGTAACCAATTGTGACTGTCCTTGTGTGAGTGTAATATTTCGTGGATTACCACTCGTAGTATAGAATGGATTACCCGTTCCATTGGGTATCAGGCCACCTTTTGCCGAAAGTGATGATTCTGATCCCATAAAGAATGCTGATGAGAAGTTGTAAATGGAGTCAAATGTTAACACACAACTCTCACCTTGATCATCACATACACAATCATCGCTTGTAACAGATACATTATTGTTACGTTCATAACTTGGGCACGTATAATAATCCACACCATTTGAATTAAAGGTACCACAATCACCTGTTCCAGCAGGTAAAAGTAGATCACAAGCAGAATCGTCATTTACAAAGTAAATAGTTACATCGGTATCAATACAATAGTTTACTTCAAAGCCCCAGTTTGGAACATCATCTTCAAATATTTCATTACAAGCGCTCGTACAGACCTCGGCTTCTGGATCACAACCAGTTATTGGATCAAGGCTTACTTCAACTGTTCCACAATCTGCTTGCGTACAGGTGACATTTGCCGTTACATTAAACGCTGTTCCATTAGTTGCGTTAATATCTGTAAGTGGTTCTTGAATGGTTATGTTCAATACAGGCTGTGTTCCTGCATTTACGACAATAGTGTCAGTCGTGTTTAATGTACTAAACCCTGTGCCACTACACGTCACATTCCATGTGTACGTTCCACCAGAGGAATACGTCCTATTGTGTTCAAATAATGCAGATGTTGCATTATAGGTCATACCTGTTGAAAGTCCTGTGTCGTTGAATTCAATGGTACAGGAACCTGCTGAAATTGCAGCACCACCTGTTGCATTAGTGTAGTTTGCATAGAATGGAATCTGTTCATCCGTGTAGAGGGTGTTTGAACCACCCTCTGTATCATTTGCATCATAAATAGTTAAGTTTGCATTCAAACCAAACGCATATCCACTAAATGATACAGGACTAAATGTAAGTGTTCCTGATGAACATGCATAATCTTCACACTGCGTTGAATCACAAGATACACCATTGGTTATGATGTCATTTTTATTTGTGTAATCTGCATAGAAAAGATATTCATTATCACAATCTACGTCATCCATCCTAATAGTTACAACATAATCCTCATACGTATACGTGGATCTATTAAGACCTGGTGCAGCAGTACTGTTTACGTATGCAGCTCCCTGACCAAGTGATGTCACTACATCAAGATCAAGTGGATTTGAATCACTCAGATCAAGTTCACTTCCCGTCCAGTTAATGAGTGTGTATGAATCATTTACAGTTAAATTAATGACTGTGTAGACAGATTCATTTACAACGGTGAAATTATAGTTGTTTGAACTAATAGAAAGACCAACACTTTCATTGGTATGCTGATCACCATGTGTATCTGATGCAAGGCGCTCACCAATAGCATTAAGTGCAGCATCGGACCTGATTGGACAACCTGTAGGATCATCTGCACATGCAAGTGTATGATATGAACTTAAGTATCGAATCTTCCCATAGTAAAGTCCATCACCTACACGCGTGAATTGTGTTTGGTTTTGTGTTTTGAGTACAGTCATACCAGATGTTGTGAGATTGTATTGTAATAGATAATCACCTGATAGATTAAAGAGATCGCCGTTTCTTCTCACTTCTAGAGTAAATCGTACATAATCACCCACATCAAATCCAAGTGATCCACCAATTAATTCAGTTGTATCTATGAAATCGGTTTGTAGTGCCCAGGTGTGTTCAACACGCAGTGTTTCATTTACAGAATCACTTGCGCCCGTACAGGATACAGATGCAGTAATATTGTAGCTTTCTTCAAAGATGTTATTAACATCTGTTAAATTGAGTGTGAAATTAGTGTCTGTTGAGGTGGTTACTGTACCAAGAGATGTAGTATTTGAACCAACAGTGTTGAGTCCATTACCATCAAGTGTTACTGTACATTCATTTGCAGATCCTGTTGCGGTAACGGTTACCAGTGTTGTATTCGTAGTATAATTCAGTGCTGTGCCTTCAGTGAGATTGATGGATACATTAATTGTTGCTGCTGAATTAATGGTCATGTTGTTTGAACACACTTCACTTCCATCCACATTACCATCATTTGGAGTTGCACATGCTTGCCAAATATCACTTTGATTTAATTCCTCAGCAACCATAATGGTGTCTGATGTATTTGCTACTTCAGCAGCATAAATTGCTGCAACTTGTTCAACACTTAGTGCTCTATCGTAGACTTTTACACTATTCATACCACCGTTAAATCCTTGTTGGAATCCATTATTATCATATCGAACACCAAGATACAACGTAGTTGAAAAGAAATTTGCATCGGTACCTGTTGGCGTGTTGTTTGCTACATTAACACCATTTACAAAGAGTTTTTGTGTTTTTGGAGTAGTACTGTAATCAAAGGTTCCTGCAATATGCACCCACTCATTTGCTGAAAAGTTTATTGGATAGTAAATATAATCATTATCTGTTCTCAGATGAAGTCTACCTAATGTTTCATATTTTAAGTTGTACCTGTGCCACTGTGAAAAGAATGTTGATTGTATACTATCATTAAGTTCAACAGTAGGATTAATCCACATCATAACAGTTCCTGCAGATTCACTAAGATCGGCAAATGCAGAACCAATGTTAATGTAACTATCAGTGGTTCCATCAAAGTAGTATGCTCCTCTACCATCATACCCACCTGTATTGTTAAACTCAGCCGTACTTACCGTACCATTATTTTCATATGTGGAATAGTCTTTTGCAACAGAGGATGGAGTTGAGGTGTTTTCAAATGGCATGTTCAGTACTGCAATTGACGTCATACTTCCACCATCCCATTCTCTCCAATCAATGATGTCTTTTACTTCATCATTATCGGCATCAGATGAGGTTACATATCCCGTCAAATTATCATTAGAGGTATTACTTGTAGAGGTTGCATTCAGAATTACTGAATCAATAGTTGGTGCAGTGTTCAGAACAGTGTATTGGTAGGTACCAGTACAATTAATTTCATCTGTATCTGATGCACATGCAGAGTACGTATATGTTCCTTTCGGAAGTGTAGTTGTCCCATTAAGTGACTGATTTACAGATAAATACCATTGTGTTGCATTTATTTGAGCAAGATTTGATACATAATCTATGTATGCTTCTTTTGCAGTAAGTGTCTTATTCCACATTTTAATCTCATCAAGAGTTCCTGCCCAAGGGTTTGCACCACCACCTCTTCTACCAAGGTAATTCGTTGAACTACCAACAGAGCCTGTTGTAGTATCGGATGATTCTGCAACATATACACCATCTACATAGAATCCAATGGTATCAGAAGTAGCATTTCTAAATGCCACATAATGGTGCCAATCCGTATCAAGATTACCTGAGAATACAGATGGATTATTTGACCCATCATATCGTGCAAAGGAAACACCTTCTGTTCCACCATATCTAAAGACGTATGAATATCCACCACTACCCGACCATTTTTCAATGAGTGCATCATGTGCAGCATTACCTGCACCTTGATTTGCCCAGAATGAAATAGTAAATGCATCATTTGTTCCAAAGTTAGTATATTGATTACTTGGTATGGTCATGTATGCGCTTCCACCATCCATGGTATAGCCATAATTGTGTTTTGCTGCTTCATGTGTTGAGCCAACATTAGTTGCATTCGTGCCATATAAGGATTGATCTGAAAGGTTACTGTATCTATCAAAAGATAAATAGAGTGTTAGATCATCATCGTAAAGATTGTAAATAATATCATCAAAGGTGTAGTTTACTTCTTCGAGTGTATTTGCATTTGCAATGGAAATGTTGACATCAAAGTATCCATTTGCATCAGATGTTGCATTTACCGTAGGTGCTGTAAAGGACACATTAAGTGAAGATGGATTAGAAGTAGCCCCAACAATAGTAATATTGTTTGAATAAACAGTTATCCCATCTACATTACCATCATTTGGTGTAACAGATGCTCTCCATATATCGCCTGCTTCTGTTTCATTACTTACAATAAGATTTGTTTGATTATCATAGAGTGCGGCAATCTGTTCTGTTGAAAGAGATCTATTGAATACACGGACTTCATCTATTATTCCATCAAAGTAGTATGCAGGAGCTGTTGGATTGTATGCACCAATTAAAACAGCTGATCCCGTATTTTCCATAGCAGTGTAAGACCCAGAACTATCGTCGCTATCATCAACAATAACAGCGTCAACATAACTATGAAGTCCAGAAGCAGTACCGCTTCCATCGTATGTAAAACCAATGAAATACCAAACGCCTGTTGAAAGAGTATTGGTATCTGATTTTGTTAGAGTAGCACCTGTACTCTCATCATGCAAAATCACTACAAGATCATTAGCACTGTTAAATTGAAAGTCCCACTCTTTTTGATTAGTACTGTCGTCTCTCTTTGAGATAAGCATACGTGAGTTTACGGAGTCAGGTTTTACCCACATAAATACACTAAATGGTTTATCTGAAGAGCCATCTCCAAAACTAAGTTCATCTGAATCAGATATTGAAATAGTATCACTCCCATCAAATTCATAAGCACCTTTTCCATCAAATCCGCCAGTTGAAACCAATGTGGCACCATTGTTTGTACCATTATTAGACCAGGTTGAATAATCTTTAACTGTTCCAGGTGAAACTGAAATGTTTTCCATTGGCATATTAAGCACAGTAATGGAATTCCAATCAGATCCATCATATAGTTGCCAGTCAGTTATGTTTTTTACACTATCGCCATCTGCATCAGTTACAGATCCAATAGTTAATGTCAAATTATCACTAGTAAGATTACTTGTAGATGTTGCATTAAGCGTGACTGAGTCAACAGTAGGCGGAGTATTCAAAATAGTAATTGAACTTGAATTAGTTTCATTACTACATGTTGTACTATCACATGCAGTGACACCAAGAGTCCAAACATCACCTTTTGTTGTTTGAGAGGCATTTATCACATTACCACCAAAGGCAGATCCAAAGTATAACTGAGAAACTTCACTAGCACTCATACTCCTATTGTATAGCTGGAATTCATCCAAATAACCATCAAAGTGCTGAGCAGCTCCTAAATTTGCATTCCTTCCAATAGAAAGCTCAGTGCTTGCAAAACTATGACTGTAAGAGCCCGTAGGAGTATCATCAAACGAATTCAAAGAACCATCAATATAAAAAGTCAAATTAGACGAATCACTATCATATGATGCAACAAGATACACCCACTCACCAAGAGTTGCCACCGGACCTGAGGATGGGTTCAAATACGTATTATATGTATCACTTCTCCATAAGTTAGCCTTAAAGGCATTAGATGTTTGTAACCATCGAATATTGAAAAGATAATAAGGACTTACATGAGAGGTGTGCTCTTTAGATACCACATACTCATGATTTCCAGATGCATAAGTGTCAGGATTAGCCCAGATCCCCACCGTAAAACTATCAGCAAACGTAGTTTTCACATCGTAATCATCATTGTAAATACTATCTGTTGATCCGTCAAGAGACATGGAGCGATTCATGATAGCATTACTTGAAAAGGTAGGAGTGCCAATCGTAGTAAAGTCATAATCATTTGCATAGTCATTAAAATCATTATCAAATGGCAAGTATACCATCAAATCGGGATCATCAATAAAGACAGATGTTGCATTCAAACTTCCATCTTTATACCAGTTGTACACATAGCTCAAATTATGATCTAAAGTATCATTTGTATCAAAGGTAACTGTTACATTAGCAGTTGTTCTATTGAGTGGATCATCAGTTGCCACAACATTCACATTAGATACAGTTATCTCGTGGTTTGCAAGAATAGTAATCGAACTTGAATTTGTTTCACTTGAACAAGCAGTTGAATCACACCCAACAACACCAAGTGTCCATACGTCACCAACTGTGGTTTGAGATGCATTCATCACAGAACCACCATATACTGATCCATAGTAAAGTTGTGATATTTCAGATGCGGTTAGTGTACGATTATATATTTGAAGTTCATCTAATGATCCATCATAGTAAAAATTATTATCTGCTCTTCTACCAATGTCAAGATCATTAATATCTATGTTGATTAAACTACCGCTCGTATCTTCAATACCATTTACATATAATACATAAGCACCCGATGAAGCAACTTTAGTTACTCCTAAATTGTACCATTGATTTTCATTAAGATTACTTCCTGTAAGTGTTGTAGATCCATCATAGAACCCCCATCCATCAGACTCAGCATCATATTCAACAAACACTCCTCTTGCTGCTTGAACACCCATAGGATATTGAATAACGGGCACTGAATCATCAGTATTTATCCATACAGAAATTGTCCAGTCACCTGATTGAACAGCTCCCACATCTAAATAATCATTAGTTCCATCAAAGTCATATGCCCCACCAATAATCCCACCATTTGCTGTTAATGTAGCACCATTGTTGGTACCATCATACGTCCCTGCATAGTCATACACATCATCATTAAAAGGATAATAAGCAATCAAATCAGCATTATCAATAAATACATTAGTTGCATTCAAGCTGCCGTCTTTATACCAGTTGTACACATTACTAATATCATGACCATCACCATCACTTGCAGATACACTTCCCGTAAGATTTGCATTAAAAGAATTCAATGGAGCATCAGTTGCCGTTAAATTCACCTCACTAACCACCGGAGCTACAGCAGATGATACGCCTTCATTAAACGTGCTTGAACTAGTAGTTGTCTCTCCAAATGATGAACCTTCAACTTCATATGTTGTTTCTTCAAGTGTCACATTACCTGTAGAGCCTTCACCATACGTAATTTCATCTACAGTGTAGCTAACACCTGCAGGAACTACATACCGGATCAAATACTTCTCAGCATTCAGATTAGGTAAATTACAACTTTGAGCACATGCGTCTCTAAATACCTCGCCACCATCTACAGAGAGCTGATGCACTAAATACTGATCTCTGCCGTCAAGTAAATACATCTCTACGGTTCCATAACCGGTAGCTTGGCCAGATACTGCAAAGAAAGTTAATCTATCGCCTTGTGTGGGTTGCCAAAGTTCAATAGTATCTGCTGTGTATGTATCGCCTTGGGGTTCTTGATAGACAGCAAAGCCTGTTACGGAGAAATCAGTAATTGGATAAGAAGATAAGAGAATGAATGTGAATACAGCTGTTATTAACAGCGAACTTCCTAGATGCTTCATCTAATACATTATACCACTTGTCGTGGTAATACCCCCCACAGGCTAGTATAAATCTAGAAGTTCTAGTATTTAAATGTTGTGGGTCTCACCGACGATAATGGCTCTAAGAAGACAATTCACCAAGCTCTTTTTCAATATCTGCAAGATCTTTTTCTATGTCAGATAGGCTCTCATGCTTAAGAACAGATTCATATTTGAGCAATTCTGCAACTTCTTTTCCTACCACATAGATAAAGAAGATGACGGCAAAGAGCATTACAAAGATGAATACATAGTCAGTAGTACACAGACCACACTCACCACCACAATCCACGAATCGTTCATTTTGGTTCTTAATATTGTCATTACATGTTGCAATCGTTCCAGCGCTCAGACATACTTCTGAAGGAAGTAATTGATCTTTAGGTATTGGTATACCACTCACCACAACACGATCACCATCAGAGCAAGATGGGATAAAGACTTTAATGTATTTAACACCACCAAGTTGACTATTCTCAACTCCAAGTCGTCGCGTTATAATATTTCCAACTACTTCACGTGATTTCACATTCTCATCTAGTTGTGTATGTGTTAAACCAAGTTCCCAGTAGTTTTGACACATTTGACTGGCATCTTTACCTGCAACCGTTCTTGCTTCAACTGTCGTGAGTAATCCATCATTAAGACCAACAAGTCCAATGAGTGAATCAGTTCCAATTCTTGCAGGCCCAAGATTGAAGACAAATGGTTCTGTTCCTGCAATGACATTATACTCAATGCCCGCAACACGTTTTGCATCAAGATGATTATCCACATCACGCAAGCTATTACTCTCCACATTAAAGACTCTAAAGATAGATGATACATCAATAAATTCTCCAAGGAACTTGTTAAATCGCTTGAGGGTATTCACACCTTCATTTGGCACAGCAATTAAAATAAGATCACTCACTCTGTTCACGTATCCATAGCCCTCTTCTGAGGCGGTATAGACTGCTTTTTGTGCAATAATACCACCAAGTGAGTGTCCTACAATAATGATAGTATCATATGTACCCATTACTGCATCCATACGATCATTAAAGTCACCAATTGACTTGGTGAGCGTATTTGCTTGACTGTAACTAAAGACCCATGCGTCAATATTTTGCTCAGTTAAACTAATATCGTTTACCATGGATTGGAACGCTTCTACACCACTATCAAATCCGTGGATCATAATTACTGCAGCTTTTGCATTATCGCTCCGGTATACATTTTCAAGAACACTCTGACCACAGTCAGTACAAATTGTTCCAGCAAGTGCAAGGATAACTTCATCACTATCACCAAAGATCTCACGAAGTGATGCAACCTGCATAGTTGCAGTAGTATTTACTACACTGCTATTTAGTAGAACCCATTCTGAATCATATAGTGCAAGTACAGAGATACTTTCTTTTTCAATACCTGTGAGTTCATTATGTGTTAGATTAAAGACGCCTGATACCTCTTTATCACCTTGAAGCGTAAGACGTACAGGGCTTCCAATAAGCGTGATTGCAGGATTCTTTGGCTGTTTAATCGTTGATGAGATCGGCAGCACAGAGATAGTTGTTCCCGTTGCATTCTCAAGTCTAAAGCTAAATGCATCAGAGTGCGCAAAGATTGCACCATCTACAACAGGCACTGAAAGATCTGCATAATTAGGTGTGTAGACATTTTCAATTCTACTGTTTCTCTTCACCAAGCTATTTTCACACAAGAGATTTTCAACTTTTGTTGATTTAACAATTTCACAATAATTTCCACTACAAATGTGTGCCATGTAATCATCATATCCACGTGGTGCAATTACTGTTAGTTCAAAGCTACCACCTTCTGAGCAAGACATTTCTACTGGACTTACGATCACTTCACGACCTTCACCTACGTAGATGTCACCATCAGTTGCTGCTCTTCGCACACCGAAGACTGATTCACCAGCATAGCAAGGAGCCCCTGCATAGCCGGTGTATGCTTCGGTAGTATTGAGGAAAGGATTCTCACATGTTGGACAAATGGTACATGCCTGATAAATCGGAGCATCATCAATGTTACAATCACCTGTGTACGTACACGCTCGTTCTTGCACACCATTACTACATGTGCCCCACTCACCACAGTTCCAATCACAATCACTATCATCTTCTTCTATACATTCACCTGATGTACATCCAAGGTCACATTGTTCTTGCACTTCTGTGTCTGAGACCTGTACACATGCATGATTAATACAACTTTCAGTAAATACATTAGCAACAACATCATCTCCACTACAGAAGAGAGTTCCTACATAATCATCAGCACAATCACTATCGTCGTAGCATTCATAGCTACATGATCGTGTTTCTGTCCAGTCATCACACGTATCCGTACACGTTCTACTTTCAACAGTTCCATCACATCCTGCCCAAGCAGTACAGGTGGTTGCTTCTACAGTACAGCTACCGCCGCCACCGCCACCACCGCCGCCACCGCCACCGGAGGATTGGACGCTAAAGGTAACGCTATCAGTAGATTCATCACCACGAGTATTATTTACAGTTACAACAAGGTCTCTACTACCGGCACTTGTAGACGAGTATGTACCTGTGTAGATATAATCGCCATCTGTATCAGTGAGTATAATATCAGTACCACCAATTGATGCATCAATAGTATCTATATCACCAACAGTTACAATAATTACGGAAATACTAAGCGTAGCACCGTTGCCAACAGATTGCCCTGGTGTTGGTGAAGTAATATTCACATACACTGGCATATCTGTAATGGTTCCATTTATACATGTGGCATAGTATTCTACCGCATTAATGACTGTACAATTAATATTCGTACTATGGATCATCGTCACATTAATCTTTGTACTGTTTGTTGAGTTGGAATCTTCACATCGTGTACCTGTCTCTTGTGTTTCAACCATGCTGCATCGTGTATTTGATGAATCAATAACGGTTGAATTAATCTTCGTAGAGTTAATACAGGTACTGTTAATGAGCGTCGTGCCATCAAGTACACAGTTATCTACTGTTGAATTAGTAATGTTTGCATTAGTGAATACTTGCACAGTAATCGTTTCAAGGTTTACTTCATCATTTGCACTAGTGTCTGTTGCAAGGCTATACAGTGTGTAGCTACCATCAACAACAGGAGTCCATACATAGTTCCAGTTATCTGTTCCTGTAGCATCAACACCTGTTCCATTGATGAACACATCAACGCTTGCAACTGCCACATCATCTACTGCCGTTCCTGTAATTGTATATGGTATTGCTGCCTCGTCAATGATACTATTATTGAGTGGAAGTGTAATCGTTGAGTTTGGATCACCCACGTCCAGTCCTGTAATTGTACCACCATCACATGTCATGTTAATTTCAATGAAATTAGCAACAAGGCAATTGATATTGGTACTATTTATCATAGTCACATTTGTTTTTGTACTATTGATAATGGTAGAATTCATACAAAGAACATTTGTTTCCGTACTACCTGTGACAAAGCATTCATTATTTGTTGTATTAATTATTGTAGAGTTTGTTTTATCACTATCAATAATGGTAGAGTTAGTACAAGTAACATCTGTCTCATTACTACCGTATACATCACACTCTACATTGTCTGAATTAATGATAAGAGAATTCATAATTGTTGCATTCGTTTTATCACTATCAATAATAGTGGAATTTGTACAGAGAACATTTGTTTCATTAGAGTTTCTCACACTACAATCAACATTGGTTGAATCTACAATGATGGTGTCATTCTTACTTGATTGATTGATGTCTGAATTATTACAGAATGTTCTATATTCTTCAGAATCTTCTACTTGACAGTCAATATTAATTGAGTCAACCACTGTGGAGTTTATCTTAATACTATCGTTAATGTCAGAATCTTCACAGTAAACGTCAATTTCAGTACTATGTTCTACTTCACAATTGATGTTTGTGGAGTTAATCACTGTAGAATTAATTTTTGTACTATTATCAATAGTTGAGTTCGTACAGGTAACACCAATTTCAGTACTACCCGACACATCACAATTAATGTTAGTAGAGTTAATTACGATAGAGTTAGTCTTAATACTCTCATTAATGGTGGAGTTAGTACATTCAACACCCACCTCAGTACTACCTGATACATCACAGTTAATATTAATTGAGTCAATAACCGTTGAGTTAATCTTAACACTCTCATTAATAGTGGAGTTAGTACATTCAACACCCACCTCAGTACTATCTGTCACAGTACATCCAGTATTTACTGAATTAATAACAGTTACATTAATCTTAGTTGAATTTGTACAACTACTATTAATTAATGTTGAATTAATAAGCGTACAATTATCCACAGTAGTGTTTGTTACATTAGACGTAGTAAAGACTTGTACAGTAATAGTCTCTATATTTGTTTCAATACTACCAAGCACATCAGCTGCTCTTGAACTAATGGTATATGTTCCATCAACAGTTGGCGTCCATACATATGACCAGGTGGTTGTGCCCGTTGCATCATATTCTAAACCATTAATCAGCACAGTCACATAATCAACACCAATACTACTTGATGCGTTTCCTGAAATAGTGTAAGAGATGTTTTGCTCCCCAATTATTGAATTGTTGATTGGTAAAATTACTTCTGATTCAGGCAGTGGTACTTGCACGGTAAATGTTGCAAATTCACTATCATTAATGTTGCCTGCAAGATCACTCACTATTGCGGTAATAGTGTATACACCATTTTGATCTGGAGTAAAGGAGTTATTGTAGATGCTATCATCATTACCATCTGTCAAAGCAATTTGTGTCATGCTACCATCTGGAGCAGTCACATTTGCATAAACAGTTGCAATGTATTGGTCGGTTGCTGTTACATTTATTTCAATAGCATCAAGTGAGGTAAAGGTTACATCATCTGGTGCTATATAAATTACAGAAGGAAGTACCGTATCAACTACAACCGTATGATTATTCAGTGCAAAGTTTGTATTTGCCCCATCATCTGCTTCACAATTCCATTCATACATTCCATCTACAAGCGTTTCAGTAAATATTGCTTGAACAGGAGAACCACTTGTTCCTGCTGCTGCAATGAATGTAAACGCACCACTTTCATTGTGATAGAGCGCAAGTCCTTCAACGTTCGTGTTATCAGTTGCATTACAGATAAAGTCAAAGGTTGAATCATTTACATAGTCTATTGCAGGTCCTTCTGGAGAGATTAAGATGACAGAAGGAATATTCACATCTTGTGTTGCAAAGACAACAAACTCACTATCGTTAACATTACCTGATGTATCATTTACACGAACAGAAACAGTGTACTCACCAATCAATGCAGTATCAACAAAGTTAAAAAAGAATCTATTTGGAGATCCAGAATCTGTTGGGAAGAATGTTTGCGTACTATCATCTGGAAGTGTGATAGTCACATTTACCACATCAACATCTACATAATCAGTTGCAGTAATGTCAATTAAGATTGATGCATCCTGTGTATATGTAATTGCAGAAGGACTATGAATAGTTACTGCAGGAGCCGTGGTATCAACAACAGTAAATGTTTGTATCTCTGTATTATTTTCATTACCATAGGTATCAAATGCACGAATATTCATCGAATATAGACCAAGATCTGCAGGAACAAGGTAACTTGAATATACATATACTGTATCAAAATTAGGATCCATAAGTGCAAAGGTGGATACAGTACCATCATTTTGTGTTACATCAGCATACACGTCATCTACGCCATTTACATCAGTAACCGTTGCTGAAAGCGTGATAGTAGTTCCTGCCTCTTCAATACCTGACGGGAGAAGATTGGTGACAGAAGGTGCTCCAATGACAGATGTTCCAACACTATAGGTAGTAAACCCACCCACGTAGAAATCAACAATGTCCACATCAAGTGAGCCAAGATCAACACAAATAGGTGATGTTTGAAGATTACAATCAACACCATTTCTCAAAATAGCACGATCTATACCAAGTCCAATACCTGTAAGTGTAATATTTGCAGGAACATCAAAGCCAGGTGCTACATCTGATTGCACCGTTGCATTGTTTGTAGTAATTGCAATATCTGATTGTCCATTACCATAGAGGTTTGTTCCATTACCGGTAACCGCGCTCATGAAACGAATAGTTCCAGAAGACGTATTTTCTACAGAGAAATTACCAACAGTATCTGAAATGACATAATTCGTGATCTTTTGGTCAATCAGTGACAATTTATTCACACTTTCTGCTTGTATTAATAGATCCATACCTGTCACATTAAGTAATACATTTTCAACAAGAGTAGTATTATAGATATCAGGAGTTGCAAGTACAATTGCACCACCTTCTCCAGCACTAGCTATGCTAGATCCGCCAGTATCACTGCCACTCTCTCCTGTAAACACAGGTGAACTTAGATCAAAAATATCTTCGATAGTAAGAGAAGTAGGTTCAAAGAGACATTCAAATTTCATACAATCACTTGCCTGAACATTTACATTGCCATTTCGCTCAAACGTTGGACAATAGAATTCATCGCCACCAATATGCCAGTAACCAACACATTTTCCATCACCATCTCCAAGAATAATATCACAGTCCTCACCATCAATCACCACAAGATGACTTGAGAGGAAGAAATCATTATCGTGTAAATAAGATGCTTGACAAGATTGAACACCACCAAATGTACACCAACTTCCTGTTTCAACAGAATCTCGTGCAACAAAAGGTGCTGACTCAACACCATCAGTAGGTGCTGATGCATAAAATCCTGCATCATATGCTTCCTCGCATCCATTACACACACCTGCTTGAGGATCACATTCTGCATACACACTTGATGTCGCACCACCAGTGAATAATTCATTTGAAAAATCGAAGTAATCAGTATATGGATCAGAGCATGGCCCAAATACACATGTACAGTCATCTGAGTTTACTGCCACATCACCATTACGTTCATAACTTGGACAAAGATACGTACTATCAGCAGTATCCTTCATTGCACAATTGCCTGTACCCGCACCAATGTATAAATTACAATCAGTATCAGAAAGAACATAATAATTTTCTATACCATCAATATCTGTTTGACACCATTCAAATTCACCATCAGTATAATATGCCCAATCCGAAGTTTGTGGTACGAATATATTAGCACATGTTTCATCACATTGCATTTCAGATGGGCTACATAGTTGTATTGGATCTGCTGGATTTATTATGTCCGATGAAGCAGACACAGCACCTGTTGCATTAATTTCATTTAAACTAACATATGAATGAGATGAGTTTGTTAATCTAATACCATTACTTGTTGAGTTACCATCTACCGTAATTGAGTTCAAGAAAATAGTATGTTTGAGTGAATTCTCCAATTCAATTCCTGTACCTTCAGTACCACTAGGATATACTTTTACAGTATTGACATCAATGAGGTTGTTTGCATTTAAGTAATTGCTACTTGAAATTCCAGTAAAGTAAATTCCTCTATCAACGCCAATTTCGGTTGTACTTTCTACTGAGACATAATTTGAGGTAATGGTAGATCCTGATACATTAAATAATGATATTCCTGTAGTTTGACCAAGTCCTGATGCAAAGACAAAACTATCCACTATGCTAATATTTCTCACAGCACCCACATATATTCCTATATTACTATATCCTTCACCCGCACCCTTTGTAAGGTAAACACTAGAGATACTAATATTATCTAATACTCCATCACTTGATACATTAATACCATAACCTACTCTTGCATCACCATAAATTATTCCCAGATCATTTCCTTCAAGGGATACACCTGAGGACTCAATAAAGATACATGTTCCATCGGAGATGAGATTACTTCTAACAGTATATCTTCCAGGCATAGCAAGTGTTACAGGACAGCTTTCAATAGTAAAAGGATCATCTGTGCTAAAGGTTGCTGTTTCCGTATCATTGATATTGCTACCATCATCACTTGCAATAATTCTAATGGTGTATGTTCCTTCCTCAGATGCTACATAACTTACATTAAATATATCATCACCATCTTCATCTTCCATAATATACTGCACAACACTATCATCAGGAAGGGTGATGTTTACGAGAACAGTATCTAGATTAAGATCAGTAACTGTTGCATTAATCATAATGGTTGCACCAATTTCATATTGAACACCATTAGGTTCTATGTTAGTCACAGTAGGCACTGTTGTGTCCACAACGGTAAATTGACCAGTTTCAGTATCATTGACATTATCATAGGTATCGTTTGCTATAATGCTAATAAGTACTGGTCCAAGATCTGCAGGAGCTGTGTATGTACCAGTCCATACAGTAGGTGCACCAATACTATTAAAGAGTTGAATCTGCGTAATAGTACCATTATTTTGTGTGAGATCCGCATACACTTCATCCACTGCACTATCATCTGTAATAGTTGCACTCACCGTAACTGTTGAACCTGATTCTTGATCAGTAGTTGGTAAAATCAATGTATCATCTACTTGAGGAGGCATCGTGTCAACTGCAGTAAAAGTTGCTGTTTCACCATCATTTACCCAGCCCGCAAGATCAGTTGCAATAATGCTAATGATATACACGCCTTCTTGCGTAGTAGTATAACTTGTTGTGTATACATCATCACCGTCACCATCTGTCATGGTAAGTAATACAGTTGCACCACTTGGAAGAGTTACATTTACTTGTACCGTATCAAGATTAGTGTCCGTTACTGTTGCATTAATACTAATTGTATCACCAGGAAGGAATACATTACCATTTGGTTCTACATTAGACACCACAGGAACAACTGTGTCTACCGTAACTATTCTATTAGCAGCAGCTTGACGTGTTGAAACACCATCGGTTGCTTCACAATTCCATAGATACATACCGTCACCAAAGTTTTCTGTAAAGTTATGTCGTACATTAGTACCAGATGAATCAAAGGTTTGTTGTGAAATAAAACTACCCCCATTGTTGTGGTAGAGTGATAAACTAGCAACATCATTATTATCCGTTGCACCACACGTAAAGTTGAACATTGATGTATTTACATATGCGTTATCTGCAGGAGCAATGAGATTCACAATAGGTACGCTCACATCTTGGATCGTAAAAGTAATAGATTCAGTTTCATTCACATTGCTTGATGTATCAATTGCTGTTGCATCTACCGTGTACGTGCCAAGTCCACTGGTTTGTGTGAAGTTCAGGATGTAAATTTCATCCTCATCTAAGTCACTTAACGTATAATTAAGCACTCTACTGTATGGAAGTGTGATGTTCAGATACATCGTATCAACACCAACATAATCGGTTGCAAGTACACTAATATTTACTTGACTATTTTGTGAGAACGTTGATGCATCAGAAGGTTCTGTAAAAGTAACATCAGGAACCATAGTGTCAATAACACTAAAGAGTCCTGTTTCAGTATCATTCACATTACCAAGTGTATCGGTTGCAATAATACCAATAGTCACAAAGCCAAGATCTGCAGGTGCTGTGTAAGATCCTGTCCAAACCTCTGGAGTAACAGATGTGTTAAAGAGCTGGATTTGTGTTACCGTCCCATTATTCTGCGTAAGATCTGCAAAGACAGTATCTACTGCATCATTATCAATTACATCAGCACTAATAGTTACGGTTGAACCAGCTTCCTGATCGGTCGTTGGTAGAATTTGTGTTCTATCTACTTCAGGAACGGTAGTATCTGCTGCATCAAATGTAGTAAACTCGCTATCGTTAACATTATTATTTCTATCAGTAACTATCCAGTTTACGGTGTAGGTCGTCAATTCTTCTGGAACAACATATGTAAAGGTGTAATCATCACCATCATTAGTCACTGTAGGCTGCACCGTAGAACCAAGTGGAAGTGTGATTTCTGCAACAACACTAAGAAGACCAATATTATCTGTAATGGTTGCATTACATACAACAGTTCCGCCAGTACTAACTGGATTTGGAACACAAATTAGGCCTTCAACCATAGGCAGAATGGTGTCTTTAATAGTAAATGTGGAGGTCTCAGTTTCGTTAACATTTGTTGCAAGATCTGTTGCAATTATTCTCATGGTGTACGTGCCTGGAAGCGTTGGAGTGTAGACATAATCAAATACATCATCATGATCAACATCAGTCATGCTAAATTGCACAGTTGATGAATCAGGAAGAGTAATGTTAATTTCAACAGTTGCAAGACTAGTGTCAATTACCGTTGCATTAAGTATGATTGAGGTACTTGGTTGATATGATTGACCACTTGGTTCAAGTGTTGTCACTTCAGGAACAGTGGTATCAACAATTACTGCTAGATCTGATGCTGCTTGGGTGGTTGTTGCGCCATCATCAGCTTCACAATTCCACAGATATGTGCCATCACCAAGCGTTTCAGTAAAATTATGTCGTACGTTGGTATTAGTACCAAATGGAGAATACGTTTGTACAAGAGCCATACTACCACTTGCATCATTATAGAGTGATAAACTAGCAACGTTATTATTATCCATTGCACCACACGTAAAGTTGAATGTTGAGGTATTTATGTACTCTAGTTGTGCAGGTGCAATGAGATTCACAATTGGTACGCTTACATCTTGGATGGTAAAGGTAATAGATTCTGTTGCATTGATATTGTTTGAGCTATCAATTGCTGTTGCACTCACCGTATACGTGCCAAGTGCATTAGTATCGGTAAAATTCAGGAAGTATATATCATCAAGATCTGCATCAATAAGTGTGTAGTTAAGTACTCTTGTGCTTGGCAGTGTGATATTATAGTACACAGAACTAAGAGCAATATTATCTGTAACAAGCACTGAAATATTTACTTTTGCATCTTGTGAGAATGTGGACGCATCAGTTGGTTCTATGAAGGTAAGATCCGGAAGAGTTGCATCGTTAGCATCAAATGTTGTAGTTTCTGTATCATTCACATTACTTGTAGTATCAGTTGCACTCCACCCTACCGTGTATGTAGTGATCACATCTGGGACGGTATACGTGAAGCTATACACATCTCCTATGTTGGTTACTGTTGGTTCCACCACTGTACCATTTGGAAGCGTGATATCAGCATCAACAGTGCTAATTGCAATATTATCAGTTATGGTTGCACTACAGGTAACAATTGCACCAGTTTTTACTGGATTTGGTGCACATGCCACATTCTCAACATTTGGATAGAGATAATCAGATACAAAAATTGTTGAGAACTCAGTATCATTTACTTTATCTAAACTATCAGTTGCAATAATAGTAAAGGTGTAGAAACCATTCTGATTTAGTGTGATAAATGTTGAATTAAACGTATCATTCAGATCATTATCTGACATTGGAAGTTGTATGACTGTTGTATCTGGTTGTGTAATGTCTACCACAACAGTGTCCAGTAAGAGATCATCAACAACTGTTGCATTTATTTGGATACTTGAGCCAGGAAGGAATGTTCCACCCGCAGGCCTAATATTGGTTACATTAGGTGGTGAATAATCAGTTGAAGGCCCAATACTATATGAGGACCACTCAGTTACATCAAAGACAACAGTATCTATATCAAGAGAAGATACCGGTGTACACGTAGGACCAAGACAGTCAACTCCATCTCGCAGAATTGCTCTACCTGAACCAGTTCCTAGGTTGTATAATGTTACTGTAGCAGGAAGATTAAATTCAGGTGTATTTACAGAGTTGATCGTAGCATTATTTTGTGTAATTTGTACATCAGATGACCGATCACCATAGAGGTTCGTACCTGCTCGATCAATATTCTGATTAAAGTTAATACTACCTGCCGAACTATTTTCTACAATCATCGTTCCAGCACTAGTTGCTGTAAAGTCATAAGATCGAATATCTTGGTCTAGTAAGTGCAGATCATCTAAAGTACCTGATTGTACGTATAGATCTTCACCAGTAATTGTTTGAAGCGTGTTATTCTCTAAGCGAATTCGTGTACTATCATCGATAGTTCTAAATGCATGGAAAGCTGAAGATCCACCGTTGATACTAGATATGGTGTTATTTGCAATAACCGCATAATTTGAACTTAACGTAAGTAAGACACCTGTACCAAATGTACCCGTGCCATAAATTTTACTCTCTCGAACAATGAGATTAGCTGATTGTCTAATAGTAATTGCGTTGTTTAAAGATTCAATTCTAAGATCTTCTAATATATTATTATGTGAACTACTTGATACTGAAATAGCACTTGTTTCAGATGAAGTAATGATACCTTCTGAAATTCTATTGTTGAGTGATGCACCTGTTATCTCAACACCATAAGAATCTATTGGATTATCAATCATTGTGAAGTTTCGAATAATATTATTACTTGCAGTGTTTAAATAGAACCCTTTACCAGTAGTTGATTCTGTAACAGTCACATTATATACATCATTACCATCTGAACTTGAAATCTCAAGTGCATGAGAAAACTCATCTGTTCCCGCAACACCCAAGGTTAAATTCCTGAGTACATTATTATCTGAAGAGCTAATATCAATTCCTCTTCCCTGGCCAATTGTTGATGAAGCAGTTACACCCACATCGTAAATGTGTATATTTGATGAAGAGGAATATACATGGATACCAGAGACCAATCCCCATGAATCTACAGACATACTTACATTCTCTATTAAAGAATCAGTGGAGGTATCTACCTCTATTCCATGCACTGCTCCATTACCACCAGGTACATCTCTTGTAAGTGTGATGTCACGTACCGTTGCATTTGACACAGTATCCATATGGATTGCCGTTGCAATTGTGGATGTAGTTCCAAACCTAATATCATATCCTGCACCATCAATTTCCACATCATCTACTAAAATAGTAATACAATCACCCGTTGATACAAGGTTATTTGATAGAATATAGGTTCCAGGAACAGTAATGTCTCCAGGACAACTCTCAAGTGTAAAAGGATCATTTGCAGTAAAGATTGACGTTTCTGTTGCATTAACCCAACCAGCACTATCGGTTGCTATAATCCTTATTGTATAAGTCCCTTCCTGTATTGGGGTATATGTGTAGTCAAATACATCATCATCATTGCCATCCGTCATAGTGTATTGCACAGTTGAAAGATCTGGAAGCGTAATATTTACTTCAACGGTTGCAAGATTTGCATCAGTTACTGTTGCATTGAGGAGAATTGGTGTACTTGGAAGATAAGATGCACTATTTGGTTCTATATTAGTTACTGCTGGAAGCGTAATATCAACTGTTGCAATTCTATTTGCAGCTGCTTGACGTGTTGAAACACCATCGGTTGCTTCACAATTCCAGAGATATGGTCCATCACCAAGTGATTCTGTAAAGTTATGTCGTACATTAGTACCAGATGAGTCAAAGGTTTGCTCAAGTGAGAAACTTCCACTTGCATTATGATATAATCGTAAGCTTTCCACATTATTATTATCCGTTGCACCACATGTGAAGTTAAATGTTGAAAGATTAATGTATGCATTATCTGCAGGAGCAATTAAATTAACAATCGGTACGCTCACATCTTGGATCGTAAAGGTAATAGATTCAGTTTCATTGATGTTATTTGATGAATCAATTGCTGTTGCATCTACCGTGTACGTTCCAAGAGAAGATGTATCAGTGAAATTAAGGATATAACTATCATCTTCATCTAAGTCACTTAACGTATAATTAAGTACTCTGCTTCCTGGAAGTGTGATGTTCAGATACACCGTATCAACGCCAACATAATCAGTTGTAAGTACACTAATATTTACTTGACTATTTTGTGAGAATGTTGATGCATCAGAAGGTTCTGTGAAGAAAACTGAAGGAATAGTTGTATCAACAACACTAAAGAGTCCTGTTTCAGTATCATTTACATTACCAAACGTGTCAGTAGCTATTACACCTATGGTCACAAATCCAAGATCTGCAGGTGCAGTGTAAGATCCTGTCCAAATATCTGGCGTAACAGATGTATTAAAGAGTTGAATTTGCGTTACTGTTCCATTATTTTGTGTCAAATCTGCATACACTGTATCAACTTCTTGCACATCAGTTACTTGTGCACTTATGGTAACTTCTGAACCTGCTTCTTGATCAGTCGTAGGAAGTATTTGTCCTGAAGGAACAGCAGGTGGAACCGTTGTTGATTCGCCAATGGAATACATACTCCATCCAGATACATTAAACTCTACAGTTCCTGTCGTAAGCGGCGTAAATGTATGACATGAAGGTGAAGTTGTTTCATCACAAGTAATGCCATCTCGTAATATACTTGGATTCATCATACCCGCTGTATCTACACCATATAGTGTAATGTTTGCAGGAACAGAGATATCATTTGATTGTGCATGATTATTTTTGATAACAATACTTGATGAACTATCACCATACAAATTAGTACCAATTTCAGTAACTGGTTCCATGTACAGTATTTCACCTGCAGATGAATTAATCACAGTAAATGTAGTTGAAGAAAATTCAAAACTTCTTATTGGTTGATCAATGAAATAGATCTCATCTAAACCTTCTGCTGGAACATTAAGATCTCTACCTGAAATCTGGTCAAATATGTTCTCCCTAAATGTGTTATTTGTTGCTTGTACATCACGCATAGCAATTCCATGTGAATTAGGTCCTCCAGACGTGTTAATTTTATTTTCTACTATAAGCAGGTTTGCACCAAAATAATGAATATCTATACCATTGTTGTAATTAGGAGTACCTGTTGCAGAAACAGAAATGGTGTTATTGAAAATATACGTATTATTTGTGTAAATATATATACCATCATTACCATTGCTACTATCACCACCACTAGTAGTGATTCTGTTGTGAGTAACGTTTGTGTGAAGAGCATAGTCCAGTAATGAAATACCATCATTACCTCCTGAAGATCCATGGGTAGAAATGGTATTGTTGCTAATGACATTATTTGGTCCTAAAAGACGTACCCCAGTATTGCCTCCAGATCCATAAGTTGAAATTCTATTTCGTGCAATGACGTTATTTGTTGATGTCTCTTCTAAATGAATACCTCTATTTGAACTACCATCCCCGTCCGTTAAAATAGTATTTAGTTCGATTAACATATCAATGGAGTTAACTACATGAATACCATAATTTGATGAAAGACCATTAGTACTGATAGTATTATTCGAAATAAGAGAATTACGAAGACCCCATAAATCTAAACCATGATTAAAGTAAACATCAGGATATGCATTCACCCCTTTCTCCACAACCAGATTCTTAATAGTCACATTATCCTTTACTGAAGCATCGGTATCTACACCATTGGCTGATGCATCTTGTATATTTGTACCATATGTGATAGTATGTCCTTGTCCATCCAAAATAACATCAGGTGAAGTAATAGTAATACAGGTTCCTGCTGCAATGATATCGCCAAGTAACATATACTCACCAGGCTCATCAATAAGAACAGGACAGGATTGGATAACTGATGCTTCTGTTGATGCATCTGCAGGATATGGATAATGGTATCCAATATCAGCAGTTCCTGAATCAGTTTCATCATACGTATATGCTTCAGAAAGATCCAATAGACCATCAGGACTTATTGCTTCTGTTGCAAGTCTATCTGCACTATCAACTAAAACTGATGAAGGATAAATAAAGAACTCACCGTTTGTTGGAACAGTGTCATACGGTTCTTGAGACAATACACGATCTGTTCCCAAGATGGTGACACCCGGATAAGTACAATCAAAGTATGCATTATACCCAAGAGTGGTTGTAGTACCCGCAGTATTATCCAAACCTGCACCAGTACAATATGTAAGTAAATTGTTTCTAACAATTCCTTGAGATGTTCCAGTATTCAAAATAATTGCTTTTTTCTGTGTGTTATTGAAAGTGTTGAACTCAACAGTATTGTTCGTTCCACCTATGTGCACACCAACACCAAGGTCAGTAAAGAGATTATTGAAGACTGAAGTATTACTCGCTTGCGTAAGATTTACACCTGCTGAGAAAATTTGAGTAAAATTATTATTCCATATTGATGTTGTATGTGACCCCTCAACAGAAACACCTTTTGCCGTAATATTGTTGTTAATAATGCTTGTATTTGTTGAGTCTTTTACAACAACAGCTTGTTCAAGATCACTAAACTCTGTAGTATTTACCATCATACCAACTGAATCATTCACATATATACCCCACACATTATTCTCAAAGGTGGAACTAATAAATCTAATATTGGTAGAGTTCTGAATTTTTACTGCTTCCTTAATCTCTCCACTACCCCATTCACGAATGTGACAGTCAACAAAGTCAACATTGTGAGAGTTCACAATATTAAATGCTCTTCCATCATGGTTTCTTCCATCAATCACGTGATCTCTACATTTAAACACTGAATCCGTAACAGTAACTGGGAAACAAGTAGTATAATCACTATCAATAATATCAACAACAAGCTGATAATCAACAAAGCTTGTATTTACCGTTTGACATGCCGTGTATGGAATATAATTAGCATCTACAAGAGGTAAATAATCATCTATAAGGACAATTTGATTGTATTTTGTTTCACCAATACCATCCTCATCAAAATCAAGACCTGAATAATCATTCCATGAGTTACCACCCACACAATTATCACCAAGTATATTGATTCCTGAACAATTCTTAGACGTATTGAACTTAACATTTCCTGAAATTAATTGAGCATTAATACCACCTATTTCACTATTGTCGAACACGTTATCATATACAATGGAATCACCAGAGATTCGAAGACCATACTGTGTGTGGTTAATGAAGTAATTACGAGTCACATTCACATCATCAAGACGATTCTCACGGTTACCTACAAGATAGTTATCGTAGAAATCATAACCACCAAGTGAAGGAATGTACACACCACTAGATGCGTGACCCTTGAACGTGTTACCTGAAATTTCACCAATAACACCTTCGTTGTCACTATGGTAAATACCATAGTTACTACAATTAAAGAATGAATCACGAACGCTAAGGTTTGCTTCGTCTTGTGTGTAGTAACCACGTGAACAGCCAGTAAACGTACTGTTGATGATATCAAAAGAGGATTCGTAGTTGTCAGCAGTGTCACGCTCAATAAAGATACCGGTGTAATACCCATCAACGGTAACGTTGATCAACGTTGCTCGAAGAGCAGTGTGCCAGGAACTTACACTAATCGTTTTTTGTTCATGAAACCCAGATACACTGCTTGAATACGCACCAGCATTAGTAAACGTACTATTCACAACAGTAAGGTTAAAGACATTTACTGAGTTGAGTGCAGAAACAGCATAACTAGTTGAGTTACATAAGAAGCCAGAAACATAATTATCTGAATGAGAACTTGAAGAAATACAATATTGTGAAACTGCACTAGATGTATCATACCCTTCAACACGGTTAGCATTACCGCTTGAAAATGAAAGTGCATAACTGAGTGCATCATCGCCAGTATACGCTAAAGAACGAAGCGTATTATTAGTTGCGCCACTAGAAAACGTAACAGCATTGCTCATTGAAATAGAAGTAAACGTATACCCATCAACAAGGTTATGATCACTTTCAATAAGAAGAGCATCTGCAGGACCAGAAATATCAACATCATACAATTCATTATTCTCAGAACCGCTTCTTAGTTGGATACCATCAGTACCTCCAGCAACTGAGCCAACACTGGTAAAATTCACCACGGTGTTATAAGAGCTGCCTGTAGACATGCTGATTGGATAATAGGTACCTGTAGTAGAGAAGTTGGTAAACACATTATTACTTGATGAAGTAAGCAGGAGTGCAGTAGATGCACTACCGTTGATATTAGAAATAGTATTACCATCACTGCCCAAAGTCAAATAGACGCCTGAAACGGATACATCAACAGAATCAAGAGTAGATGAAGATGTATTTTCTAATGTTAAACTTCTTGCATGAACATCAGATGCGTCAATAAGAGATGACTCACTTAACGTGAAATCACGACCAGAGGTATCAATATTAGAGGCTACAATATTCTCACTGCCAATGATACGGAATGGATCTTCTACAGAGAACGGTGTATTTAAGGTAAGATCACTAAAAGAACTATCAGAAACATTCACGATCAAGAAACCACCATACGTTTGACCAGAGAGTGAAATGCCCGACTCATCACAACGGAAGTAGAACGGATCACCGTTTACAAGATTGGTCTCATCAAGATCAATACAGCTATTTACGTCAATACTATAACTGTATGCACTCGTTTCTGTAACGGCATTATTTGTGATAACAAAATCTGTAAAGTTAATAATATCAAAACCAGTGTTACCGCTAGTAAACGTATTATTATCAATAAGACCTGTTATACCATTCTCAAGGTGGTAACCAGTATCAAAATCACTCACTACACAATTAACAAGGGTGAAGTTCACAACATCAGTTGCTTGAACACCAATGCTAAATGGAGTATCAATACCATCGATAGTATGACCACCACAGTCAAGCGTTATGTTATCAGCAAGCACTTCAATACAAGATGGATCTACAACGTCAACAAGATCTGTTGTAACTGTATATGTAAGATCAGGCTTACTCAGCAGTCTACATGCAGAAACATCAGTTGAGAAAAGATTCATGGTTAGCGGCAAATAGTCATAGGTGGACGGACTCAATACAGCTTCGTGTGGGTCCTCTCCAATGTCGTCAGCATTATCATCAAAACCGCCATAGTTATCCCAGTAATTACCACCACGACAACTGCCACCAATAATACTAATTGAAGAGCAATCGTATGAAGAATTTAATTTAACAGCAGAACCACTTACAAAAAGATTAGCGCCCGTACCACTATTCTCAAACACATTATCATGCACTATAGAATCACCAACAACATAAAGACCATACTGTGTGTGGTTAATGAAGTAATTACGAGTCACATTCACATCATCA
>CAZJAJ010000004.1:0-3448 GCA_964544335.1 uncultured Methanosarcinales archaeon | reverse complement strand
TCAACAGAATCAAGAGTAGATGAAGATGTATTTTCTAATGTTAAACTTCTTGCATCAATATCATGCAAATCTAAATTATCATTAGCTACTAATTCTAAACTTCTACCTGAACTATCTAGATTTTCTACAATAACATTACTACTTCCTTTAATTCTAAATGGATCTTCTGTTGCAAAAGGAGTTTCAAGCGTAATGTCAGTGAATGTGGAACCTGTTGCATTAATTACTAAGAAACCCCCATATGTTTCTCCAGCAACATTTAAATTATGCTCATTACACTTGAAATAAAATTGTGAACCACTTACTGTGTTATTATCATTAAATTCAACACAACTCGTCTCATCTAAATCAAAGCTATATGCAGATACTTGACTCATGGTAATATTTGCAATGCCCCCTGAAGAAATATTCTGAAAATTAATCCCTGTATCGACACCAGAAAATGCACCATTTGAGATATAGATTTCCTCTCCGTCATCTGCGTAAAAACCAGTTGTCCAATCACTTACATCACAATTTCTTACACTAATATTCGCATTACCTCGTGATCTAATTGCAAAACTATTTGCTTTATTAGTCCCATCAATTACATGGCCTTGACAATCAAGAATAACTCTATCAGAATTAAAGTCCATACAAATAGTATAGTTAGTATCGTCAATAATATCATTCTCTAAACGTACAAATGCATCAACACCAACATCCGTACAATCAGTAACATTTAATTCTACATAATTATCTAAAATAATATCACTACCACCATAACCCGAAAATCCATTTGGCTGGAACGTAATGGTGCCATCACCCTGTTCAAAAGGAATATCTGCGCCAACCCAACTCTCACATGTTCGTGAATTTACATCAAAGTCAACACATCTAATAATACCTGAAACATCTCCTGTTGTTTTAAGAGTCACGGTTGCATTATCAAATTCAAGACCACTATCAATATAGAAAAATTCAGATTTCAATAAATCATCATTTACTGGACCAAGGTATGCATTAATTTGATTACTTGGATTTTTAATACCTCTAATTTCGACAGTGTTCTTTGGACCACTTGCAGCACCAATCCCGCCTGAACGTTCATTAAAGACAAGATCAAGACCTCTTGTACTATTATCTTTTACTACATCAATATTATTTGCAACAACAGCAACTGCAGATACATTCACTCGTACCGGGATATCACGTGGTAAGTCAGTAGGTACATCAATACCAGGAGGTGTTTGTGTTGAAGAATCTGTTTCATTTGATACTTCAGTTACATTAGTTTCATTTTGATCAGGAATAATTACACCTGTAGTGGTATTTTGTGATGTTTCATTAGGAAGCACTACTTCTAAAGGTACAATTGGCTCAGATGAGTACGTTATATCATCAACTCTGTAGGTAACACCGGGAGGTACTTCAAATCGAAGCAAATATCGATCATTTTTGAGTTCAGAAAGTTCACATGTTTCAACACATGCCTGATCAAATCCTACAAGTCCTGATACAGCAAGTTCTTGAATGAGAAATTGATTTCTTCCATCAAGAAGGTACACTTTGACTATTCCTTGACCTTCAGCACTACCACTCAGTCCAATTCCTTGCATAGCAACAGCTTCAGATGGTCTCCAGGGGAAAATAGTATCAGCAGTATATTCTGTATTTAATGCGTCATCAAAGGTGCCAGTAGTGGTGTATTGGGTAATAGAAGCCCTACCAACGCCTTCAAAGAAAATATCAGAGAATACTAATAGTGTAAGAACAATGGCCAATATCGTCACAAAATAGACAAATTGTTTTTGATTCATTAAATGATATAGCAAACTCTGTACTAAACGTACGTTATCTACTATTTCCCCCCAATACTAATTACAATTCCATAATTTCTACTATATAAACTTTTCTACTGAATTAGACGTGAAAAAAAGAAAAGAGAAAACGATGTGGTTACATTTTCCATTTGAGAGATGGCATGTCCTACCGTTTCTGGCGTATATAATTGAAAAAGACCTAATGTAACTACTACAAAAATAGCTACAGGTAATATAAAACGGTGATATTTATTCATGGTCTCTAAATATGTAGTATACACACAATCCAATGGTTATAATGGCAAGTAGTATTGCGATAAGTGAAAAGGTCACTAGTGGGAATGGTGCTTGTTGCTCAATCTTTTCTAGTTCAAAGCACAGTCCTTCAATACAGCTTGCTCCATTCTCACAATCTCTATCAAGGAGGCACACTTCTCGAGGTTCACAAAGACCTGCAATACAATTCTCAGAGAGGCAGTCACTATCTGCTCTACAGAATTGGTTCTCTTGGCATCCACCACACTCAAGACCGCCACAATCTACATCAGTTTCAAGGCCATCACGTTCATTATTAGTACATGTTGGCACCACTGCACAAGTAGTTGTTGTTGCAGGAGGCGTTGTTGTAGGTGTAAAGATAAGATCTTCTGCACACACTTCTACTGCTCTACAACTTCGTGATTGCTCACCATCTTCACAAGCACCCCATGAAGTACAGTAGTATTCAGTGTAACACGTAACTGTTGTTGTGCTTCTAATACCACCCCTTGTAGATTCTTCACTTTCTTCAGTTCCAAACCCTCGCACTGCTGAATTAGAGAGGTTACTAAATACATAGTATGAACCTGATTTACTACAAGTGATATTACCTATTTTCACAGTTCCACTCACACAGGTTGCAAAGCTCACTTCTCCTGCTCCTGAGCAATCATCACTAATGCTTGTAATTCCTGGTGCATCGTGTACACAAAGGTTATCAAAGTCATCATCTTCAAGGTAAACGGTTTTAGTCTCGCCAGGTGAGAGTTGACCATTTACATCAACATATACGCCGTCTGAAGACTTAGTGATGTTGAAGTTTGAAATATACATGGTTTTATTACTAAAGTTGTGACTAAACTGTACAATTATATTTGCACCATCAAGGATTTTCACTGTTTTTCTGCCCGTAAAGGTTCCAGATACATCTGCATCATCAACAGTAATATTTGGTGAAGTAAATCCGCTTGTTGTAACAAATCGCTCATTACCAATTAGCGTATCACCATCATCAGTAATACCATCAGCGTCTACGTCATTGGATACATTGAGTAGATCACTTATCGTGTCTGAGGTGTAATTACTATTACCTGATGTGTTAAAGGTGTAGTTATATGAACCAAGTGCAAGTGTTGCAATTTCTGGGTTACTTACTTCTGTCCCATTTCTGTAAAGCGTACAATTTAATTGAGCAGGACAACCACTGCCTGTTACTGTTGTTTCAGTTCCATTAGATACTGAATCAGATGGACTAATTGTAATGTTGAGTGTAGGAGTTGCCTGTGTTATGGTATATGTAAGATCACCTGTTGTATTTGATTCTCCGTCAGTATCGTTAGCAAACCAGCTGTAGGTGTACGTGCCAACTGCAAGATCAGTGATCGTAA
>CAZJAJ010000003.1:0-147319 GCA_964544335.1 uncultured Methanosarcinales archaeon | reverse complement strand
TCCATTAAGTTCAAGACTTTCGACTGCGTCACCCGACTCAACAGACAGTTGTCCAGTAATAAGTAATTGGTCACTATTAGTATAATACACTCCATTAAATGGTGTAATTGGCTCACCCACCGAACGTTCAACATACACACTGTCAAACACAGGCGGAATAGTATCATAGTATATGGAAATTGGTTGTTGTGCAACAACACCATTCTTTCTCATTTCTGCAACAAATGTAGTTACAGCATTCTCACTAAGTTCACTACTTGGAATAGTTGCACCATATACACTGCCAGCAGGATATAATTGTGTGAGACCATTAATGAATACAAGATTATCTACACTAGGAACTGGATCGCCCAGTGTATAATAGAATGCACGATCAACTGAAGTTTTAAATGTTTCAACAATAATATCTACATCATTATTTACACGAACATCACCATCAGGTGAACGTACCTTAATGGTAATTTCTTGATCAAATAAAACATACAATGACATCTCTTGTGTTTGTGAACCACCTGTTCGTAATTGACACGTCACATTAACATCGTGTTCTCCATCAACGAGTTGATTATATATGATTGCATCTGTGCGTACATTATAGTCATTATTTGATCTATATGCACCAAAGTCTTTTGAAATAGTAAAATCATTATCAACTCGTACAAATTCATATGCACATGAAATATCCCTATCATATGCATCTCGAGCAGAAATAACATAAACTTGATCTCTATCATCAAGAACACCAAAGTTCTGTGAAACAGTAAGATCAATTGGTCGCGTATCTTGAGTCAACTGACCTTCTACCCACGTGCTTTGTCCATACATATCTTTACATTGTACCGTAAAGAGTCTATCAGACACTCCAATACCAATTGAATGGTAATTATATTCACCTTGAACAAATGGAATACCTCTATTTTGATTTGCAATGAAATCAAATCCAGCACTGTGTTCATCAAGTAAGAGTTCACACATAGCATCTTCATCTGTCTGAATAACAAGTGTTGCATCACCTACAGAAAGAGAAGTTTCACAACGTGAACCAAAGCAATTCATGGTAGTTGAATTCACAAAAGTAATCACAGGGGCCGCATTATCAACACGAACGGTTGCAAGAGCAAAACTTGTACGCCCATGTATATCTTCACCCATACAAGCAACAGCAAAGAGACCATCTGCATTACTCGGAAGATTACCAAGTGAAATAGGCGTCACGTCCGTATAAGGAGTGTATCCTGAAATACGTGAGAGAACAACATCTCTATTACCATCGATGTCATTATACTCTTGTTGTGAAATTGGAACAGAGGAGTATTGTGGTGCACAGTTAGTGCCATTGTCAAGAACACAACCACAGGTAACATCAACAATTGGAGGAGGTCCAATTTGCGCAGAGCTCACACCATTTACTAATGTGCTCACACTTGGTCCATTATCTGAATAGTATACACCAATAGTTTCTGTTACCACATTACCTGCAAGATCTTCAACACGAACAGTATAAGCGTTATCCCCTACATTCAATCCTACCTCTGTATAAGCAAAGAACATAGATGATTCTTCAATAGTTGCGTCTTGATCATTAATAGTAACAGAACGCACACCATATATCTCTTCATATGAACCCGTTATTGTAATTTCATCTGTGATGACTTCGCCTTCTTTTGCACCCTCTGCCTTAAATGAAGTAATAAGTGGGGCAACAGAATCGTACGTGAATGTTGTACCACTCAGAGCGCCAGTTACCTGACCACTCTGTGCAAAGATAAAAGTGAGATCAATTTCACACGTTTCACACGTAAGTGTAGACGGTGTAAGTGTGAATAATGAACCGGATGTTTGTGGAACAATAGTTACCGGTTGTCCATCAATGGTTGCAGTAGTTAGATTAACTACTTGAGTTCCAAAGTTAACAACAACCACTTGAGATGGATTATTTGTAATGAATACATCTCTTCCTTGAAGTGATATTGAAGGCAGTTCAGGAACTGCGCTGTTTATTTCAATAGTCCATTGCTCATCTTCTCTATTTCCAAGAGTATCTTCTGCAGATACCGTAATGGTATACACACCATCGGTTAAATCAGAATCAGGTGTTGCAGTAATAAGAACTCCCTCTTCTGTTGCTTCCCATGAAGTTGTTACACTTGCAGAACCAATTGAAATATCAATAGTTGACGTATCAATACCATTTGGATCAATTGCAACTACCTGCACACTTGGACGTGAGTCTCCAATTATTGAACCATCCCCAGGAAGTGCATGATCAAAGACAGGGCCAATGTTATCAATAACAACTAATGAACGAGCAAATGCAGGACCATTACCTGCAAGATCAGTCATATTTGCTTCAACAAGATCCTCGCCCTGACTAATAGGATAATACGTAATGTTTTCTTCTAATACATTCATAAATGAGAATGAAGACACATCAACACCATTTTCTATAAGCCCATATCCATGTTCGTTTGCTGAAACAGTAAAGTTGAATGAGTTAGTAGTATTTTGTCTATGCACAGAGGGTGCAACAGTCAAAATTGGATATGTTTCATCATAAGTTACATTGAATGGAATAGATAATACATTACCTGCAAGATCTTTTACAGTGAGTAGATGACTTTGACGTGATTCAACCAACACAATAGGAACTGGAACACTAAACTCACTTGCTGACACAATAGCACTTTCATCCATCACAACTCCATCAAGAATAAGCTCTCCAATTGCATCTCCCTGTTCAACAAAGACACTTCCATCAATAAATATACCAGCATTATATTTTGTTCTCCATGAAGAATCAAATAATTCAAGCACACTAGATGTTGCTGAAATCTTTCGTTGAAGTGTGTATTGTTCAAGCAAAGGAGGAGTGGTATCTTTGTATATTGTAATGGCATCTGTTCCTTCAGTGTTCGCACAACGATCATCTTCACAAATACACGTTACTGATAATCCATATGCTCCTTCTTCCTCAAGAATAGGAAGTGTTGCTGCATACACTCTTCCATTTTCAAACATAGGATCAAGACCGCTTGGTATTTGAAGAACGGTTTCACTGAGTAAATATGATTCCTCGCTTCCAGATGGATGAACTAATTCGTATGAACAGCGCTCAACACCACTCAGTAAATTTGTCACAGCATTGACTGTAAAACCAGTATCCTCAGGTGTTCTAAATCCATTCTTTGGTGCATCAATTACAACAGCAATTGTTGGATTATCTCTATACGTAAATTCACGTGTAACAACATCAGCACTATTACCATATTGATTGTGGCAAGATACTTCAACTCGAACAGTATAATCAGAACCAGATTCAGGAAGTGTTTCAAGGCGTTCATAAGGCACAGATTTTACTTTCTTAAACTCAGTGTCTTGATATGTAGTGTCATAGAAAGGACCATTTAGTGATGTAAAGTCATATGAACACTTAATATATTGTGAAGATCTAGTGGTAAGATCAAAGGAATCATAAATGTCATTTCCATTAAAGAAGGAGGAAAGAGATACATCAATACCGTCCATCTCAACATTTCCTCTCCTAATTTCTTTTGTGTCAGTTGTAGTAATACTGGTGAAATCATCAACACAGCTAAAGTGTAAATAGTTTCCTTCTGAAAGTAATGAGAGTCCATCAAGCACATACTCATGATGCATACCGTCTGAAGACATTGCAGATTGTGAAGGAATAGAATACGTTGAACTACTACTGAGTTTAACCTTACATGTTGCAGGACCATCCGTTGCAAACTGCACTGCTGCATCACCCGTCTGTAGTTTTGTGTAGTATGATCTTTCATCACCTACATAATATGATTTTCCTTCAGAGTGATCAAGATGTGTGATAGAAACACCATTGTTATCAATATGTACGGTTGCATACCCATATTCAAAGTTTCCTACTGCATCTATTCCCTTACACACAAGTGCATAACGCTGTTCATCTCCAAATGTAAAGGCATCAAGATTTTCACTAGCCACTGGACCAACATAGTTACTAAAAGAAGCTCGTGCACGAATTGCTCCACGCACTGAGTCAGCATCTATGTCATCATATTCAGATGGTGAAATTTCTTCAAATGCATATACAGTACTTGAACAATCAGATCCACTCTGAGAATCGCAACCACATATGAACCATACATCATCACCAGAATCAGATAATCTAGTATATCGTAGATCAGAATAGATCACATCAGTTTGTGTTTTACCAACAAAAGCAGTAACATATGGATTTTGATTAATATGAGTAACTGATAGTTGAGCCGTTCCTTCATTTCCTGCTTTATCTCTCACAGTAAGATCAAAGAGATTTTCACCAGCATATAACTGTGTATCTTCTTGTATAACCACACCTGGCGTTGATGCATCAAAGAGGTCATCACGTAGATTAATACTCACAAATTCAGGATATGCTTCCTCATACATTGCCCTAAGAGTAATAAATTCTTCACTCGTTTCAAGACCACCTACAGGATCATATGTAAATTCAGTAATTTGCGGTGCATCTCTATCAAGAATAAAAGTAAAAGAGCTTTTGCCTGATGGAGCAACACCAATACCTGATTTGTATGCTACAACTTCAACAGCACATACCTCACAAGTGAGATCGTTTGTAGGGGTAATGCTGAATGTTCGTGAATTAATTTGCTGTGTTGTTGCAGAAATTCCATCAATACTTGCACTTGCACTCACCTCTTCATTAAAGGTAACATGAAGTTCCTGACGAAGATCATTTGTATAGATATCATCACGTCCGATAAGAGTATATGAGGGCATCCCAGGAACACTAGAATCAATAGTTACATTCCAAACAGTAGAGGAAGGGTTGCCTATACCATCTGTTGCTTGCACTTCAAGATAATGCTCTCCAAAGCCAAGAACATCTACCGGAACAAAACTATACGCAACTGTTTGTTCATCAATTACCGTAATAGTTTCAATAACATCAAGATCAGTCTCGCTTGGATCACGAATAATACCCCGTATTGAATCTACATCAATACCTTGTGGATCAAATAATTCAACGCTAATTGTTGGTTGTTCATCACCAATGATGTCACCAAGCAAACCAGGAGAATGTTTACTGAAGATAGGACCATTATCATCTACTGACACCACTACACTATTTGAAAGGCCTGTATTACCTGCAAGATCGGTTGCAATTGCATGAATAACATATGTGCCTTCTACCGCACCATTAAATGTGTATGTATGAGAAGGATTGTATACTGCACTAAATGAGTCCGCAATGACGCCGTTTACATACATTGTTAGTGAACCAAACTCAGGACCATTTATTTGATCAATACTTACAGTGTAAGAAGTACCTCCAAGAGATGATTGTGCTGCATTCTCGTCAGGTGCAATTACAGGGATTGGTGCATTGACATCTTTGACTACACGAACAAAGCTACGATTAACATTACCTGCTTCATCACGAACTTCAAGTACGTGAAGTAAATCAGTTGTACCTGGAAGACCACCAGGTGTTGCAGGTGCATTTGGATTTGTAGTAAAGATTACACCAGTAAATGAAACACCGTCAATATTTCCTTCTCCATCATCAATTAAGGACTCAGAAAGTTCTTCAGAATAGGTTGCACGAAGTGACACTTCATCATATTGTGTAAACCACACCCCGTCACGATTACCAAGAGGATTCTCATCAACATATAGTTCCACATTCATCAGTTTAGGAGGTGTAATATCAAAGAAGAATGAATGGACATCAGATACTTGAGGTTGACCACCACAGATTTCAGGAATAGTACAAGAACAAGTAACATCGAGGAAATATTCTCCTTCACCAACAAGTTCTTGTTGAATAGTTGCAACATATAATTCTCCTTGTATGAATGCAGGATCAATGTCAACTGGAACACGATCATCAATTTTTTCAAGGGTCGAGGATTCAGAGAAACCAACTGTTGAAGTAATTTGATACTCACAGAAACCAGCACCTGATTCTTCAAGTTGCATGTTTGTTGCAACAAGGATTTGTCTTCCTTGATCATTGAGCTTTTCACCATCTGCAATTTCTAAAATAGTCACATTAAGTGTAGGACTTGGATCATACATGAATGAGATTTTACCAAGAGCACCACCACCATATACACTTGTACAGTCAGCAGTAATATTTACTGCATAGGGTTCATATCCATTATCTACATTATCAGGGAATGTAAACTCAAGATCATCAAATGAAACAACCTGATCTTCATAGTACGCATCAGGTGTATATTGGCCTGAAAAGAAAACATCATCTGAATTGAACACATATCCGCAAGAATGGAATGTGTTTGCTCTGCTTACAAGTAAAAATTGTTCTGCGATGTCAATTGAACTAAAGTATGGGTCAACAGTAAAGTTAACTTCAAAATCAACATCACCATAAAATACACGTCTCGTATCTGTTGTGATTTGATCGAAAGTATCCTTACATTCCATGTGTACATAATTACCAACGGTACTATCTGCACTAGCAAAACCATTAGTCAATGAAAATTGATGAACAGTATCATATGGACCAAACGCATTTGAAAAACCAGTGTTAAGTTGAGAATTAGTCTGCTTTATTCTACATGCGGCATCACTATCTGTTGCAAAACGAATGGTCACTGGATTTGATACACTTGCTTGTGTTCCCGTATACCAGTTACCTTGGTGCGGTCCAACGAATACACCATCTTCTGGAACATAATATGTATCAGGAGGTGTGCTAAGAGGGTACATGCTCACACCATTATTATCAACACGAAGGCCAGTTACTGAAATACCTACATTACCAACCTCATCTGTAGCATAACATACACCAACTATTCCTATATCTGATTCAGAAGAAATAGATAGGCTAGTAGGACTTACAGGACTTGAGTATGTACGTGCACGATTTGATAATCTTTCTGCATGATACGTAATATTATTTGTATCAAGTAAGAAGGACAATTCTTGCTCAGACGCATACCCAAATGCATACATCACATCACAGTTATTTGCATCAGTACATACACAGGCAAGTGATAGGTCATTGATGTCATCAACATGTTCAACAGAAGTATAATCTACGGAAATGCCTTGGAATGTAAGATCAGCAGAGATAGAAGGAGCAGTCGTATCTCGTGTAACCAGTATGCCTGCATCATAAATAACTACATTCCCTGCCTTATCTTCAACAACAATGTCAAGATTAGGATTAGGTGTTCCTGCAAGATGATCAAGTTTTGATCGAAGGGTTACTGGAGATAGAATTCTATCTGGATACATAAAGGAAAGTACATTTGTTTCATTATCAACAATATCTTCAGGAGATTCAAGCCCAATACTATAGATAGTACTGTCTGCAAATGCTGCACTCACTGGGTCATTGAACACAACATCAAACTGAACATCATCAACAAGTCCACCAATAAGATCTGGTTTTGGAATAACACTAGTAATCGCAGGATTAATTGTATCAACATACAATTTAGCATAATGCTCATATGCGCTTCCAACTGTTACACCATTTTCATATCGTGAAAAGAAGGTAATTTCATAATCATTATTTGGTGTAAGGCCACCAAATGTAATGGTGTACACCCCACTCTCTTCAACAATACTTTCTGCAGAAACACCACCCGTGCCATCATCTGCCATTACATCAAAGAGATTCACATCAAATTGCCCTTCAAGTGGATTATCAAACTCTACAACTAAAACAACATCGCCACCATTACTTGTTGGATTTGTCCAAATAGCTGTTTCATATGCTTTTGTGGTGGATGTTTCAGAAAGTAGTCTTCCTTGCACACCACTATCTAATGCAATATCAATATCATATGAGCAAGGATCATAGAAAAATTCTCTTGAGAATGCATTATTACCGTTTCCAGCAAGATCATTCACACTCACATCAACAAGAATTCCCTGTCTTGAACGCCCAACATCTGCACAAAGTTCTTCTGATGGCTGTTCAAGAGTAACAAGACCTGCAGCAGTAAATAATGTTTGAGGTATTGAAACTTCATAGCCCTCATCAGTATATTCTGAAGGCACATTCACTCCAAGTTGTGCTCCTGCATAGGTTACTTGAGTTGAAGTACTAAATGAATCAATAACAACAGGGTCACCACCATCACTTCGCATAACTGCAACAGATAATGTAGGAAGATCAATTGTTGTTTGTCCATCAATCTCAAAATCATCAGTAATAGTTACAAGCACATCAGATAAATCAGAGTAAGCAAGATGAAGAGGATTCATACGAATCTCAGGAGCAAATTCATCAACAAAGATTGTCAATTCTTCAGGTGTTGCACGGTTATTTACGCCATCAACAGTAAATACTTCTGGATGATATTCACCATGCGTAAGACCAGTAACATCAAGTGAGAAGTATCCATTGTTATTACTCCACCCTTGAATAGTAAGAGGATTTGTAAGTACAACTTCACTAGGGTCTGGATTTTCTGTTAATGTAATAACACGATAAGAACCAGTAACATCAACACCACAATCAAGAGCAGCTACATCATTGTAGATGGTATCTGAATAACTATATGTATAGAAGCGAGGATTTGAACCGATCGATAAGTAACTGCCTGAATGCGTAATTAAAGAGAGTCTTAAAGCAGGCGTCATTGAAGAGATAGGAAGACAGAGCTGACTGTTATTGTATGCAACAACTCCTCCTGAAAAAGTAACTGATTGTGAAAATAATCTCGTATTACCACCAAGTGCATCATTACGTACCCACTGCGTATTTGCTTCCTCTACAACCACTTGTTCTGCGCCAAATGCAAGTCCTTCAAACGTCACAGTACTACCACCAAAGTAGAATTGGTTATCATCTGGTTGAATAAGACTAGGTAGATGAGGCGCCGTAGTATCTATTCTAAATCCATGTGCATACGTATCACCCTTGTACGTACAATCAAGATCATCTTGTGCGCACACCCCTTGAAGCATAAATCTCACAGGAGCATCCATATTTGTAGGTGGCAGGGACATATCCAACGCATACCTATTATTTCCAAGTGGAAGAAGTACAGGGAAAAACTGATCAAGTCCTGTCGAGAGATAGGAATTTCCAACATATTTCTCAATAGCAAACATATCTGGAATGACTACATTAATCACACCATCTCCTGGATCAATATCAGTCACATGTAATTCATCATCAAAAGTTAAAATCAAACTAAAAGTACTAGATTTTCCACCCATGGTGTACACACTACCATTGTAAAAGCAGTAATCACTTGCCTCACAATCTTCAACATATGCATCAATTATTCTTGGAGGAGACGTATCTACAAAAGTAATTGCAAAAGGAATTTCTTTTACATTACCAAGCACATCTTCAAAAGAAAGTACTGCATCATATCCTCCTTGGAGTAAAACATCAGGAGTAAAATTACCATATAACTCATTACCTGTTCCATCATGAAGCTGCATGCTATAACTCTTAACTCCTGCCGAGTATAATGTAATGTTACCTGAACTCACATTTTGTGTATAATATGGATCATGTGTTGAAACAGTTACGTTGTATCCTTGACCTTCTTCAAGTGTAACCTCTAAACCATCAAAGACAGCAGCAACACCACCTGTTTCATTAGGAACAAACTCAACTGCATCTCCAAAAAATGTACTTATATTTGGTGCAATTTTATCAACATAGTAGTACTCAGTTCTATAACTCGTTCCCCTACCCGCAACATCAGTCACTGCAATATCAATCGTATTAACCCCGCGCCTTAGTTCAATTGGACCAACAACCTCAACCTCTCCACCAATCACTAAAGGACAAGATTCGCCCAAGACGTTATTATTACAAAGCACATAAGATGTTTGTGCAGGACTATTTGCAAGTACAATATCGCCCACTTCAGTAGTATTTACAACAGTTACAACAACACGTGAAATTCCAGTATCTTCAGAAATATTAATGATTGCAAGAGGAGATTGTGCAGTTGCATAATGCCTATTGTTTCCACCGATGTTAACTGATTGAATAAATGGTGTTGCACCATCAACTTTGAATGTTCTATCTACAGTTTGCGTATTTCCTTCTGCATCAGTTACAACAACTGAAATAAGGTTTTGTGGAGCACTAAATGAAATTGGTGCACTTGCAGGCGTTTGTAAAGAACCATCTTTTCGAACAAACTCTACACTACATAACTCAGACCCTGATTCTCTAGGATAGGTAACTGCTTCTGTTTCTGTAAAGTAAGAACTGATGATGCCATCTGCTTTACCTGCCTTCACATTAACACAAGAACCACTACCTTCAATAGTAACGACATGTGCTCCAGGAACAAGGTCAATTTTTCCAAAAATAAAGGATACAACATGAGGATCCATGCCAGAGTTTAGCACAACATCATGAGAATCTGCAATGAGTACACCATCTTTTGATATACTTGCATTAAGCGTACAATCATCAGTTTGTGTTACATTAAGATTAAATGAATATAATGAAATTGGTGAATTTACTTGAAGATTACGTTCATTAACACCAAGTGCACCGGTAAGTTGTACTTCAGTTCCATCTCCTCCAACAGAGCCAAACACTCTACCCGGAACATAATATCGCTGCTCAACATCCTCACAGGAAACAGTAAGTCTACTAGTGCTCTTCAAATAACCTGTTGATTCTGTTCCTGTAAAGTCATCAAAAGCAATACCATCAACACTATAAGCAACTTCAGGTGCTTTATTATCAACGATCACATAAAATTCTTCAGCATCTTCAACAATTGATCCGCTGATAAATTCATTACAATGATATTGAACTAAATATACCCCGTTAGTTGCAGATAATGAAAGATCACTGGCCGGATCAATTACTGGAGATTTAAGTACCCAATCACTCACACCTGGAAGAGAATCAGAAGATGCCATTTCTCGATCATAGAGTACATCATTTGTAAGTGGATGTCTAAACGTAATATTACATGCATTTGATGAAAAACCAAGAGGAGGTGTTGGGATTCTAGTTACACCAAAAAACTCAAATGGTTGGTTTTCAATCACATATCCAAGTGGACTATACGTCTCAGGATCACCACCCACCGTATACTCAATTACAGAATCCTGAAGTCGAATATTTTCATTTTGATCCACAAACACAAATCGTTCTTCAACTTGAACATTAGTAAGTCTATCTTCACAAGAAACTCTTAGTAAGTATACAGCATCTTCAAGTCCTGCAACATCAATTCGTTCTATGTCCCCTGGTGCAAGTTCAAGATCACTATCAAGGCCTGTAGCAACATATGAAGGATCTCCTGCTTTAATGAGCATCTCATCACATCGTGCAAACTCATCAACAGTGTATGCAGCACCAAGTGAAGAACGTGTAGGAGAGGTTGCAGTAAGTGTAAAATCCTGACCCCCTGATTGAATAAATTGTATCACTGGTCGTTTTGTATCTGCAGTAAAGTCCTTTTCTTTAAGTGCTTCTTGATTAAAATTCTGGTCACGCGTGTGGTATTTAATTACTACTTGTCCCTCTACATCAACAAGTGAAGGGTATTTTTCAAGTAAATCAATATACACCATTGCAGGATTTTCACCAGTAAATGAAAACGTTTCACTCAACCATCTAAAACTTTCATCACAAAATCCACTTCCTTCTTCTTCTGCACAATATGTTAATTCAAAGAGTGCAGAAGTCTCGCCCGTATCACGCGCGGAAGAGGATACAAAGAAATATGCTCCAGACTCTGCTGTAAGATAATCTTTTGCAATACTAAAGACACCATTGAGTAATTCTGCTCTCGTCTTTCCTTTAAGTTCAAGAAGAACTTCTGTTGTAGGAGGTGCAAGATCTTCTTGACAGTATTGGTATCGTTCATCATATAATGCAACATTAAGTGAACCAACATCAAGATCATCGTAATTGTCTTGAATATCATAACATGCTGTTTTTTGGCACACCGGCGTTACTCCTGCAACAACACTTGGGTCACCAAATGGATTTACATTACCTGTTCGTGATGTAGCAGTGCCCCATGTACATAAATCAAAACCACAACTGTTAATCGTAAGATCGCCTGCAACATTACAACTTTCTTCATCAAATGCACGACAGCCAAGTTCATTAGATTCTGATGCAAAATCATCACAGTCAGTACATGTTGTGCCCAGTTCAAGACCACACTCACCAAGACCTTCACACATGTCCTTACTACATGAATTCAATTGATCATTGCCATTACAAGCACTACATGCATTTTCTTGTTCAAGAGCATTTACACACACACCACTACCAAGTACCCCAAAGGTTGGATCTTCAATCCACGTACATCCATTGATTACTTGACATGCATTTGTTTCACAAGCATATGCAGAACGATATTGTGTACAATCAACAATACCAGCATCATAACAAGAGTTACATGCATCCGTAACATAAAATTCACCATCTGCTTCATTTTTGTAGTCAATATAACATCCACTTCGAACACCATCGAGTGTTTCACACGTGTTCCCATCAAAGGTGATTAAATTACTACCACCAAAGAAGTTTGCATCACCAAGAATTTGGTCATCATAGGTAATCCCATATAAACCACACTCTGGATTAAGCACACACTCTGCACTATAATAATCAGGATTTGAATCAATCAAATTATTTACACATACAAAAGATTCAGGACACTCTCCTGCAGGAGATAATCTATTTGTTGCGTCACAAACTGAATATGAACCAGGCGTTGTACTATCACAATACGTAGATCCGCCCACAGTCATGTACTCACAAATAGGAATACCTGTAAGAATACTATCTGTTGCAACACCACTATATCCAAATTTACTGTACAGAGTTACAGTATATGTATATTCAAAATCCCATTCTGAATCAATGTCTAAAAATGCAAGATTTTCGTTGTTTTGATATAATGCTCCACCCATTGAAGAAGAAACAAACTCACTTGCAGGAAATACATAACTTTCAGGGAATAGATCACCTGTTCGAAGTCGATCTACACGAACTTGTGTAAGATCACCAAAACAACCATTCTTAAATCTAAGATCAACTTCAGGCTTGCCTCTTACATGATTAGCACTCAGTAATTGTGGAACAAACGCTTCATTGGTATTACATCCAGGCGTTTCTGCACCCGCTGCCATAAATACTTCACCAAGGGAATAATAACTCCCCGCAATAAGAGAAAAGTCATTTCCTCCATAAGTCAAAATTTTTCCAGAAGGACTTGAAGGGTTATACCCCACCCTTACTCCAAGGGGCGCATTGGTATTTGCATCATAGAGATCAATAAATTGAAGCGTATTTGGTGCAGCATCAGGCAATGGGAAATTAGTAATAGCAAATGCACCTTGTTCTAGGTTATAAGTAGGATTAGTGTAAATATTTGAAATACCATCGCCACTTGTAAAAGGACCAAGTGTCGCATAGTGATTGCCAGTTGAATCAATAAGATGTGCATTAAATTCCTGGTTCACCACTCTACCATCTGCATCATTGAGGAATCCAAAAATAGTTGCCGTGCCAGATGCACACGCAACAGTAGAAGGCGTATTACTACAACAGTACTGTCCTGCAGTAATTGTTTGAGGTCCACATTCACATGTTTGTGTTGCTTGCCCCTCACCACAGAACACCGTCGTTGGAAGAGAAGAACAACACACATTAGAAGGATTAGCACACGTAAGACCATCTGTGTCAACCGTCCTACACTCTCCTGCAGAATCAACACAGTATTCAGAACCATACACCGTTTCACATGAAGTAATACATGAACCACTGCCTGCATCACACACACCCACAGTACATCCAGTAACGGTACAATCGCCACTTAATACCACTTCTTGAGTGCCATAAAACCATCCTGCATCAGATGTAATGGTTTCACTTTTTACACCCTGATCAGGATGAGTAAATGTAAATGTAGTTGTTCCAGGAGCAACTTCCACCCAAATTTCACCCGAGAAGGATCGTTTAACAACAGAACAATCATTTGTACACGTAACATCTGCACCATTAACACCACCAACACTTGGATGCGTTACTCTAAACACACGTGTTGCATATGCACCGCTGTTCGGAGCAAGAGATGCATCTATAGATGCTGTTGGTTGATCATAGGTTCTAGGGGATGCAAAACCTGGCTCATGATTTCTTGCATAAAAGGAAAAGCCATGTACACCACGAGGAACAGTAATTCGAATTTGGCCTAAAGCACCATTACTATCACCAAACCCATTATCCGTATATCGATCACCACCCACATCATACACCATACCACCAGAAGGAATAGTAAAGTCAAACGTCATATCATCTGGTCTAAATGTAGTAATAGGACAGTAATCCCTTACACAAAGACCTTCTTCATATGCATTATCTTGACATTGTCTCACAGTAATTTCATTTTGCGTTGATGCCGTACAAGAACCCGCAGGAAGAGTAAACTTAGAATTATCAGCTGTACCTGTATAGTCCGTATTACACGTAAGAGAAGAGGGAACAGTAGTAAAACACACACCAACAGCACATTCAGGAAGATCAACACATGCATCAGTGCTTCGATATTCACCAGGACCACATGCTGTTCCGGCTTGCGTATCAGTAATATCTTGACAGTAAGGACTAGTTGCACCAGGAATTGCGGTGTCACTTACAAGTTTTAAACAACAACCAGCATTAACTGCTGGAACAAGAACTAGAAGTAGTAGACATAGTATCAATAAGTACAATAATCGCATACACCGATTCAAACTGTTAATCCCCCACCTCTTTTTTTAGAATACTACTATTTAAATGTTTCGAGGAGTCACGTCTATTCTGTAACAGTAAATGTTTGCCAGTCTGAGCCAGCAGAATCACTAACAGTAACCTTCACAGTACCACTACAGGTTCCAAAATGAGGACAGCCAGACAAAGCAAAAGTATATCTTTTACACACGAGATTTTCAGAATTGAGTTCAGTCTGTACATTCGTGACTTGCACATGCCCTGTTGTTGCATGAGTAAATTGAACATCAGGCGAACTAAAAAATTCATTATCAGGATCTGCTGCGCAAATTACTTTCGTATTTCCATCACTACTCAAATCATGATCCTTTATGGGAAGTAGTACTGGCAATCGATTAGTAAACACCATCCTAAATTCAAACGGATCACCATAAATGTTTGCTTCGCCACCACTAAGCGCCATGTCAACAGCATAAAGACCACTTCCAATTAATGAAGAATCAACAATAAGACTAGAAAGTTGTGGAATTGACTCTGCTTCTTCAATAAAATTGAATGCAGGGTACCGTGCTTCGTTCTCAAGCAATTGCTCCAATTCACTAAAAAATGCTTCTGCTTTAAACAGCACAGGATCTGCCTCTACACGAGGGAAGGTAAAAGAAAATTCTTCATTTCCATCACTCACCAACAAATTAGGAATTACTCCTACGCCCAAAGTAGTAAAAGAAAAAAATGCAGTAACGTTTGGCTCATCAACAAGTGAAATATCATAACCAGGAACGACAATTTCAGAAAAACACGCATCAAAATACGCAGAAGAGTATGATTCAATATATGCTTCAATAGTGCGTTCACACTTTGGATCAGAACCACAATCTTTCAACACCTCAGGTATACGAACATCTTCTGATTGATCAAGCCAAAGGGGAAAGGAGATGGCATCACTCGCATATGTATAATTGTAAATATATCTACAGTCGTGTGCAGGACTTCCATGGACAGTCTTGAATCGCTCAAGCACATTTCCAGTTGACCGATACGTCAAACAAGGGTATGCAGGTGCTTCAAGTGCTGCCCAAAAATACGGATAAATTGCAGAATTTGCAGACGTCGAAGGATGGTCTGGAAAATAATCCGGTTGTCTAAGATAAATCGGAACATCAAATCCACCAATGCTTGGATTGTTCCAAATCCATGAAGGTGATAAAGACACACCACCAGGTGTTCCTACTCGAAACACATCATAAAACGTATCATCCACCTCTTGATCTTGAAAAATAAAGCCTCCTTGATCACCAATTAATTGAAGACTTTTTTTCATGCCAGTCTGTAAACACTCCTGCATTTGCTGCTCTAAACTCGTTCGTGCCTTAATCTCTTCAATAAGTGCTTGACGTGATTGTGTAGTAGAATCTCCTGCAGCCTGATTAAGTAAGTAAAAAACAAATCCAAAACCAACAAGTAACACAACAAAAAGTAAAATAAAGATTGTTACTTGCCCCTTTTTCATAAGAAAACATTCCTTCTGAACATATATAAACTTTGCTTTAAGAATTGAAAAATACAAAAGAAATAACGTCGAAAAGTTTAAATAGTCTTTTTAAGGATTAAAACACAATGAAGCGCGCTGCAATACTAGTTCTATTTCTCATTAGTGTAATCTCTCTACTTGCAACAGGAGCACTTGCAATAACACAAGAAGAGATACCATACACCACATTAGGAGATGGATGCTATGAACACGTACCCGTTGAACGTTGTGGTGCAACAGCAGATTGTTTCTGGGAATGTCAAGCAGATGGGTCACTTCAGTATAAATGTACAGAAGTACACGGATACTGTAGAGAATCAAGTGATGAGTGCGTCCCTTGTGATTTTGTAGCGCTTGATGATCCAAGCGAGTATAGTGTATGTGAAACCATCCCACTTCCAACAGGAGATTTTGTAAGTGGAACAACCTCATGCTATGAAGACTATCTGGGTCCAGGAGATAATGAACTAAGAAGAACAAACTACACATACATTTGTGAAAATAATACACATAAACGATCTGTTGGGCAACTTAAAAAAAGGGTAAATGATGTAGGATGTACTGAAGCAGACAATATCAACTCAAGATGGGTATATGATTATGATGGTGATGGATATTTTTCCTATGTTACAGAAGATGCAACACCAACACCGCCCACAACCATCCCGTTAATTATTAGACCAATTGGTGCAGATGGAACACTTACACAATACATTCGAAGCACTGCACCTTCAAGCGACATGCACTGGCGAAGATTTGGAAGTTCTATCAACTGGGAAGATGGGTGTGAAGACGCACAAGATGATGCATTAGCACATGACAGATGTGGCATTGCATCGCAAGATTCACAAATACGACCTGATTCAATTTTTTGTAGAGATAGAGATAATGACGGGTACGGTGATCAATGTGTACAAGCAGCCTCTTTGTCCGATTGGGAGGTCATTGGACCAAATACACGGTACAAACCAGTTCATTACCTAAGAAATCCAACAGGAGATTGTTCTGACTTTACCAACTCACTAAAAGAAGCATATTTTGCAAGAGATAATGACGGTGATTCACTTTATGAAACTACATTCAAAACCTGTTCTAGCTTTGGATTTGATGTAGATGTTCAAATATATAATTTACCAAACGAAGAAAGCTATGACTGTAACGACAATAGAGACGATGAAGACAATAGTAATAAAGAAGGATGTTATTGTGATGAAACACAACTCAATAAACAAATAACTATAGATGAAGACACATTTATTTGTGCAGATATTACTTCAACAAATTCAATTACTCCAACTAACGGCGGAGTGTTCTCACTCAAAAAAATACCATCTGTTTACCAATGGACAGAAATTGAACAAAGACAAACACCAGAAGGAACACTAGTTCCATCTGATGATAGTATAGGTGAAAAAGGTTGTCCAAAACACATGTGCCCATACATTACCAACGGAAACCCTGCATGTGCAAGCATCGGTGCATACTGGGGACAGCAAAACTCAGGAAACACACATCCAACAGGAACAGGAGATAGTGTCTGTGAACCAGATAATGACGGCATAGCAAGATGGACATCTAGAACTGCAAAAGCAATGACTGCTCTTGCAATGATTGGTGAAAATATGGCTCGTGACTCATCACTTGATGCAGATTACACCATCTATTGTGATAACGCAAGAAACATTATCCAAAATGAACATGTAAATGGTGTTGAACTCACTGGAGGAAGCTCATTTACATACTTAAAAGGCCTTCATGATTCTTCAATTAGTGATGATAACATCAGAGGATGCATTCTTACTCTCAATGGAAACAACGACAGAGGCTACATTCAAAATTTACTCACGCCAAACGTATTTGAAGATGATGATCAACTCACCATATATGCGTTCCCAATAATTTCACAACTCCCTACCAGCAATAAATTTTACTTCGGTCAAGATGACGACGATATTAGTATAGACACAGAATGGGTGTCAGGTGCTGGAAATACCATGCACTATCACAGAGAAACAAAAACACTCTTCATCCTTCAGGGAAAAGATGACGTAGTAAATCCAATTCTAGAACAACACTTCAATCTTGTCTTAAGGCCAAATCAATTTGTAACAAACACCATCTCATTCATACAAGCACCACTCACATACCTTTCAAACAAATTAACTAGCAGCACACAACAAACAGAGTTCAATAATATCATCGGAACGCTCGATCAATTCGATAAACTCTTCCTTGGAAAAAATACTAACTTTTACGTATTCTCAATATATGAAGAAAATCCAATTAATGATGAACGATTTGTTGCACGACTAGTTAATCCAGAATATGAAGAAGGTGAAGAGAACCAGTTCAAAGACTATCTGGCAACACTATGTAGTGATCCAATGAATGAATTTGGTATAACGTGTGCATATAATGCAGAAAGTCCTACCACCAATCCATCAGACCCACTTCGAACAAGAATAGGTCTAAGTGATGACATCCTTCTTACCGCAGATGACTTTAATGACAATGATTTTGAAAAATGGCGTAAATGGTCAACAACACTTCGACTACAAGGAAACACAAGAGGTGCAAGTGAACAATTCTTTGAAACAGAATGTAGTACTACTCAAGACTGTATAGACGCAGACGATGCAAACGATTGTTTTGAACCAGTTGCATGTGTGGTTGGAGTGTGTGTAAATGAATACATTGAACAATGTAATCTTGCACCAACAAATCCTGCCGATGATGGAATAGTTACTACAAACACATGTAGCAATGGTGTAGATGATGATGGCGATGGACTTATTGACTTCCCTAATGACCCTGGATGTTCAAGTAGAGACGATACTACAGAAAACAACGAAGTGTTTAGTGCAACCGTAAGAACAAGTTGTCTTGCAGACGAACAAGTACTTGTTCAACTCTCGTCACTCACAAACGCACACGTACAAGCAAGAGGAACTACACCTAGCTACGAATACAAAGTATGTATCCCTGACACATTTACAGTTGCAACAGCAACGCCTAGTTGCCTTGGAACATCATTTAATCCACCAGTAACGGTACTTTCATTAACAGGAACTACCAATGCACACGCAATTGCACCAGGACAAAATGTACCTGGATCTACTGATGTATGCATATATCAACCAACTGGAAAATTCCTAAGCTGTAGCATGCAAGATAGTTGTGCACCACAAGAAAGCGTACTCTCTCTCTCAGATCTCACTAATGCACATGCTGCAGATCCAGACCTGGTTACTGCATATGAAGGTGCAAACACCATTTGTTGTAGCATGAGTGATGAACCCGTAATTGATCCATCACTCAGTACTGGAGGAGGATTAACAGTTAATCCAAACCCAAGCAGTGGAAGTGGTGGTTTAATCGTATCAAATCCTGATCCAGATGATGGTGGATTCGTAGGGCCGCTACCCTAAATAATAAATAAAATTAGAATAATTTCTTTTTCTTTAGCAATCGTTCAAATGCATCTAAATAAATATCATCAACAACCTCACCTGGAGACTGCGCAAATGATGCAACAACAGGAGTAACACCATACTTCTCACATAAACGCATATTTTGCTGCATTCGACCAAACAACGTTGCTTTCTTATGAGATTTCAAGAATGTATTCATATTAAATCCAATAGACATATGTTTTCTTTTCGCAAGCGCTGCAAGTACATGATTCATACCACTATTTCGTTGATATATGAAATCATGTCGATCACTTTGCTCTAAATCATAAATAAGTGAAACACCACGTTCAAATACAGGTCGATCGTTACCAGTTGATCGCCATACCGTAAATCCATCAAATTTCTTATCAGTTAAAACACCAAATTCATGTTCACTCCTAAGATGTTTCTTGAACGGATAGATGAATCTAATATTTTCTTTTTGTTTAAGAAACTGTGCTTCATTATCTTTCGGGAATACGATATCCATACGCCCTACAAAAGAGAACCGCTATTTAAAGCTACCTACAAATCTTCTGTGCAATTGTAGAAATACACAGTCGCATATTCTGCTCGCCAGTAAGATCTCCGCTTCCACTAAACGTTTCATTAAATCCAGCAAGGCCTGCAAGCTGCACTGGAACAATTTGTCCACTTTGTTTTTCGAAAAATAAATCATATAACCCAATAGTACCCTGTGTTCTGTCACAAATGGTTATTTTGTAATTATAATCATACCGTACTTCACTTGAAGAAAGAATATTTCTTTGAATATCTACATCAAACCTAATATCATTGTATAAGCTACAATCATGATCGTCATTATATTCATCATTATCTGTTCTACTAAAACACCCAAGATCATCAGGATAATCAACAAGACCATCACCATCATTGTCTAGACCATCTTGACACTGTGGATCTGCTGCTGCCTCATAATCATCACTTGGAGCATTACAACCAGGATCATCCATGTCTACAAGACCATCACCATCGTTATCTAGACCATCTTGACATTGTCTTGCACCATCAAGCAGTTCATCATTTAATTGAGGAACATACCTACCAAGTGAATCTATACAACCAGGATCATTTGCATCAATAAGTCCATCTGCATCATTATCTATGCCATCTTGACATTGAGATGTAGCATCATCTTCTGCCACATCATTCTCATCAAGGCAACCGGGGTCAGCAGAAAGCCAATAGCCCGTGGTGCTATAACATCCATCAACATCACACAGACCATCACCATCATTGTCAATATCATCCTTACAAACAGGAAGTCCAAATTCTTCACATCGTGGAAGATTAGATACAAGCGGGTCACTTACGTGTACACACAACTGATTAAAGTCGCCAACAGTTTCAAAACGAGTATCATCAGTTACTGCTTGACCAATGCCAAGCGATTCACTTTCAAGTTCAAGCTCTGCTTCAGTTTCATTATTGTATAAGTACACATCAATGAAAATATCTTCTGCACATGCAACAACATCATAGTAATAATCATAATAGAACGTACCATTGCCCCAATTTTTGAGACGAGGATCCATGTCAATTGATGTAAGGGTACTTGATGCAACACAATTATAAGGATAATATCTAGCACCCGTATCAAGAAGACTAGCATTAAGACCACAGAGTTTTACAGGATTATGAAGTGCAGAATCATCAATAACCGGATAATAAATATATCCGTCTCGTCCAATAATTCCACCATCTTCTAGTTCTTCACCAATGATTGCAGGCTCTCCATTATCTGCACGAGTAACCGTAAGACCGCTTGTCGAACTACTTGTAGCAACTGCAGCACCAGTGATTAATGAATACGCTTTCAGTGGACGAGAATCAAAAATAGATGCACCTGTAATAAGATCATATGTTCTTCCTTCATCTGGTGCACCAGACACATTAATATCATACGGATCGGTAACTGATCGTCTTCCTGAAACCTCTTCAGAACGAACCCAGATGGTATGATTACCATTAGGCAGGGTTACATTAATTTCTTCATCAACTCCTTTTTGATACACACCTCTAGAAATTGGTGTCTGTTCATTAAAAACATAATACTCAAAGATAGTTTCATTATTGTGATCGAGTTCTAATTCAAATACAGAACCACTCAGTTGTCTAAAGTTTGATGTAAAATTATCAAGGTTTGCCGTATAATTAAAATGAATTTCATTAATGTTCCTATTCAAATCTTCCACTTCAATGGTCACGCTGTGTTCACCATCATAGACTGGAATCTGTGTGGTCACTGCATCACCTGCCTGCATATATCCCCAACCTAATTTATGATAGTCATGATCAAGATACACATTATAACGAACCTTCCCGGGATTATCATTTACTCTAAAAGTAATATCCGTAAGTGGTGTTGTGAAAACCGTATTGCCAATTGGCGTAACAAGTTCAACTTCAGGAGTAATGTTCATGAGTTCTACTCTTTTAACAGCATCCTTTTTGGTTTCTATTAGGTTACAAAACCCAGAACCAATTGCTGAATCATTTACTCGTCGCACAATGTTATAATCAGGATTCGTGTGCACAATATTACTGTGCTCTTCTGTACACGTCTCATAATCAAAATCATATTGAATGACTAAATCATCTGCAGCAAACGTAACACCAGGACAAATACTATTGATGTTGCCTGGAGTAACAAACACCTCTGTATCAAATACATATGCATTCATCACATCTGCTTTTGTTCTATCTGGTGCATAAAATTCAACTAATTTTTGATATTCATAATTAAAATTAACATCAGGACCACTGCCTCGTTTTGTAAGAAGAATATTTACTTCACCTGCATCTGACACACGAAGCGGTCTACATTCATTTGGAGTAACGGTAAGAATACCCGGATCTCCTCGCTTAACACCATCAACAAACACTTGTAATTCATACTCAGTAAATGTGGATGGCACAACAGCATCAAAATTACTATCCCAGTAAAACGAATATCGTAAGTCATCAGAAAATGCATCAGCACCAAAACCATCATCTTTTGCTGTAAACACTTCACTATATCCTGTGGCATCGCTGCTCACTTCAACACGAACAGTAACAGGCCCTTCATCTTCAAATAATTCCATGATAATTGGAATGTCATCACCATATTGTACCGTTGATACAGCACCCGCAATAGAGAAAATACCTTCTGTACCTGTTGAGGGATACCCTTCTTGTTCTGCAGGTCTTGGAGGCGGTGTTAAACATTGCTTTTCTACAAAGCACTCTCTTCCACCAAGAAACTGTCCACCTTCTGCATCACAATTTCGTTCTAAATAATTAGTATAACAATATCCTTCTGTATCAATACAACATCCAATGTTACATTGTGATTGCGTAGTACAATCCTGACCGTTTACAAAGTCTGCACTGGCACACTCAGTATCACCAGTGACCGTACACGTAGTAAGACAACACCCTTGCCCAGAAGGAAGTGTAGCAACAGCAGCGCCACTTACATTCGATCCATCACTCATGATGAATGGCAGCATGAACGAAAGTGCTGCAAAGAGCACAAGTACATATATCCAATGCTCTTCCAACCACTTCTTCATTTGAACGCCGTCCTACAAGATATTCCACAACTAGAACACTTGAATTTTTTTGTTTTACACTTCTTAGCAACCGCCGACAACCGGAAAGGCTCACCACCTTCCACTGTATGTTCAGTCAAACCACTTTTAGGAAGTTGGTCTTCATTAAACAGACCAAATCCACTTTTGAGCTTACCTTGTTTTGAACAAATAACATCAACAATTTGATCACACGTTGGAATGGATGTTACTGAAGTATCATCAGACGTAGGTTCATAAGGAATTGCCATAGTTAACCCAGCATATGCAACTCCACCAATTACAGCATAAGTTGCTAATTGTCCAAAAGTAAGTGATGTTCCAACAACACCTGTTGCAAGACCAGGTATAACACCTGTTGCAAGAAAAGCATAAGCAAATGCAAACACCGCAAAAACAATGAGAATAACAAAAATTACTTTTAATAAATCACCAATGATCTTCAATAAACACGCAAGACCCTTACCACCTTTTACTTTTGCAGTAACGCTTGCTTCTTGACATTGTTGAAAACTACAATCAACAATAGCATACTCAGAAAAACCAGCAATGTTGGTTGCCACATAACTCTCTTGATAGTTTTCTTCAACAGCAACAGGAACCCACTCATCACTTGATAAAGAACCCCTATACAATAACCCCACGGGACCATAATTCTGGTTTCGCTCTTCATCCCAATGAATAACAAGAGGCTGTGGACTAGTATCACCATCTTCATTCTTAAACAACACACCACTTGGACCAAAAGAATACGTTGGCTGCGTAAGTGTCCATGTCACATCATCACGAAGCGTTGTACCTGGCTGTATTTTTCCTTTGTTAATCTGATAAGATACAGAATAAGGAACATTTAATCGTGTTGCACTTTCTTCATACGTCACAAGAGAGGAAAGAAAATTATACGGAACATTTGTTTCACCTGCAACATCTTGTGGGCCAACAACCGTGCCATCTGGAAAGTGCACATACGTTCCACATAAAATCATCACTGTTGCAAGACGGTCGGGTGAATCAAGTGTAAAGGGAATTAAACATCGCGTATCGTCTCTAGTAAACGTTGCACGACGCTCGTTAAATGTCCTATTCAAATTCGTTGCAAACGTAAACGAATACGTGTTTCCTTCAAACTCATCAGGATCAGCAATAGTAAACACAAGATTACTTGCATCATGAATGACATATGTTATTAGAAAATCGCCCTGATCAACATATGCCAGTGCATCTCTATAATCAAAGTCTTGAATATAATGTGCTTCAACTACCTGCTTTGCTTTCTCATACATTCTACGATATCGAATGTTAAGTACTTCATCAAATTGTTCAATAGAGGTTACTTGACCTGAACGAGAAATATTGAGAGGATAATGCACATTCACCAGCACTTGCTCTCCTGCATACGTAATACGAGAATCAGCACGACCTTCTTCAACGATAAACCCAGGAAACTGCGTGTAATCAACACAGTTTTCAAATTCAATATTAAACCACTCTTCAAATTCATCTACGCTACTATTAAGAATGGGCTGCACATTATTATATTCAATAATCCAGTATGCCGTTCCATTAAACTGAAGAGGATCAGGAATACCAGAAAGTCCGCTTACCGGTGAAATATAATTTCCATGCTCGCCCAGTAGTCGAACACCTTCTGTTGCCGTATCACGAATACACTCCTGCACCATAAACTGCACAGAAGAGACATCAACATTTGATTGTCCATCGGGAGACACGTCTTCAGAACTACTCAAAACAAAAAGAAATATCCCTGCAATAATAAGTAACAACAATCCTAAAACGACCCAAAGCACCACTTGACCTTTGGTGTTGCTACCACTATGCACATGTGTAATCCCCATCGTCTAAAAACCCATTTATTCGTATATAAACTTATCCATATAAAAACATCAATACACAACATTTTTATACTTCTAAACAAAAAAAGAAATGCAAATGATGCAGTCTTACTTTAACTGGAATATGACCGTGATTAAAGTAGCCTGCAGACCCATGCATTAAGATCGTTAGGTGCTTAATGGATGGGGTAAACAGTTCTCAAATGATATTAAGTGCCAGGAGGTACGAAAAAAATGAAATGCGGCGTATGTGGCGAAGCTATAACGCAGCCAATAGGAGTAGAAGAATTAACAAAGCAGATGACAATCTGGCTTGCAGAGGAAGCACCAGGTTATATCCCAGTCATTAAGGATCTAAAGACCTGCTTTAATTCCTATCCAAGAGCAAGCACCTGTCTCTTTACAAATAAGAATATGCGTGCATGCTCCCACTGCGTCGCAAAAGAAGCCTTTGAATTGCTTGAAAACCTCACATATGAGCAAAAAGAGGCCTTCTTACGGCAGTTTACGTATGAAATCTACGATGTCGACGGTATAGAGCTGCTTGACGACGTACATCTCCACAAGAAATGAAGGGGTGCTCTTTCCCCTATTTTTCTTTTTTTTCCGCTTAAAATGACCAAATTCATCCGATTAAGACGATTTTCCACAGGAAATGAAGGGGCCACTATAACTCCAGAAAACACATATTTAAAAAGAAGCATTTATAAACCTTTAAAAAAGAACTTCCATTACATCCCACAGGAGGAGCAAATATGGCAAAAACTAAAGATATTCAAGTAGTAAACATCGTTGTGTCTACCTCATTAGAGCACGAAATACCTCTTGAACGAATGGCAGCAACACTATCCAACACTGAATACAACCCAGAACAATTCCCTGGACTCGTTATCAGAATTAAGGAACCTAAAACATCCGCACTCATCTTCTCATCTGGGAAAGTGGTATGTACAGGCGCAAGATCCATGGACAAAGTACATGAATCTATCAAAAAAATCATCAAAAGTCTTGAAAAAATCAATGTTAAGATTAAAATTGAGCCAAAAGTAAAGATCCAAAACATCGTTGCATCAGGTAGCGTAGGAATGGACCTTAACCTCAATGTACTTGCAATGAAACTAGACAACACAGAGTACGAACCAGAACAGTTCCCTGGACTGGTATACAAACTACCTGCTGCAAAAGCAACATTCTTGCTATTCAGTAACGGTAAAATCGTTTGTACAGGTACAAAGTCTGAAGATGAAGTACATGTGGCACTTGACAAACTTATTGAACAACTCAATAAAGTAGTTAAGAAATAGATTCAACAAATCTTTTTATTTACTTTAATTTTTTACTCTCCGGGGGGAAGAGATATACTCAATGGATGCAGCAAAACAAATACAGAAGGTAGGTGAATTTTTCGATCTCAAACGATCAGATATAGAGGAAGCTATCAGAAGAAAGCAAAATTTCGTAAACGTTTCCTTTCAAGAAATCCTTGCGTTCGACCCAGATCTTGCTGAAGAATTCTTAGAAAAACCAGATGATATGATGCAAGCATCAGAACTTGCCATCAAACAAATGGAAGATGTAAGAAAATTCTACGTTCGTGTTGGCGATCTTCCAGAAGTTGCAACAGTAAAAATCAAAAACGTACGATCCGAGCACCTAGGTAAATTCATCTGTCTTGATGGAATTGTGCGTCAAAAATCAGACGTTAGGCCACAAATGACCCTTGTTAAATTTGAGTGTCCTGCATGTGGAAATGTCCACTCCATAACACAAACGGATGAAAAATACAAAGAACCACAACGATGTGGATGTGGTTTTAAAGGAAAATTCAAGGAACTCGACAAAACACTAGTTGACGTACAACGAATTGTCCTTGAAGAAAACCCAGAAAAATTAGAAGGAGGAGAGCAGCCAAAACGTATTAACCTCTTTCTCAAAGAAGACTTAGTATCTCCCATCTCTGAAAAGAAAACAAACCCAGGTTCTGCAATCATTATTTCAGGTGTACTCAAGGAAGTACCGGTAACCTCGCGTGCAGGAGCACAAACAACCAGGTTTGATCTTGTAGTAGAAGCAAACCACATTAAACCAAAACAAACCACATTCTCCGATCTTAAAATTACAGAAGATGAAATTGAACGCATCAAAGAACTCTCAAAAGATGAACAACTTATCGATAAACTCGTAGAAGCAATTGCACCATCCCTATATGGTCACGATCTGATCAAAAAAGCAGTACTCCTACAATTATTCGGTGGTGTACATAAAAAACGAAGTGACGGTGTTATTACAAGAGGTGACATGCACATCCTTCTTATCGGAGACCCAGGTGCAGGTAAATCCCAGCTTCTAAAACGAGGAAACGTAGTAGCTCCAAAAGCACGATATGTATCCGGTAAAGGTGCATCAGGTGCAGGACTTACTGCATCAGTAGTAAAAGATGAGTTCCTTGGTGGATGGTCACTTGAAGCAGGTGCACTCGTACTTGCAAGCGACGGTCTGTGTTGTATTGACGAGCTGGATAAAATGACATCAGAAGATAGATCTGCAATGCACGAAGCACTAGAGCAGCAAACCATTTCTGTTTCCAAAGCAAACATTCAAGCAACACTTACCTGTAGAACCACCGTACTTGCAGCAGCAAACCCAAAATTTGGACGATTTGATCCATACCAACCAATCGTAACACAAATCGATTTACCACCGCCACTAATCTCTCGGTTTGATCTTATATTCCCAATAAGAGACTTACCTGATCTTGAAACAGATGACAAAAAAGCACTACATATTCTCTCACTGCACCAAAATCCAACCGTTGAAGAACCAGAAGTAGACACTGATCTTCTGAGAAAATACATCTCATACTCTAAACGTGTACACCCTGTGCTCACCGATGGAGCAATTGATGAAATTAAACGATACTATGTTGATATCAGAAACAAAAACAGTGGAGAAGACGGTCACAAATCTGTTCCAATCACTGCACGTCAGCTAGAAGCGCTTGTTCGGATGTCTGAAGCATTTGCCCGGATGAAATTAAAAGAATCCGTAACACGAAAAGAAGCAAAAGAAGCAGTAGAACTGTTGCACTCCTGTCTACTGCAAGTGGGTGTTGATCCAGAAACTGGAAAAATTGACACAGACATTATCTCAACAGGAATTTCTTCTTCTCAAAGAGGAAAAATCATGCAAGTAAAAGATATCATCAATGCACTCTCTGCTAAATTTGAAGATGCTATCCCAATGGAAGAAATCATCAAAGCGTGTAAAGAGCAAGACATTGATCCTGAAACTGCAGAGAGCACCATACAAAAATTAAAACGTGCAGGCGACATCTTTGAACCAAAACCAGGGAAGATTCAAAAACTATGAGAGAAACAGCATACAAAGTAAGGATAAAAACCGTTCTTGAAAACCCATACATAAAACAAGAGGGATGGGATCCAAACTACATTGAATATCAAGGACATAAAATATCACGAGTAAATATCATAGGTATTATTACCTCTAAAGAAAACAACAGCTTTCTCTTTGATGATGGAACAGGATCGATCACCCTTAGAACATTCAATAACGTAAACGTTGATGTAGAAGTTGGAAAAATCTATCTTGTCGTTGCACGTCCAAGAGAATACGAAGGAAGTAGATATCTTGTACCAGAAATTGCACGGCCACTTGATGATCCAACGTGGGTAGAACTTCGTGAAAAAGAACTCTTCAAACCAGGCGTTAAAGAAGTCAAAAAAGAAGAACAAAAGGTAGAAGAAAAACCAGAGCAAAAAAATACAGACATTCTTGATCTCATTGCAAAACTAGACACAGGAAGTGGAGCAAGTGTAGAGTCCATTGCAAAAGAAGCAGGCAATTGCGATCACGCAATCAAACTACTTATCGAACAAGGCGACATCTTTGAAATAAAACCCGGTGTTGTAAAGATATTGTAATTACTCAATCTTCTCAAAAAAAGGAACAAGTGTGTTTTGAATCTGAACTAATTCTTCCTTAGAAAGTTTCTTTCGCTCTTTTTGATGATCACCATGTTTTTCAAGAGGAATCATAAACAAATGTGCATGAGGTATTTCAAAACCAGAAAGAAGTAAACCAATTCTCTTAGCACCCATAGCTTCCTTAAGTGCAGGTTCTAGTTGTTTTGCTGTAGTAAAGAATTTTCCATATAAATCATCAGGCATATCAAATAAATAATCAATATGTTTTTTTGGAATGAGCATACACGTACCAGGCACCCTTGTTTGAATATTTGGGAGAACAATAAACTCATTATTTTCCCAAAGGATATAATCTTCACGTGTTCTATTGATGATGTCACAAAATGTACAACCCATGGTATAAAAGAAAGTTCAAAATTTATAACGTTTTTCAAAAAATTCAAGCACTAAAGAATATCGGCGTAATAGCAACTTCAATAAATGCAGCAACAATAAGCACTACAATTGAAATAAAAAGCACAACAAGCGCATCCTTCATCACTTTCTTAAAATGCGGCGTAGAGTAATGGACCATAGCAACGCTAATCAAACCACCTGCAATGCCCCCAATAAAATACGCAGCCATTTCAGGAATACCATGTATCAAATACCTAGAAAGACCAACTGAAACAGCAGTAAAATACGATGCAGCACCAACAGCTCCTACCGCCGCAAGTTTGTCATGAAGTACATTTTGAATAAAGGATCCAGCAGCAGCACCAATCACTGATGCATTCCATGTCAGTATAAAAATTGCGCCCGCACCATAAAAGAATGAGAAGAAAATAGCAAAAAATAACACTTTCAAATTATTAGCAAGAATAAATGAAAAACTACCCACCTCAAAAAAGCTACCAGTTAAACGATCATTTACCATATCAATGGCACTGAGTTGTGTTGAAAATACTGTTGTAGATAAATCACCAGGTAAAAAGACAAACCATAAGGTAAAGCTTACCACAAATCCAAGGAAAAGAAACATCAAAAAACTCAGTGCGCGTGCATGTTGACGAAGCATCTTTCCTTCTGTTGCAAGTTCAAGATCTCTCTTCTCCTCATAGTTCATCAACTTGTACATCAATGCAGTACAAGCAAACACCGTAAGAAATACCATCACAAGAGATGCCTGGTTTTCTGCAAAAATAAAGATGGAAAGGAAGATAGCAATAGATGAGTACAAAATCCCAAGGAAAAACGCTTCCCAGGGATCCCTTTCCGCGCGACCGACACTCATGAGTGATTCAAGAACCATACTTGAAAATGCACTTTTGAGTTTAAATATCTTCCTATCTCTTCACGTCCAAAACCATCTAAAGCTTTATAAAACACGAAGTCCTTACAACACTCATGAATTACGCAGACCTACTCAAAAAAGCTCAAGATGAAATGCCTTCAGTAGTTTCAGAAAGGGAACGATTTGAAATACCAAAAGTAAAAGGGCATGTTGAGGGGAATAAAACCGTAATCTCAAATCTAGATCAAATTGCACAAACCTTCCAAAGACAGGTTGACTCAATCTACAGATACCTGCTTAAGGAACTTGCAACACCTGGAAACATCTCAAGAGGTCGAGTAATCTTCAAAGCAAAAATTGCAGCATCTAAAATCAACGAAAAAGTAAGAAAGTATGCAACCGAGTATGTATTCTGTGCAGAATGTGGTAAAGCAGATACCACTCTCATCAAAGACGGACCTGCAACATTTCTAAAGTGTCAAGCATGTGGAGCAAAGTATCACGTTAAAGCACGATGATCATCGTAAAACACCCTGACCACGAAAATAAGTTACACCTTATCATTTACGACACTGACTTAAAAGGAAAAGTCCTTGAAGAAGGTGAAAAAGTCATTGATCTCTCAAGCAAATTCTACGAAGGAAAAGAAGCAACTGCAGAAGAAATTATGAATTACTTCCCAATGGCATTCTTTGTCCAAGCAATAGGAAAAAAAGCAGTAACCCTTCTCCAATCATACCAGCCCGCAGAACTGCTTGAAGAAGTAAACGGTATACCATATATGTTTATGATGAGGTAAGACTCAACACCAATTACCAAGACCTGCTTGAATCTCTTTCTCTTTACCAAATACTTGATCTACACGTGCTTGAGTGATCTGCAACGTCTCTTTTAGATATGGATCAAGATCATACTTCTCAGCAAGCCGCATTGAAGGACCAAGATATTTAATTACAGAACCTTCTGAAATCGTAAATAAAATCTTCCCACCACACTGTTGACATTTCCCAACAAGAGGTGGACGCCGATATTTCTCATTACAAGCAACACATCGAAAGCCCTGCATACTAAATTTACGAAGATTCCCCTTAATATCACGAATAAAATGCTTTTCAATAACAAGACGAGCAACATCAGAAGTATCCACCGCATCAACTTGCTCTGCTATTTTCATCTGCCCATCAAGCTTTTCCTGCATGGAAGGTAAGATCTTATACGCACTGCACAATACGCCTGCATTAATATCAACCGTATCATGAGTAAATCCAATATCTTCATACTGCAATGGAGTATTTACTCGTTTACCAAGCTGTTCAATTGGCACTTCCCATGGCTGCTTATACTCAAGTGCTGCTTCATAAAACTCTTTTGGATACTTGTACAATACATCAAGGCCATGCACCATATCGTCTACTTCGGAAGGAACAAGCTTTGCAGTAAGTACAAGTGGTGCATCCATCGTTCTACTTCCAATTCTATCAGGAAGATACTGCCGTGAAAAATTAAGTAATGAATCAAGTAATAATGAAACAGATGCTTCATCCCCATCACAATCACGACGAAGTGCAGCATGCCAGAGAGGATGTGCAAAACACCCAGCAGTTTTTGAAAAACCAATTATACGTCCAATCATGCCCGCAGAGATATGGGGTGCAAGACCTACAACAAGACTTCCAACAACATCGTTTTGTGAAGAATATTTGTAATACGGTTTTTGTCCATAAAACTTCTCAAGGAGCTCATCAATAAAATTACCCACTCTAAAAAGAACTTCATTTGCAGGTTCATCAAGTGCATTCTTTTGACCAGGTAAAATGATATCTTGAGGACGAAGCTCAAGAATTTGATCATCAGTCGTCAAATCATTTCCATAAATATCTTTTACATACCCAAGCTCTTGAAGTCGTGCAATAGGTGTTCCAACCTCATGTGGTTTAAAATGTGTAATAGGAAGCTCCGTCATATCATATCTGCAAGAACCATCTTTGTTGACATACACATCGTGCTTTGCACGAATAATACCTTTCATTAAATGTTCAGGAATATGGTCTTTATTAGATGTCTTTTTCACACCCTTAATTAAATCAGGGTATACACTTGTTTTAAGTTGCGCAAGACAATCATAAAAGTGTTCTTTGATATCAATAGACATACGTTTGTAACGAACCCTATCACCCTTATAATTCTCCACTTCAACTGGTTCATTTGTATTACCTTCTTTGTCTACTGATAGAAAGGTCTCCTTCCCTTCCTTATCTTTATAGATTGCAAAATTAGAAGTGATTTTACCTACTTGAAGTGCTGCTTGAAAAGACTTTAACCTTCCTCCTTCTTCACCAACGGGAAATAAACAATGAGGACTCCCGTTCATCTTTCTCATTTTTGCTTTTTCTGGCCGACCCATTCGAGCACCGATGAATGTTCCTGATTTATCTTTAATCAAAACAGTAGATATTGATTGCACTGCACTAAGAATATCTCCTTCAAATCCATCAAGTGCAGCAAGAACGTCCTTCACGCTTTTTTTATCAAGACCAAGCATGCATAAAAACGGATACGCATACACTTTTTCCACAATCATATATTCGTTGTGTACAAACACATGTGGTAAACCAATGCGCTCTAAAATTTTCTTTACCTCTTCTGAAAAAGGAATGATTATTTTCTTTGGAACGTCATCTGTTTCAATGGTTGCCTTATCTATTGCTTTAATTAAAACAATGAGTTGCTCAACACTAATGCCTTTCCAATGTAAAATATACTTTGGATGAAGAGGAACATTTGCTTCTTGTGAGAGTTGGACAGCTTCTTTTGGTCCAGGAAATGCATGTAAAGGATCTTCTACCCACTCTTTCTTAAGATTACCAACATGTGCGACATCTTGCGCCCACCACTCAGGACAGTATCCTGAAGGAACAAGCGAGTGACCATTCTCACTAAAATCACCATAGTTAAACAAAATATCACCAAGAAATAAAATTTTCTCAACATCTGCATCAACTTCTTTTGCTTTTTCAAGAGTATCAACAAACACCACATTGCCATTAGTGAGTCGAACGATTGGTCCATCAAGAGTATCACAAGAAGTCATAGATGCAGCCTTACCTGGTCGTTCCAATTTTAATTGTGTGCCCACCGCAATATATTTTTGTAATAAATACATCGTTGCAGGATGAATTGCAGACGCACTATATCCGGATGTTCTGGCCCGACCGTATCGAAGTCTAAACCCACCAAAGCGAAGCGGGTATGTTAAAATAGGACGACCGGCAACAAGATCTGCAATAAACACGGTGTTTGGTGCAATCTTTGGTTTTTCACCACTTTCTTCTTTCTTGTTTGAAGATGCTGCTTTTTTTGCTTTCTGAAGTTTTACAAACTCGCCCATCCATCCCCAATCCATATCCATCTCATCATTCCATTTTGAAAGACGCTTAAGCAATTTAGGTGCTTTAAGTGCAATCATAGACATTACAAGACACATACCGCCACGGATTTTATTACTCTCAACGCGAGGAAGATCTTTGTAATTACTCACATCAATTTTTTCAGTTGGATCTCCTGCAACTTCAACAGGAATATGTCGTATTAAGAATTCAACCTCATCATCAGTTGGATGATATTGTAGATTGGTAACACGATCATGATAGTCATTAAGTTCAGTAGGATACCGTTTTACTTCATTCTCATCAGGATCATAAGGCGCATAACCCATTTTCTTACGCACATAATCCGCAATAAGAACACACACACTAGCACCAGTACCACCTGCACCACGAATGGGACCAGAAAAACGAACTGAAAAATATTCTTCACCATTACGTGTCTTCTTTAAATCAAGACCAATAAACCCTTCCAAAGGTGCCGCAACAATTCCAAGAGTGTGGTATGCAAACCCTGTTCGAATACCTACTTCCATTGCTTCTTGTTTATCTTTAAATTTGCAAAATTTTTCTTGTGCAACCTCTTCTGCAATCACAAGAGAAACCCGCCAATCAAGAACACCATACTTCTTCTCAAGTTCAAACATTCGATCAGTAACACCACTCCCGATAAGTTGTGGTGCAACAGCAGAAATAAGACCCTCTACACGCTCAACCATGTTTTTTGCAAGAGGACTATCAACCTTATCTTCTGGATCAAAACCTTTTGCACGCGCAGCATTTGCTATCTCATACTCTTTGAGTACTTGATTCTCTATTGCAAGAAAATACTTGCCCATGTGTTCTGTTTCATTCATATTAAAATTTCAAAATCTTTACTTTACGTGTTTTCAAATGCACAATTGGGACGCGCCCAGGTTCAGGATCATGTCCTACTTTCAACTGAAAAGAAGTTGCTTTTTGCCAACAACTCCCACAAATAAGCGTTACATTATTATAATTTGCAACAGCAGTATAGTGTATGTGTCCCGTTACAAAAAAATCTGGAACGGTTTTAATCACAAGAGGATCTTCATCTTTATCTGGGATGTAGGGAACCGAGGTGTGTGAAGGCGCTACATGTCTTCGTTTCAGTAAAAACTTCATCAGCAAATCTGCCCTATGATATCCTCCTTGATTTCTAATGGAATCAACATTAGACACATAATAATCAAAACTATATCCATGATACATTAATACATCAAAACCAGGAAACGTTTCTGTTTTATGCATTTTAATGTGTGCTGGATTAGACACCACCGTTACATTCTCTAGCGCATAGAGTTCAGGTGCAAGTTCACGTGAAATGGGTGGCTGTGGTTCAGCAAGACGCATCGCATCGTGATTGCCACTACACACCACTACCTGAATATGTTTAGGTATCTTTCCAATAAACTCTGCTGCAAGACGATATTGATCACGAACACTTTTATGAGTCAGTTCATTCTCTTGCCCAGGATAAATACCAACTCCTTCAATGATGTCTCCCATAATAAACAAATATTTTACTTTAGAAACCATCTCTTCATGGCCCGTATCTAAATCACCATTAAGCCAAGACATAAATCGATCTAATTTTTCAGGAAGAAAGTCAATGCTCCCTACATGTAAATCAGAAATAAAAATAGCATACACATCATCAGGACACTTCTTTAACTCTTTATGTAATGGAACATCTGGCCAAATAATTTCATCAGCGAACACGATTTCTTCTTTATTAGTGCCACAAACCCCAATGACTTCATCATATACAAGATCCTTACATTGTGCAATAAGATCGGTTTTATCTTTGTTCACCAGTACTCGAATCTTCTCAGTAGGATCTTCAACAGTAATCATCATATGACCATTTTTCGTTTCATTCACATCAGTTACAAGACCAGTAAACGCAACTTTTTCAGAATCTTTCTTTCCAAGAATTCTATGTATACTCAGTGAGCGAGAAAGTTCAGGTCGTTGTTTGAGAATATTACTAATAGTTTTGTGGCGATGGTGCATATATTGTACAAAGTCATTTACATTCTTTTTATGATGAAACTCTTTCTCATAGTTAAAAATAACATCAATGCCTGTTGTTTTCTTTGGTGGAGCAAATAACTTTTCAACATTTTTCTCACCATCACCAAGTCTAGAATGAATGCGTTTTAATTCTTCATCACTACAGGTCTTTATTTTATCAAGCGTGTCCGCACTAACAAAAACGCCTTGTTTCACAAGGTCTTGTACAATATTTTTTTGTAATACATCACCACTCATTATCCTGAAATCATAGTTGAAAGTAACTTCTGAATTTTTGGAAGCGTACTTTCTGGAATAGAAAGGGAAATCTCTCTTGTTCTCCCATATCGTCCTTTTGAAATAACACGAGCATAAATAATACCAAGCATATCAAATTCACCAATGATATCACTAACACGCCGTTGAGTTAACGGTCTAAGTCCGGTTTGTGAACAAATGCGCTTATACACCTCATACACCTCTCCTGTAAAAATTCGCTCTTTCCTATTAGAACACACTTCAATAATTGCATAGAGTGTAAGTTGGTGTTGTTTAGGTTGTGTTTCAACAAGCTCATAAATCTTATCTTTCTCTATTTTAGATTCTGCTTCATCAAGATGTTTAATAGCAATTTGTGTTTCACCACCTCTTTCACAAAGTTCTCCTGCAACACGAAGTAATTCAAGTGCACGCCGTGCATCCCCGTGTTCTCTTGCAGCATACGCAGCACACTTTTCAATAACACCATCTGCAAGAATACCTTCTTTGAATGCATTATTTGATCGTTCACGTAAAATATCTTGCAATTGCAGAGCATTATATGGTGGAAATAATAATTCCTCTTCAGATAAACTACTTTTAACACGACTATCTAAATAAGAAGTAAATTGAGTATCATTAGAGATACCAACAAGACTGATTTGTGCTTTTGCAAGTTCACTATTCATACGAGTCAAGTTATACAGAAGTTCATCACCAATTTTTTGTACAAGTTGATCAATTTCATCAAGTACAAGTAATATCAATTGTTCTTTTTTATCAATTTCTTGAAAAAAATACTTGTATACTTCTTCAGTTGGAAGACCCGTTGCAGGAATATCTTTTCCAAGATCTCTTGCAAGTTGTGCAATCAATCGATATTCAGTATCTGCTACCTTCTTTAACTTACAATTAACATATAATATCTCCATAGGAACATTACGTGCCTTTGCCATGGCGTGTAGTTCTGAAGCAACGCGCTTAACTGTAAGTGTCTTACCTGTTCCTGTTTTACCATAGATAAAAAGATTAGATGGTTTATCCCCACGAAGTGTAGGAGCAAGGATTCTTGCCACCTCTTCCATTTGATTTTCTCTATGAGGAACATCTTCTGGTGTATATGAAGATTGTAAACACATTTTATTCTGGAAGATTGGCTCTGCCTTCAAATATTTCTCAAAAAAATTAGTAACTTTCATTCATCCCCCACACCATGATTTCACATGGAAATCATTTTTCGTTTTTCGTAGTGCTTTGCTCAAAAAAATGTATTTAAAGTATTGTCTGCTGAAAAATATATGTTGAAAAATATAATTAATAGTATTTCAAAAAATCAATTATTTTTCTTATTTCTTTCTTTATTCTCTATTATTTATTTATTTACCATATTGTAAATAATAATATATAATATAATAACAATATAAAATAATTTTTACAAAATATATTTTCAAAAACAACTTTTTGATATTTTTTTGAAATGATATTCAAGAAATAATTTTTTCACCACACTTTTTTTCAAAAATAATCTCCAAAAGAAATAAAGGTGTGGGTGGGAAACAGAGGTAACAGAGGTAATCCCTCTCATCAACAGAATATACCTTAGAAATACCTCTTTTTCTAGTTGTCACTATACAATGGTTAATTTTAGGGAAGCTTTTTAAATAAAGTCTATTTTATCCACTAAATGATCACAAAATCAATGCTAGGCAAGCTAAAAGAATTTGGCCTTAATAGTTACGAAGCAAAAACATGGGCAGCTCTTCTGCTCAAAGGAACCGCAACAGCAGGTAGTTTAAGTGAAATTGCAGGCGTCCCACGTTCAAGATGTTACGATGTACTTGAAAGTCTTGAAAAACGAGGATTCATTATTGCAAAACTTGGACGACCAATCAAATATATTGCAGTATCTCCAGAAGAAGCAGTAGAAAGACTCAAAGAACAACTTCGTAAGAACACAGAAGAACAAATTGCATTGATTGATGAAATGAAGGACGCTCCAATCATGGACGAACTCAACAAACTTCACGGTTCAGGTATGGTTAATATCAAACCAGAAGAACTAACAGGCGTTCTAAAGAACGAAAAGAACATCTATAATCACATTTCTTCAATGATCAGAACATCAAAAACTGAAGTATTAATCAGTGCTGATGCAGCATCCCTAAATAACAAGAGCTATTTCATCAAAGATGCAGTAAAATCACTTTCTAAAAAACCTAAAATCAGAATTCTAACTGATGCACCATTAAGTAAAGAAGCAATGGCACTACTAGAGCCGCTAGCTGAAATAAAAACAGCACCTTCAGTAAGCAAATTCTGTATTACAGAACAAGCAGCAGCTATGTTTTTAACAAATGGCGTTGATGCAATGAATGAATCTGCAATTTGGGTTAACTCAGATCACCTTGTAAAAGGCCTACATGACCTTTTCGAAGCAAAGTGGATGAGTTCGTAAACATACTATAAAGAAAAATGTTAGAATTTACCTGTACTAATGAATGCATTCATGCAACAGTACAAGCACTAAATCCAAATAGTTCAGACCATATTCTTTCCATTGCAGGGTCAGGAGACATGCCATTTGCATTCTTATCCAGATGCGCAAGAGTTACAGCAGTAGATATAAATGAAGATCAACTTGAATTTATGAGAACGCAAATAGAAAACATAAATTCAAGTAGAGCAGATTATTTGATGAAAGAACCACCTTCTAAAGATGAACACCATAATCTTTCTGCAGTATTCTTCACAAGAGAGCAAAGAGAAGACTTTTTTGATGAAAGAACGATGCAAGATGTACGTAATAACTTACGTAATTTAACAATACAACGCGGAAACATAGGGACGACATACGGAAGATTTAACAAATTTTATCTTTCAAATGCAGGAGTTGCCTATCGCACTACCTTTAGCAATGCACCAAGCGGCTCAATAGCATTTGTTGCAGGAACAGGGTGCCTTACGTATGAACAAGAAGTTACAGAATTTAATTTACGTTACACGGGGTTTGTACGAGTACATGAGGTAGAAAAAGCAATACAAAAAATCTGCCAAGAAAGAGACTACGCACAACAACCACGTATCTTCAGAAAAGAATAATTCACCCAATATCCTCTACAAAACACACATTCTAATCGAAACATTAATAAACCCCTTTTACAATAATTATTTCATAAAAGGGAGGTGGGGTGTTAAATGGCTCTTGAATTAACAGGAATAATCCTTGCAATCATACTTGCAACGCTAGCAGCTATTGTATACTCACTACGTGTTATGGTACTTCTTGAAAGAAGAATTTCAAGAATTGATCTAAACGTTGAACGAGTTGCAGAACGAATTCTAACTGAAGAAGCTAGAATTGAGCGAGCGTTAAATATCAAGCCTTTAGCTACTCGTGCAAAAAAATCAACAGGAAAGAAATCTTCTAAGAAGAAAGCTTCCAAAAAGAAAAGCACGAAGAAAAAGGCAAAAAAACGAAGATAATTTTTTTATTTCATCTTCTTTATTTCTCTATTTATTTTAACAAATCAGAAAACGACAATCCTTTAATAGAAATATCTTCTTTTTTCACAACAAAACTTTTGCTCGTCTCTCGAAGATCTTCAAGACTAAAAAAATACCACTCTTCTTTAGGAAATTTCACAGCAACCCACGCTTCAGCACCAAAAATTTCACAAAAAAACCGAAGACCATCAATCTCTTCTTTAGTAAAGTACTTTACCTCATCTTTTGTGATCTTCACTTCTATTGCAAGTTTACGAAGAGGATTTCCTGCAATAATATCGGGACTAGGATAGCGAGAAGAACCACTCCCTGCAATTCTATGTGCGCTCCAGTCCTTATCCCAAAATAGAGAAATAAGATCTCGTTCTGCAACACTACCCTTTCGTTTAGCCCAACGTTGGTGTACCATTTAAAGAACTAAAGAGAAATACTATCTAAATCTTTTGGCACAAAAGAAGATGCAAATACTTCTTTTGCATCAGCAAGCACTTCTTTACTTGTGGGATAGCGTGAACTTAAATGAATAAGATATAATTTGCCCACCTTGCCTTTCTTTGCAACCAGAGCGGCTTGTTTTGCGGTCATATGTTTGTATTGTTTTGCCTGATCAACAAGATCCGAAGCAAATGAACTTTCACACACAAGGACATCACATCCCTTTGCCAGTTTACCATTTTCTTTTGTATCAATAGTATCTGCAATATACCCAACAACATTTCCAGGAACAACAACACTCACATCATCGGCTTTCACTTTTTTACCATTAACAGTAACACTCTCTCCTTGTTGAATCTTCCCAAGAAGCGGTCCCTGTGAAAGACCGTGTTTTTTTGCCAATTTCATATCAATACGTCGTTTATCCTTCTCAACAAACTTATATCCAAAACACGTAACAGTGTGGTTTAATTCATATGCTTCAAGATGAAAGTCTTTTCCTTCAAAAAAAGCACCAGGAGTAATCTCTTTAACAATAACAGACATCCTTCTATGACTCGGAAATGCTTTATTTACAAGATCAAATTGTTTCTTAATGCCCTTAGGTCCAAAAATAGTGATTTCACCAACACCATCTTTCAAATTATCAATCGTATCTAAAAGACCAGGAAGTCCAAGGACATGATCACCATGCCAATGGCTAATACAAATATAATCTATCTTTGTTGGCTTAATCTTAGCCTTACGAAACTGTCGCTGAGTGCCCTCACCACAGTCAAATAATACCCCAACACCACCATGCTGTAGATAGAGTGCAGTGTGATTTCTTCTTGCAGTGGGAATCATACTCGCAGTCCCTAAAAACGTAAGTTCCATGAGAATCTTCAGTCACTTTAGGTTTTTAAGCCTTTGGGCACCTTTTACCCAAAACCTTTTAAAAACACATTTCCCACATACATACCATGCCTAAAAAAGAACCATTAAAGACGATTTTTGCACGAGAACGTATTCTTACTGCTCCAACCGATGAAGCAAGAGAATTGTTCAATTCAGGTAGATTTGGAAGTCTTCTAGACGATGGAAAAGTCCAATTATCACTACTTGAAGCACTATACCTATTAGAAAAGGAAAAAATCAACATCTTTGATGGAAGATCTAAGCAACTCACATATGAAGAACTACTCAAAAAAGCACGACGCTTTGAAAAAAACTTCTGGATTCGCTACACGGCATTCAAAGACCTCAGAGATAGAGGATATATCGTAAAGACAGCACTTAAATTCGGTGCAGATTTTAGAGTATATGATCGAGGCATTAAACCAGGTGAAGATCACGCAAAATGGATCATTTATCCAGTACACGAAGGCGAATCTCTTACTTGGTACGAATTTTCTGCAAAAAACAGAGTAGCACACTCTACGCGAAAGCGTCTCATGATCGCAGCAGTTGATGATGAAGGCGATGTAACCTACTGGGAAGTAAAGTGGGTAAGGCCTTAGTAGTACCAAGCATAGCGAAGGTATACCTTGGTGTGAAGTGACAATGCACTTCCTGTGGTAGTAAAGTGGGTAAGGCCTTAGTAGTACCAAGCTTAGTTTCTTTTCACCACAATAAAACTCATCCATCGAAATACATTTAAAGCCATATTCGACCAAAAAACTATGCGTGAGAGAATTCTAGAATTCGTAAAAAAGAAAGGCCCAGTAGTCCCAATTGATGTCGCACAAGAACTCCGTGTGGACTCCGTTATAGCTTCTGCCTACCTATCCGAATGTCTTTCATCAAAAGCACTTGTTCTCTCACATCTCAAAGTAGGGACATCACGATTATATTATCTTCCAGAACAAAAAGAGATGCTTGAACAATACGTTGATTCTCTTCATCCAAGAGAAAAAGAAGCGTATGCACTTCTCAAACAAAAAAAAGTACTCAGAGAGTCAACACTCACACCACAAGAGCGCGTTGCTATTCGTGAAGTAAAAGACTTTGCAGTACCACTTGAAGTAACGTTCCCAGATAGAAAAGAAATTTTTTGGCGATGGTACAACGTAAGCAATGAAGAAGCATCAGCACTCATTAAAGGCCTCATGGGAACACCAAAACCTGTAGAACCTGAGCCTGTAAAAGAAGCACCTCAACCAAAAATAGAAGCAAAAACAGCAGAAGTAGAAAAACCACGCATTCATCCACCAATAGGTGACGTGCAACCAAAACCCGTTGAACCTGCCCCTCAACCAAAAATTGAACCAAAAGTTGAAGAAAAGCCTGTTGAACCAACACCGGTCAAAGTAGAACCAAAACCAGCTCCTGTTGTAAAAGAAAAAGTAAAAGAAGAAGCACCTCAACCAAAAGAAGAATCAAAAGAACCCGAGGAAGAGAAACCAAAGAAATCATCCTCCAAAAAATCACAAAAAACACTAGACAACAAAGAAGTACCAATTGATGACCCATATGTTGATGAAGTAAAAGAATACTTTGCAAAAGAAAATATCGAAGTACTTCACACAGAACTCATTAAGGCAAACAGCGAAGTATATTTTACAATTCTTATGCCAACACCATTTGGTGACATGCAATTCTTTGTAAATGCAAAAAACAAAAAGCGACTGAATGAAACAGATCTCATGGGAACCTTTGCCCAAGGAACACTAAAAAAACTTCCTGCAATTCTTCTAAGTAAAGGCGAACTTACCAAAAAAGCTCAAGCACAATTAGAAAAAGAATTTAAAGGTCTTATTTTCTCGTCATTCTAATGAGTAAGGTAATTAAAATACCAATGCTGAGTATTACAAGCAGCAGAGGAAGCCAAATGTTGCCAGAAGAACCAATGTCATATGAGCGACTATATGCTCGCCCCGTAATAACGATCTGCTCTTCTTGTGCAAATGAAGGGACAACAAGTGCAAACTCTTCAGCATCAATTGGTCCACCTTCAAGCTCTCCACCAACATTTGCTTCAGTAAACTCAACACGAGGTGGATCAATGGTCGTCGTGTAAAGAACACCCCCTTCTCCTACAATCTCAAGCCTCACATCTCCTTCTTCAACAAGCCTATCAGGATAATACCCAAAAGAATCATACGAACCATACACAACTACTTGACCATCTTCATATCCCATGTCTAGTACATGTAAAGGACCAGGACTTGCAAGTACCATTGAACTAAGCAAAACAAAGAGTACAATCCACTTCATGAATAAACCCCCAATTTATTTCGTATAATTTCTTCATTCACAGGCCCATATATATCTCCACCACTGTCCATATAATATCTCATAATACTATTTTCTGTAGGTCGATTAAAACTACTTAAACTACAACCAGCATAACAACCCGTTCCACTAACACTATTCCATTTATCACACGGACTAAGATCGCAATTTGCAGAATTCTCAACCACATCAACTCTACTAGAATACGTAGAAGTATCCACATATTCATCAGTGAGCTTACCAAAACTATGGCCAAATTCATGTGCAACAACAAGTACAGAATCATCTGCGGTATTTATCTTAAGTAAATTCCCAATACTACTACTTCTAATTCCTGCAAGGTTTGCAACACTTCCTACATTTGCAAGTAAAAACACATGATCATGAGGACACGCAGACGCAGTAGTATGTAGTGCAACATTATCACATCGAATATATTGCACAGGAACATAAGAGATTTCACAAAAATCTACTTCCTCATCAACCACATACACATTATATGCATCTGGAAAAGACGCATATGGTTCAATTCCTTGAAAAATCTCATCATAATATCGTTGCACTTCATTATAAAATTCCGCAACATCAGAATATCCATAATTCAAAAACACTAAATCAAGCTTATCATCCCCAGAGTAAGAAAAAGAAGAACACGCTGCAGGAACAACATTCTCTTCAGAAATAGCATCAATCACAACACTATCTCCTCTACTTTCAAGTTCTATTTGCAGTCTATTATTCTCTACGCGAACACACAGTGGATTTTGCACCGTTGAAAAACCATCAACAGCCAATGGAACAAATACATCACTTGGTTCAAAAAAAACAGTCGCATCAGCAACAAGTTCTCGCCCTGCATGTACTTTTGGGTTCGAATACAAATCATACGCATCATCTTGCGAAGAAAAACACACCTCCGAGATATCAGGAGGCATAGCTAGGGTAAATTGTTCCCTACTACCAATAGGGCGCGTTTGAACAACAGAAATCTGATTTTCAAGACTATTCACAAAAGAATAGTATTCTATGGTCTCAACCGTTTCTTGTGCAGTACTTGCTTTAAATAACACAAACGTAAGCGTTCCAAGCACGGCAACAAGCATAAACACCAAAATCAGATTAACCTGCCCTTTCATGAAAAAATACTCACTCTGGCGTATTTAAACCTTTTTACGCTAGAGTATAAATCGTCACAAAACATATATAGTAACACACATTCAAGAAAACATGGGTGTAAAGTTAAAAGATCTTGTTGAACCAAAAGAAATTGAAATAAAAGATCTCAAAGGTAAAGTAATCGTAATAGATGCATATAACATGCTTTACCAATTCTTAAGCTCCATTCGATCAAGAGACGGAGAACTCCTAACAGATAGTAAAGGAAACACCACATCACACCTCATTGGACTGTTCTCACGCGTTACCACATTTCTTGAAAACGAAATAACGCCTATTTTCATTTTTGACGGACAAGCACCAAAACTCAAAGAAAAAGAACGAGAGCGAAGACGACTCCTCAAAGAGGCAGCTGCAGCAAAATATCACATTGCCGTGGAAGAAAATGATGTCGATGGCATGAAAAAATATGCATCACGTACAACAAAACTCACACAACAAATGATCACTGATGCAAAAACACTCCTTGATGCACTTGGAATAACCTGTATTACCGCACCATCAGAAGGAGAAGCACAGGCAGCAGAAATAGTAAAGCAGGCAAAAGCATACGCTGCAGTAAGCCAAGATTTTGATTCCTTACTCTTTGGATGCCCAATACTCATACGTAATCTCTCTATTGCAGGAAGAAGAAAGAAAATTCACGGCGTAGGAACCACAACCATCAAACCTGAAATGATCACACTATCAAAAGTTCTCAATGAACTACAAATAGACCAAGATGGTCTTGTTGCACTAGGCATGCTTGTAGGAACCGACTTTAATGTGGGCGGCATTAAAGGCATAGGACCAAAAAAAGCACTCAAACTGGTTCAAAAATACAAAGGAAATTATGAACTTCTTTTCCAAGAAATCAAATGGAATGACTACTTTGATGTTGATTGGACAGAAGTATTCTATTTATTCAAAAAAATGAGAGTCGACGCAAACATCGATATCCAAGAGCGAGAGCTCAATACCGATAGAGTAGCACAATTTCTTGTTGATGAAAGAGAATTCTCACATGACCGAGTCCAAGCCTCGTTAGATAAACTTAAAAAGGTTGAAAAGCTAAAAGAACAGAAAGGGCTTGGAGACTTCATGTAATGATTCCTTGGTACGTATACATTATAATAGCAGCAATTTGTTCATCTGTAACAAGCATTTATAGAAAAAAGACACTTTTCTCAGTGCATGCACTAGAGTTTACCAGCTTTAGAGCAATAATTACCTTATTTCTTGTATTCATTACTGGATTTTTCATAGACCTTACACTAGAGCCAGTCCAAGCACTCTTTATTTTTATTTTAGCAGCACTCACCACTCTTGGGATTGTAACCAGAAACCATGTGGTAAGGCATGCAGATCTTTCCGTAGTTGCACCACTTGGTGGCATCATGAATTTTTTTGTACTTTTTCTTGCAATTATTTTTCTTAACGAAATACCAACACTTCTCCAATTCATTGGAATTACTATCACTGTAGGTGGAATTGTTATACTACAATATCATTCAAGCATAAAAGCAACTATCAAAGCAATCTCTAAAAAGAAAGTATTAAGACAATTTATTTTTGCACTCATGCTCTTTGCCATAGCAACAGTAGGGATGAGAGAAATACTGCTTACTATGTCTCCCTTCACCTTTCTCTTTTACTTCTGGCTCTTTATTAGCATCCAAACACTCATCATAGAGTATTTTTTCTTTGGTGTTGCTGACATTAAAGATTTTAAGAAAGAAGGAAAGAAAATAGTGTTCATTAGCGTATTTATGTTCCTATTCAATGTCTTCCTCTACATAGGAATGTCTTTTCCAGAAGCACAAGTAGCCCTCACACGAACACTCTCAGGCATAGGTACCGTCTTTGTCACCTTTGCAGGTGGAAAGGTATTTAATGAAGGCAACCTTCTTAAAAAGACAATAGCATCTGTCATTATCGTACTAGGATCTATGCTCATCGTACTATGAAACTAAAACAATACCTACAAGAACATCTGCCAAAGAAAACGTACCCGTATCTTTCCAATGCATTTGACACAGTCGGAGACATCCTCATTTTTAATAAAATTTCACCAGAACTAGAAGCATATGAAAAAAAGATTGGTGAACTCACACTAGAACATCTCAAACACATTAATGTGGTGTGCAAAAAAGCAGGCAAGTACACAGGCACCTACAGAACACCTGTGCTAAGAATCCTTGCAGGAAAAAGAAGAAAAGAAACCATTCACAAAGAAAATGGCGTACAACTAAAACTTCATGCAGAAAACACGTACTTTTCAACACGAACAGCAACAGAACGCCTTAGAGTTGCAGAACTCGTAAAAAAGAATGAACGCATCTTAGTAATGTTCTCAGGAATTGCGCCATTTCCACTCGTAATAGAAAAACATGCTAATGCAAAAGAAATTATTGGTGTAGAAATCAATCCACACGCACACGCATATGCAAAGGAAAACCTACAACTCAATAAATCAAAAATAATCACACTCTATAATGAAGATGTCTACAAACAACTTCCTAAACTCAAAGGAACATTTGATAGAATCATCATGCCACTACCAAAAATGGCAATTGACTTTCTAGATCTTGCACTCAGCAAAACAAAGAAAGGAACTACAATTCATTTGTATGCATTTGTTCTAGAAGATGAAGTACTGCAGTTCAAAAAACGCATCAAAGACATTTGCAAAAACGCAAAGAAAACATGCAAAATTCTACGCATAGTAAAATGCGGACAATACGCGCCAAAAGAGTTCAGAATGTCATTTGACATTAAAATACAATAAACACCTCTTTTTTAGGGTACTTTTATATATCCACCACCCATTTCTCTATTGCGCGATGATTAGGTGAACACCTCTTGACGTAAGGATGATAGAAACGAGTAACTGATGAGCGCATATTTTTTCATGGGCTTGAGCTTGCGAAACCCATTTACGTGTCAACTGGGTATTCAGTTGTGATAGACAGGAGAACTGATGAGCGCATATTTTTTCATGGGCTTGAGCTTGCGAAACCCATTTACGTGTCAACTGGGTATTCAGTTGTGATAGACAGGAGAACTGATGAACGCATTTTTTTCTAAACAATCACCATCTTTCTCTTAGGCTTCTTAGCAAGCTTACCAATAGCCATAGCAAGAATGATCAAAAGACCAGTAAGCAGTGGCGAATACACTACCGCAAGACCTGCAATGAATGCAATAAAAATAGCAGTCAGTCCAATAACCCCACCCATTCTATACACAAAATACATCGTTACCAAAAATAACAATGAAGGAAGAATACGAAATAATAATGCAATCCACGGATCACTAGGATTAAACACCTCTGCAAAATATGCAATGACTTCATCTTGTGGATCAATTCCAAGAGCAATCCAAATACCTTCTAAAAATCCAAAACTAATGATCAGTTCTCTAAGACTAGCCCCAGAGTCCTTTCCCATCTACCCAAACATGTGTGGTGTTTCTTCTGCCTCTTTTCGTCGAACTTTTTCAATAGCGTTCATAAAATCGTCTTGACGAACTTTCTTTTTGTTTTCTCTAATGGCAAAATATCCAGCTTCTGTACACACAGATTTAATTTCTGCACCACTCATGCCCTCTAATTGTTCAACAATAGTTTTAGTAGTGAGTTTTCCTGTTTTCATGCCTTTTGTGTGCACTTTGAAAATCTCTTGCACAGCATCTTTATCAGGAAGTCCCACTTCAATTAATCGATCAAGTCTACCAGGTCGTGTAATGGCAGGATCAAGAATATCAATACGGTTTGTACATCCAATAATTTTTACATCATCAAGATAATCAAACCCATCAATCTCTGCAAGAAGTTGCATAAATGTTCGCTGCACTTCTCTTTCACCAGAAGTACCAAGCTCAACACGAGCAGCTGCAATGGCATCGATCTCATCAATGAAAATAATCGTAGGTGCTTTCTCACGTGCAAGGGTAAATAAATCTTTTACCAGTTTTGCACCCTCACCAATGAATTTCTGAACCAGTTCACTTCCAACCAGCTCAATGAATGTAGAATTTGTACTGTTTGCAACAGCCTTAGCAAGCAATGTTTTACCCGTACCGGGTTGGCCGTGAAGTAAAATACCTTTAGGTGGTTGAATACCAATGTCCTTAAACAATTTGGGTTTAGTAAGCGGAAGCTCAATTACTTCTTGCACTTCAAGTTTTTGTTCATCAAGACCACCAATCTCTTTCCAAGACAGTGTTGGTTTTTCCATGATAACAAACTTCTCAACATCAAATTTCTTTTGACTCACACTATGCTTTCGCACAATGTTTAGATTTCTTTGTTCTACAAGAACAAAATCGCCCGCATGAAGAACACCAAGATCTTCTGAAACATTTACAACAAATTCATTCCCATTTGGAACTTTAATCACTGCCTCTTGATCAAGCATATCTTTAATCTCACACACCATAAGTGGCGTGCTCTTAAGCATATCAAGTTGATTTTTGAGTTGTTGGACAGTATCTCTTAGTAATTTGTTTTCCATCTCAAGCTGTTGAACCGTTGGTTCATATGAGAAGGACTTCTCAGAAGTCTCGTTTCCGTTAGCCATCCTCTATTAAAAGATTTTATACTTTATATGCTTTTTGTATAAACTATTGTACAAAATCTTTATTAACACGCAGAATAACACAAATTCATGGATCAAAGAATAGAAAAACTAGCTGAAATCTTAACAAACTACTCCATTAAAATCAATGAAGGAGATCACATCATTATCGACTATGGTGTTGCAGCACAAGAACTAGCACTTGCTTGTTACAAACACGTACTCAAAAAAGGAGGAATCCCAAATATGCGTGTATCCATTCCAGGAGAAGAAGTAGCACTCTATGAATTTGCATCCGAAGCACAACTTAAAACACCACCACTCACTGCAAAATATGAAGCAGAGAACGCAAGCGGCATTATCAGAATCGTAGCACCAGAAAATACCAAAGAACTAACCAATACTGAGCCACATAAAATGGCACTAAGAAGAAAAACCGTATTCCCAATCAAAGAAATCATGCTTGAAAAAAATAACTGGGTACTCTTTTACTTTCCAACACTTGCACTTGCACAAGATGCAGAAATGTCACTTGAAGAGTTTGAAAACTTTGTATACGATGCATGCCTTGTTGACTGGAAGGCAGAAGAAGCACGTCAAGAAAAATTAAAGCAAGTACTTGACAATGGAAAAAACGTACGGATTGTAGCAAAGAACACTGATCTTACCTTTAGCATTGATGGACGACAAGGCATCAAATGTTGTGGCAAACGCAACATGCCAGATGGCGAAGTCTTTATAGCGCCTGTTGAAGACACCACGGAAGGGCACATTGAATATTCATTCCCTGCAATGTATGGTGGAAGAGAAGTTGCAGGCGTAAAACTTACATTCAAAAACGGTAAAGTAGTTGAAAGTTCAGCTGAAAAGAACGAAAAGTTCCTCAAAGAAATGATCGCACTTGATGAAGGCGCATCAAAACTAGGAGAATTTGGCGTTGCAACCAACTTCAACATCCAGCGACATGTAAAACAAATCCTCTTTGATGAAAAAATAGGCGGATCCATTCACCTAGCACTGGGTATGGCATACAAAGAAGGAAACGGACAAAACGAATCCGATCTGCACTGGGATATGATCCTTGATTTAAGACAAGGTGGTTACGTAGAAATCGATGGCAAGAAAATCCTCGAGGACGGCACATTTCTACTCTAGAAACCCACTATTGAAAAATCGATAGCTTTAAATATCATCTCGCTTTTTTATAACTTGATAAAATGGACGAAGAAAAGACATTTTCAAAGGATTTGATCGGCAAAACGGTCGTGAGTAAGAATGGAAAAACCTACGGTCTCGTAGCAGATCTTGAGTTTGAAACACGATCAGGTGAGCTTATTCATATTATTCTAAAAAATCCAACAGTGAATGCAGAAAAGCTAGAACTTGAAAAAGATGAAAGCGGTGCACTCAAAGTACCATTCTCCGCAGTAATTGCAGTTGGCGATTTCCTAGTAGTATCTGAAGAAGATATTATTTAGAATTTTTTCTTATTCTTAACTACACATAAAGATAACAATATTTTTATAACACACACAGCTTCTAAAACACAATGGAACATACAATCTGGATTGAGAAATATAGGCCAAAAACCTTTGCTGAAATAAAAGGACAAGAAGCAATTGTCAACAGAATCCAAGCACTCACAGAAAAGAAAAATCTTCCACATTTACTCTTCACAGGACCTGCAGGCGTTGGAAAAACCACTCTTGCAAACGTTATCGCAAAAGAACTCTTTGGTGACTCTTGGAGAGCAAACTTCTTAGAACTTAACGCATCAGATGAGCGAGGAATTGATGTTGTAAGAAACAAAGTAAAAGACTTTGCACGAACAAAAGCACTAGGGGATGTCCCATTCAAAATTATTTATCTTGATGAGTCTGATGCACTTACAAAAGAAGCACAGCAAGCACTTAGACGAACCATGGAAAACTACACCAACAATTGTAGGTTTATTCTTGCAGCAAACTATTCATCAAAAATAATTGATCCAATTCAATCACGGTGTGCAGTATTTAGATTCAAACCACTTGACAAAGAAGACGTATACACACTCATTGATGCCATTGCACAAAAAGAATCCCTAAAGGTAGATGATGCGGCAAAAGAAGCACTCTTCCAAGTGTCTATGGGTGACTGTAGAAAGCTAGAGAACACTATGCAATCCTGCGCATCACTCAACACGAATATTACCGCAGAGATGGTTTTTGATGTATCATCCTTCGCAAAGCCAGCAGAACTTAAAACCGTCCTTACTATGGCAAGAGAAGGCAAATTTGAAGAAGCACGAAACGAAATGCTTTCAGTCATGCTTAAGTATGGTCTTTCTGGCATTGATATGATCAAACAAATTCAACAAGAGATATGGAATCTTGAACTAGATGACAAAACAAAAGTTGATCTTATCGATAAATGTGGAGAAATTGAATTCAGACTTGTAGAGGGGAGCGATGAATTCATCCAACTTGAAGCACTTCTTGCAAAAATAATGGTTGCATAATTATCTACGTGCAATCCACCACTTCTTAACAACACCGAGGGTTAATGTACTCAAAAAGAATCCAAGTGCCGGAACAATACTATTTATCCAAGGTCGTGCAAGACCTGCAGAATAAAAAAACACCACTACAACAAGATATGTTAAAACAGTGAGTAATCCACGTCTAAGAAAAGAAGTTTCCCATGCCTTATCAAGTTCAACTCTAACATTTCTCTCTTCTAAAGCCTTAATTTTTTGTTCAATTGACATAATAATAAAAGAAAAAGAAAGAAGAAATTAATCTTCTGATTTCTTAATAGTTACAGATGTTGAAGCACTATCTTCAACAGCATATGCAAGATCGATTTTAACCGTTCTTTCAAAGTCGCTGTTTGAATCAACTTCTTGTGTACATCTCACAGTAAATGTTCCAGTTCGAAGTGTAACATACCCTGATGTGTCAGTACCATCTCTTAGACCAGCACAGTTAAGACCATCAATTCCTGTATCTACATCAACAAGAATAACATTCTCTTCTGCTCGCTCATCAAGACATTCACTGCCTGGTTTGTACAGATCTACACTGCCATCTGATGCAGTAATGGTAAACTGAAACTCAACCTTATCTTTACCTGCAGATTTTTCAAGGAAACTTGAAACTCTCACAGGACCAGCAGAACTATCTACTGCTTTATTTTCGTTGATTTTACACACATCACTATCATCCTCAGTTACATCATCTGTAATACATAGATCAGCAATTGCTTGTGTACCATATTCATAACACACATTAGCAATAATAGGTCGTGTAATTTGTGAACCTACAATACTTTCTTCATATGCAATACTATCAAAAATAACATACTCTGTGTCACCTTCGATACGTTGGTTAGTTGTCGGGTCCTTTTCAGCACCTTCAAGATCAACGTTAATACCGTTCATCAAAAAAGCATCTTCTGTTACACCAAATTCATCAGGACTAATCCCTTGAATTTTAATAATAACATCTTCGCCCATAACATCATGTTCACCAACATTATCTAATTTTACTTCTAGATCAAAATCAAATTCACCTTGATCAAATATTTCATCTGGTGGAGCACCAGGGGAAAAACTAATGTCAAGACCACTACTTCCACCAAGGAACGTATTTTGTGATCCTACAGCACCATCTCCTCCGCTACATCCAGCAAGTGCCATTGTCGCAATGACAAGTAACGCAATAATATATTTCATCCTTTCCTCCTCACTCAATACGCTTAATAGTTACACGTTTTGAAACTGAATCTTTGTACCCGTAAACGAGTTTTACTCCAAGAGAGGTAAGATATGCTGGTTCTAGTTCGTTTACCTCACCAGTACAGGTAAGGGTACCAACACCATTAACTAATCTAATTTCTCCTGAAGCATCTGCACTACACTCGAGTTCAACATTACCAATTGAAGCGCCTTCAAAGACAACAATGTCTTTATCTCTTCTATCAACACTTAGGCATCCAGTGCCCTGTCTGATAAGGTCGCCTTGACCAACATTTTGAATTCTCATAGTGAATCTCACTTTGCCTTTTAATGGCTCTTGTGTTACTGATGTAATAGCAATTGGAGCACCTTGTCCCCCAGCACCACTTGCACCAGTAGCAATACATGAATCATCATCATCCTTTGTAGGATCTGGATCAACACACACCTCAAGACCTGCAACCGTCTCGTAATCATAACAAGCAGTTACACGAATATCTTGTGGTAGGCTATCTGTATCCTCATAAATTTGTACATCAAAATCAGTATCATAGATCTCAAACCCACCTTCAGGGTTAGTTACTGATTTTTTATCAAAAACACTAATACTGTCATCATCAATACCACTAAGTAGCGTTTGATCAAAACCAGAGAAGAATAAACTCACATCAACCGTATCATCATCAATAGGGTGTGCTCCTCTATTTCTTACCTCAAGTGCAAGCGTATATACTTCACCTGCATAAATTGTACTTGGCGGACTATTTTGAACGAAATCAAGAGTAATACCTTGTGTTCCAGTCTTCCAGTTAGTGACATCTCCAGAGCTACTTCCGCCAGTACATCCTACCAGAAGTAACATACTGAGGATAAAAATAACATATCCAGCTTTCATACATATAAAAAACCCGTATTTTTGTATTTAAACTTTTTGGTTCTAGAACTCTCTATTCAAAAGAGGATTATGGCTTTATAACACTAAAGTCCTTTTCAATTTCAGTTTGCACACCATATTGCAGTGTCATCGTAATTGAAGTAAGGTAAGCCTCTTCTGTAGTAGGGATAGGGTCTCCTTCGCACACAATAGTTCCACTTGTGTAATAGGGATTATCCTCGCGTGCATCACTTGTTCGAAGTTGAGCGGTATTACACTTCAATTGTGTGTTTGCAAGATAGATCAAACTCGTGTCAATGAGCCCAATCTGTGACTTTTCAACACCATATGCAGAACAAGGTCCACGATCACTTAAAATAACCTCTTTACCAAATATGCTTGACTTATCTACTTTATCAATAGCAAATGTAACACGTGGAACAACAGTGTTTTCATCAGAAGGAATCATCACCATTTCAAGACTACGAACAGCAACAGGAGCTCCCTGACCACTTCCAAAAGAAAGACGCTCACTAGGACCTTTTTGACATTCACGTGGTTTGTTTGTTTTTTCATCAAGAACATCAGGGTCAACACAAATGGTTGCTGCAAACACGGTTTTGTACTCATAACACGCTCGTACTAACACAGTAGTGTCTACTTTTTCTGTGGCAAGTGTTCTACTCACAGGCGTTGTAATAAAAATATCATCTCTTTCCCCAAGGTTTCCAAGTGTACTCACCTTTCCCTCAAGATTAACAGTATGAACTAGATCAGTGGCAGCAGGAGAAAAAAGTCCTCGATCAAGACCAACAAACACCTTTGCGTTGGTAATATCTTCAGCACCTTTGTTTAATAGATCAATACCAATAGAAACAGATTTGTCTTCATATATCTGCGAAGGTGGTGCCTGTGGAATAAAACTCATCACAAGTCCCTCACGGCCAACGTGTGGTTTATATTCGCCACTAGTCGTAGCACACCCAACAAAAACCAGCAAACACACTAGCAAAATCATCCACTTCATATATGATAAACTAGTATAATACTTCATAAACTTTCCGCTCACTCTATTTTGCTACACACTTGTCCTTGCACAAGCAATACTTCTGTACCAGAACACTCTGCAGGACAAGTACATCCTGTTTGACTACTACAAGTATCTCCACACTTGAGTGTCTTAAATCGTTCTTTGATAAGCGTAATGGACTTGGATTCAGTTGATCGATATCTATAGTCTGCAAGCACTTGGAATGAATCTTCACTCACATCAAAATTCATTTGTATTACTTCTGGTGTTAATTCAATAAGGCACGTAAAGTCTTGACTTTTCTTTGGTGGAATCACAACTGATGAAAGATCATATGCACCCTCTCCTGTACCTTCTGTATATACATACCTATTGTTAACCAATGTACGTTCAGTAAGTCCCTGACATTGTAGTGGTGTAACCCCTTGCGGGAAAATAACACCAAATGCATCAATCCCACTCACTGTACCATCTCCTGAGTTAAGTATGGAAAAACTAAGGGCACGAGTGTTGAGCGCCTTCTCCTCATACACTTGCAGTGGATCGTCATACGCATCAAATCGAATTTCAATTGGTCCTGGAGTAAACTTAGGTGAATGTTTAGGGAATGTTACATCAAGGGCATCAAGCTCTGTTTTCTTAGAAGATGTAACAAAAGGAACAGTATAGTATCCAGCACTTAAAAATTGAAACTCTGCATTAAAAAACACTTTCTTAAGAATTCTCTCTTTATCACTATCAAATACAGGTTCACCAAAATCACAACCCACATCAATAGTTGCACCTTCAAGGATATCAAAATCAAGTTCATAGTGAGGTGTTTTTTCATTAGTTGGCACACGCTTTCCATTCTGATCAGCACACCACACTTTTACAAGTCGCTCTTTCACACATGAAATGCCTGTATCATCACAAATAGTGACTGGAAGATCAGCTCCTTGAACAGTACCTGTCAAAAAGATTTTTTGATCGGGATAGAAGTCAGTATTTTGACTTTCTGCAAAATTGGCAGTAAGACCTAGGTTGCGTGCAGAATCAACACTCCCTTCAAACGCCCGTTGTTGTCCGGTTGCAATATTGATCTGTTCATCAATCCTATTTGAAATAGCATCAAAAAATCCAAAAATCTTGCCAAAAATCATGTTAAACACAGATTCAACACCACCCTCTGTCCCAAGGAATGTTCTAAAGTCACCAACACTTTCAGCAAATGACTCAGCAACCTGTTGATTCATCAGAGCACCAATCACTCCTGCAATCAGGAAAAACACAATGAGCAGTATCCATTTTCCATGTTTGGTATGCAAGAAAATACTAATTTTCTGATGTCCTCCAACAGAAGGCGTTTTATCACCACGTGTAATAAAATGTGTCAGGTACTTAAACCACACTGCAACAGCCGCAATAGTATATAAAGGCAAAGAATCAACGATAGGAACAACTTCAAGCCAACTCAAAAATCCAGCAACACCGCCTGCATAAATGCCTAACAATTTACCAAGAAATGTTTGAAATAAAATATTCACTACAAATTCTAGCACATTTGCAATCATCCCTGTAGACACATCAAGTGCAAGATCTGCAAAATCATACACCACCATGAGTATGGTTGCAATAATCACTCTAAGCAGTCCTGGATCACTTGAATGACTGCCAGGATCAGAAGAAAATGCATTTTTATAATCACGCTCAGGAGCTTCTGGATGCGCAGCAATTTCTGCAGCACGAACATCTTGCTTTGCAGCATACGTGTTTGCCGCAGCAACACCACTAAGACCGCTTGCAATCTTGCCCATATATTTATTACTCATATCTGCTGCTTCATTTGATACCACTTCTGTTGCTGCACGCTCTACTCCTTGTGCTGCTTTTTGTCCTACCTTATTTGCTGCCTGTGAGACAAATTGACCTACGCCCATGGCCTAGTCCTCACGTTCAATCTCAACTTTTAATTCAAGAATATCAACGACTTCCTCAGGTTCAAGTCGAATAACGTTATTGTCCTCACGTAAGAATTCATCAATGTTTCGTGTGTACTCTTCATCTCGTGTATACACGCCAACAAAGTCACCATTGATGTTTACTTTAATATCAGTATAATGATCATCAGGAACTAAGAATCGCATCGTTAAATTAGCAAAGTACTTGTTACTATCAATATCATCCCAATCATCTTCATCAATGTTAAAGTAGTACGTTGGATATTGTTTTTCCTTAAGTTCTGTGGTTACAAGAATACGATCAACAATGTAACTTCCTTTATTTGTGGTAAATGTTACATCATTTACACCAGAAACTACAAGATCGGGATCAAGATTAATACGATTAACAGTTCCACAATCAGGAACACCACTAAATACTCTCTTCCCATTTAAGTTAATATCAAGAACACCAACATCTTGATTAAAGCATTCAGGTACATATCGAAGTCTTACTTCATCAAGAGCATTTCTTCCATCCTGTACGTAGAACGTATTAAGACCTCTTTGACGTGAAATATCAGTGACATCCCCAAGAATAACAAGATTTTGAATAGAGTAATCATTACTTGCCCAGAATCGAATACCTACGCTGGAGGTAGAAAATACCAATAAGTTATTTCCTTCAACAAGCAACTCTTTTGGTAGAGTAATAGCATCAACACTATATGACGTAACAGGACTTTCAAAAATTCGATCACCATTAAGTCTAATCGTAAGTTCACCCTCATGTTGTGGTGCATTAAATGAAAGTAATAGATTATTCACTAAATCAATATCATCAATAGCAAACGTAACATTCTTTGTTCGCTTACTAAACCATCCATTTTTCACAACAAAAGGATTTTCTTTTCGAATTTCCTGAGCTTCAGTTTCTTCGTAAATAGTAATTGAAGGCATCGTATACTCAAAATTATCACGCCCTTCAGGAGTTAATTGACCAGGACTCTCATCAAGAAGCACATCCGCATCTTGCCGATCTCGTCCGTCACGGTCTCTATCATCATTATCTCCCGTATAATCACTAAACGGATCATCTCCATCAAGAAGGTCGTTACGCACATCTTCTGGAATGAAAAGCACGTACAAAATGATCATTAATGTGATAATAAAGATTAAAACAGCTACAGGACCAGCATCCTGTCCCTTTTTATTAAGTGAAAGACCAAACTGCATATAGTCGTAAACGCGTTAATTTTATATATAAATGTTTCTATGCACACGTAGGTATGAAAAAAGAATTTTTTGACGATAAAAAAGGGAAAGCAACCCTAAGGATTGAAAGCCTTGACGATTTATGGTATATTAGTCAGCTAGTAGACCCCCACGATTTTGTTCGTGCAAAGAGTTATCGTAAAATAAAACTCTCAGGAGAAGGAGAAAAAGCAAAAGTGGACAAAAAACCCGTCACACTTACTATTGAAGTAAAAAAAGTAGAATTCTCAAAAACCTCTGATGCACTTCGCATTAACGGAACAGTAGTAGATGGTCAAGATGACATCCCTTCAGGATCGCACCATTCCATCTCCCTAGAAATTGGAACAGAATTCATCCTCCAAAAAGACACATGGTTTTCCTACCACAAACAAAAACTAGAAGAAGCAACAAAACACAAACAATCACCCATTCTTATCACATTACTAGACAGAGAAAAAGTCATTTTTGCAATCACAAAGAAATATGGACCTGAAATTGTAGGAACACTCCAAGGAGAAGTACAAAAGAAAGATGATCGAACACAATCAAAAGGATCCTTCTATGAAGAAGTCATCAAAACCATGACAGAGTACAAATCACGCTACAAGGCAGATCACATCATTCTCGCAAGCCCAGCATTTTTCAAGGATGATCTCTATAAAAAAATACAAAATCAAGAAATCAAAAAAGCAATAGTGCTCGCAACCTGTTATTCAGTAGAAGAATCTGCAATACGAGAAATTTTGCAGCGTCCTGAAGTACAAACCGTGCTACAAGAAGAACAAACAACAGCGCAAACAAAATATGTCGACGAGCTTCTCAAAGAAATAGCACAAAACGGAAAAGCAGTATATGGCTTTGATCAAACAAAAGAATCAGCCCAAACTGGCGCAATAAAGACCTTGCTTGTCACTGACGAACTCATCAAAGAAAGAAGAGAGGCAGAAACCTTTGCAGAACTTGAAGAAATCATGAAAACAGTAGACAACATGCAAGGCATTATCCACATCATCAGTGTGGAGCACGAATCAGGAAAAAAACTCCATGGTCTTGGCGGTATTGCAGGAATCCTTAGGTACTAACACTTCTAATACGCGCACTAAAAATTTAAAAAAGTTCTTAACTCTTCAAGAGTAAACAAACGTAACATATTTATAGTAGTAATTCGAAAAACTAACTACAATATTTCACTGGGGGAATTATAATGATCGTTAAGGAAGAATTTTTGAGTCAATTGCGACGGTATTTCGCACTAAATCTATACGAAGTAAGAATCTGGACAGCACTGCTTTCACGAGGAGTCTCAACAGCAGGTGAATTATCAGACATTGCAAACGTTCCACGATCACGAAGTTATGATGTACTTGAAACCCTGGAGAAAAAAGGATTCATTATTACAAAAGTTGGAAAACCAATCAAGTATATTGCAGTATCTCCAGATGAAGTCGTTGACAGAGTAAAAGTTAACCTCAAAAAAGAAGCAGATGAGAGAGTAAAGCGACTTGAAAACCTCAAAGAAACCGATGTGCTTAATGAACTAAACACACTACACACACAAGGAATTAGTGTTGTTGAACCATCAGAACTTTCCGGTTCCCTAAAAGGCCGACACAATCTATATAACCATCTTGAATTAACTATTAGGAACGCTGAAGAATCAGTTACCATTCTTACCACAACAGAAGGATTTATGAGAAAAGCAGAAGGTCTTAAACCAACGTTTGAAAAATTAAAGAAACGGGGAGTAAAAGTACGCATTGCAGCACCAATTACCAAAGACTGTAAAGAAGTACTCAAAGACCTTGGCAACCTTGCAGAAGTGCGTAACACGGATATGAAAGGACGATTTGCCATTGTTGATGGAAAAGAACTCGTATTTATGGTACTTGATGACAAAGAAGTACATCCTACCTATGATGTAGGCATTTGGGTCAACACACCATTCTTTGCACAAGCAATGGAAACCATGTTCGAAAGCAACTGGTCAACCATGAAACCTGCGAAGTAGAATCATGGTAAAATCAATACTTGACAGAATCCCAAAAGATGAAGTTGAAAACATCAAACTATTCAGACTAGGGGTTTTTGAAAACAGTTCTTATGAATTTGTAGAGTTAAAGAAAGCAGAGGACTATCCTGGCCATCATCATAAAAAATCCGATGCAAAATTCCTATTCATACTCGGTGAAGGTGACATTATCCTCGATGGTAAGAAACACAAGTACAAAAAAGGAGATTCCTTTGATATACCACGAGGAATGGTGCATGGTTTTCAACCAGATACCCAAACACTCTTTCTATCTATTCAAACACCACCAATTAAAAATCAAAAGACAGGCAAAGAAGATATCCATTTCCATTAATTCTTTCTATTAAAATCTTACTCACTACCATATCACAAATCTTTTTAAACAACATTCTACTACGTTAGAGATGAATCAAGAAATTGAACGAAAATTTCTTCTCCAAGAAAATGGAGAATCTTTTGCAGCACCTATACTAACGCAACAGTTCCCTGACCAGACAACACTAAGGGACATCGTACTAAGAAACGGAGAAAAAATACGTCAAGGGTACCTCCCCCTTGAGCAAGGCCTTGAAATTGCAAACATCATCGGAGTTCCTGTAAATTTTACTGCAACAGAAGCAAGACTAAGAGATAGAGCAGGCACATACACACTCACATTAAAATCATCAGGTGATCTCACTCGCCATGAAACACCAGAAGCAGAAGTAAGTAAGACCATATTTGAATTATACTGGCCATATGCTAAAAGAAGAATTGAAAAAGTTCGCCTTGTTCAAGATATTGCTGGAAACAATGTAGAAATTGATGCATACATGGGAAGAAATCTAATCACTGCAGAAATAGAAGTTGATTCTGAAGAAGAAGCAAGTGCATTACCTCTCCTGGGTTTAGATGTAACCACAAACCCCTACTACAAAAACAATTATCTTGCAGGGTTTCCAAATGAGAAAAAAATAATTCTTACCGGAGGACCATGCTGTGGAAAAAGTGCTGTCATTGATTACCTACAATCTCTGCAATATGTAACCATACCAGAATCGGCAAGAATAGTGATTGAAGAAGAACAAGAACGTGGAGGAGATATTGTACCATGGGAAAAGCTTCTAGAATTCCAACTTGAAGTCTTACACAGATCAATGAGAGCAGAAGAAGCACTTGAAGAGTGGGGAACCACATTCCTTGACAGGGGAATCCCAGACGGGGTTGCATATTGTGCAAGAAGTGGAGTAGAACCACCAACGCCCCTGCGTGATGCTGTTCGTTCAAGACATTACAAAAGTGTTTTAGTACTTGATCCAATTCCTTATCAGAATGATGAATCAAGAAAAGAAGATGAAGTAGAGGCAAAAAGAATACATGACCAACTTATCAAAACATATAGGGGCCTTGGATTAAATCCCGTATCAATTCCAGTTGATCTCTCATTACCAAAAGAGGAATCAATTAGAAAACGAGCACACACAATTCTTGAAGAAGCATACAAAATAAGGTAAAATACTACCTTTCTTCTTTTCTTTCATTAAACTTTTTAAAGCCCATTACCCTCTCAAACCCATGGATATCCAAAAACTAGCAACTGCTCTACATCCACTTGAACGAAAGGTAGTCCCTGCGCTAAAATCACACAATACACTACCTGAAATCATGGAACACACCGGTCTTCAAGAAGTAGAAGTAACAAGAGCACTACAGTGGCTAGAAAACAAAGAAGCACTCAAAATCATCAAAGAAGAATCCGAAATTATCTCACTTGGAACAAACGGTCTTCAATACGCAAAAGAAGGACTTCCTGAGCGAAGACTTGCAGCAGAACTCAAAGATCAAGACAAAAGCATCCAAGAACTTACCTTTGTCACAAAAGAAGAAGCAGGTATTGCCATTGGTCAACTAAAAAAATCAGGAGCAATAGAAATGAAAGAGGGAAAACTGCACCTTGTGCAAGAACCAAAAGAATCCCTTGAAGAGAAATTCATCAAAAAAACATTCCCAATCAACTATGAATCACTAGAAGCACAAGAAAAAGTAGCCGTTGGCAGTCTAAGAAAACGAAAAGATATTCTTGACATAGAAAAAAAGAAATCACTCACTGTAGAATTAACTGACATTGGAAAAGAGCTTACCTGTTGTGCAATAAGAGATGACGTACTTGAACGACTTACACCACACATGCTCAAAACTGGCGAGTGGAAAGGAAAGACTTTCCGTCCATACGATGTAAAAATTAACGTGCCAAAAATCTCTGGTGGAAAACGACACTTCGTAAAAGAAGCACTAGACTATGCACGAAACATTTGGCTTGATATGGGATTTGAAGAAATGAGTGGCGACATGGTCCAATTAGGATTCTGGAACTTTGATACACTCTTTACACCACAAGATCACCCAGTAAGAGAAATGCAAGATACCTTTTTCCTAAATACAAAAGGAACACTTCCAGATAAAAGAATAGTGCAAGAAGTAAAAGAAGCACACGAAAAAGGCGTAGATGGCTCCACAGGATGGGGCGGCAACTGGGATGCTGAGAAAGCATCACAAAACGTTCTTCGAACACACACCACCGTGCTTTCAGCAAAAACTATTGCAAACCTCAAACAAGAAGATCTACCAAAGAAATTCTTTGCACTAGGAAAAGTATTTCGAAACGAAGCACTTGATTGGTCACATTTATTTGAATTCAACCAAACAGAAGGCATCGTAATCGATCCTGATGCAACATTTGAAAATCTCCTTGGATACCTGAAACAATTTTTCAAGAAAATGGGCTTTGAAAAAGCACGATTTAGACCTGCATACTTTCCCTACACAGAACCATCTGTAGAAATTGACGTATGGCACCCAGTGCACAACAAATGGCTAGAAATCGGTGGGGCAGGAATACTACGACCAGAAGTAGTAGTGCCTCTACTTGGAAAAGACATTCCTGTACTTGCATGGGGTCCTGGAATTGATAGACTCATTTTAGATTTTCACAACATTAACGATATCAGAGAACTATACACCAATAACGTAGATGATTTACGTACAAAAAAATCATGGGTGAAATAAATGCCAAACATAACCGTAAGCAGAACCGTCATAGAAAAGAAATTAGGTAAGAAAATTTCAGACGAAGAACTCAAAGATAGAATCTCCATGCTAGGAACAGATCTTGATGGAATAGAAGGAGATAACATCGAAGTAGAAATCTTCCCCAACAGACCTGACCTACTTTCAGAGCAAGGTTTTGCACGAGCACTCTCTTCATTCATGGGAATTGATACTGGCCTAAAAACATTTGATGTAAACGAAAGTGACTACAAAGTGATTGTAGATAAATCAGTTACTATGCGGCCCTACACTGCATGTGCGGTAGTAAAAAACCTCACACTCTCTGATGCAAACATCAAAGAACTCATGAACATACAAGAAAAACTTGCAACAACACATGGACGAAGAAGAAAAAAATCAGCATATGGCATCTACCCGCTGCAAAACATCAACTTCCCAGTACACTATATAGCAAAAGATCCATCCACTATTATGTTCCATCCACTTGGCATGGAAGGTCCAATAAAAGCATCAGCAGTAGAAGACCTCCATCCAAAAGGAAAAGCATACAAAGACGTAGCAAAAGGATGGACGAAATATCCATTCTTCATTGACGCAAAAGACAATGTGATGTGTATGCTTCCCTACACCAACTCAAACGACACAGGTAAAGTAGACACCACAACAAAAGAAGTATTCATTGAATGTTCAGGAACCGATCTTGAAAACGTAAAAGTAGCACTCAATATTCTCACCACTACCCTAGCAGATATGGGCGGTGATGTCTACGCAGTTGATGTCGTATACGATAAAGAAACTATCACTACACCAGAACTCGTTCCAGTAGGATGGGAAGTAACACCTGAATACATCAATAAACTTCTTGGTCTCACACTAAGTGAAAAAGAACTACAACAACTCTTTGCAAAAATGGGACATGAATACAAAGATGGAACAGTACTTGTGCCAGCATACAGAGCAGATATTATGCACAAAGTAGACTTTGTAGAAGAAGTAGCTATCGCATACGGGTATGAAAACTTCAATGCAGTAATTCCAAACGTAAACACCGTTGCAAAAGAAGACCCAATTGAAGTAAGAAAACGAATCATAGCACAACTACTTACCGGTCTTGGCATGCTAGAAACAGAAACGTACAATCTTACTAATAACGCATCTCAAAATGAAAAGATGGGAACAGACATCCCACTCATCACACTCAAAAGTGCAGTCAACACAGAACATGATGCACTACGAGCATGGGTAACTCCATCACTCATGGAAGTACTTGCAAATAACAGAAGCGCAGAGTATCCACAACGGCTCTTTGGTGTAGGAAGAATCTTCAAAGAAGGAAAAACAGAAACAGGCGTTCTAGAACAAGAACGACTTGCAATCACCTGCTGTGATGAACAAGCAGACTTTACAACAATCAAACAAGTCTTTGACTATCTTATGCGTATGCTCGATTTAGAATACACCATGGAAGAAACAGAACACCCATCCTTTATTCCAGGACGTGCTGCTCGTGTAAGCGTCAATAACAAACACGTAGCATACATAGGAGAAGTGCACCCACAAGTACTTGAAAACTTTGGTCTAGAGTATCCTGTTGCTGCATGCGAACTCAATATCACTGAACTCTTTGAAGAATGAAGCCAGGTATCTACAAACATTACAAAAATAAACTCTACAGAATTCTAGGTGTAGGAAGGCACACTGAAACATTAGAAGAAATGGTAGTATACCAAGCACTTTATGATGATCCTGAATTTGGTCCTCATGCAATCTGGATACGACCAAAAGCACTGTTTGAAGAAACTGTTGAATGGGAAGGTAAAACCGTTCCTAGATTTACATTTGTAAGAGATGAATAATTGAATTAAATAATTAAGAAATCTAAAAAGAAAATCTACTCTTCTTTAGGAGCTGCTTTTGCCGCTTTCTTGGTAGCTTTTTTAGCTGCTTTTTTTGCAGGAGCTTTTTTCTCTTCTGCAGGTACTTCAGCTTTCTTTGCAGCCTTTTTCTTAGCAGGTTTCTTTTCCTTAACCTTTCTTACTTTAGTAGGTTTATCACCTGCTTTCTTAGGTTTAGAACTAAATATTTCCCAGCCACGTGCTTCAAATTCTTTTGCAAGATTTTTCACATCAATAACTTCAGGTAGTGGATATAAGTGAATTACATTACACTTTCGTTTACGTGTAGAACCTTCAATAACAACAGTTTTCTTATCAACAATTTCTACAATAACACAGTGTTTTCCAGCATCTCTGCCAGCAATTTTAACACAAATTCTTCCAACTTCAATCATTTTATTTCTCCTAGATTCGTTTACTCTTCGCTAGATGTCGCCATACTAGCACGAATTCTGCTCTTAATAGTCTCTCGCATTGCTTTACTAGAAAGTTTACCACCAAAAGGTCTTGATGGAGTTCTTTGCGATTTTGAAAGTTTTCTTACATCAGCAGGGTTACCTCGTGCAACACCTGGTAAGATTTGGCCTGTCTCAGCACACTTTGGAGCTGAAGGCTTTCGCTTCTTATAGTGAATTTTATTTCTTCCGCCAGGAGTTTTAACAAAAACTCGTCGTAGCGTTCTGGATCGTAAATTTCCTGCAACCATACATTACGAAAACAAAGGTCCATTTATAAAGGTTGCTCTTTGCTAAAACAGCAGAATTACACAATCTTAAGCGCTTTTCTAATACCAATACTAAACACAATGGAGAAAATAATGTATGTTGCAAGCCACCCATTCCAAAACGGTAGAGGAGTTACTTGTACGCGATCTTGATTTACTCTAAGCTTCTTAAGCGCATCATCATCAATTGCTTTCTCAAAAGGAACATACTCACGCTCAGAGCTAATAAGCACATCTTTCGTATACCGATCACCATCAATCACAAACGTCATATCATACTCCCCACTATCACCTGTAAGTGTCCACGTAACTTCTTCACTATTGATCTTTTGTGTTGCATCAGAAATAAGTGTTAATCCAACAGGAACTTCAAGAGTAATGTTTCTTCCAATACCATTCTCAACAATGGCACTCACACTAAACTGATCACCTGGCATAATAGGTTCATATGCCATGTGCGCTGCAAGCCATGAAAATACAAGGATAAGAGGAATAAATGTGAAAAATGTAGGCTTAAATGACTGCGTCATATATTTCATGTTTGTTTCCATCATACGACGCTGTACTTCCATAAGTTTCTGTGGCTGATCTTTGAGTGTTTTCATCTCAGCCTGAAATTCTTTTAACTCAGCCTTAAGCCGCTTCATTAAATCTTGATCAGTTACCCACTTGTATACATACGAACTCAGTAGTGCAACTGCAAAGGATACAATGAGAATAGTAAGCCACGGATCAAACCGCAGTAGGGGACTTAAAACAGGATCAAATAACCGTGTTAAAAACGCTCCAATTTCTGCAAAAACCATAGCACTCTGATCACACCAGCATTAATAAATCTTATGTTAGAACTATAATAGGTTTTGCTCAGTTAAACGAGCAACAATCTCATCACGTGTATCCTTACAAAGATTCATAGTTTCCATCTCTTCCTTAGAATACCATCCAAGATGCGTGATCTCATTATCCATTGCAACATCACCTGCAATATCAACTAAATATACATGTTCATCTTGCTCAACATTAAGCACGCTGTTAATGAGTCGATATTGACAAAACGGTGAATGAGAAATAACCTCTGCAGAAACTTCTTCTTTCATCTCTCGTGCAAGAGCTTCACTATGCGTCTCCCCATCCTCTATCTTTCCACCAGGAGTATAGAACTGCTCAGACTCACCATCTTTTACTAAAAGAAGTTTCCTCTCCTTTACCACAACAGCAGTAACTCTCTGTCTAATCATACGTATTCAATCAAGAAAACACTAATAAATATTATGTAAAAGAAAAAGCGTACATTTACTCCATAAATTTACATAAGAAAATTAGAAATTTTCAAAGAAACTTCATTCCATGAACTTTCTCATCATTGGATTCATGTCCATCATGTGCTGCTTTGCAATTTCTTCATATAACCTATACACAATCATTACAGCAAGTAACAGTCCAGTACCTGATGTTAACGCACCAGTAAGATCTGCAAGCGCTGCAAGAAAACCAACAGCAAGACCACCAAGTACAGAAAGCGGCCAAATGTATCTATTCAGTACTCTCTCAAGTACACGCTCATCACGTCTAAATCCAGGAAGTTGCAGACCACTTCCCATCATTTGCTTAGCAACGCTCTTTGCATCCTGTCCAGAAGTTTGTACCCAAAAGACGGAGAATACCATACTACCAACCATCATGATCAGTGCGTACATAAATGCAGTAAACCATACATCTCCACCAATATTAAGACCACCTTGTCTAATAATAGTACCTACCACATCAGGAGGGTTTACAAAGTTAATAAGACCTCGTCCTGCATCAACCGTATTGGTTTGACCAAAGATGTTAATACTAAACCAGGTAATAATGCTACTTCCTGAACTAATTGCCCAGTTCTGCATAAGACTTGCCCACAGCTGTACATTAGCAAGTAGAGCTGCAATTAAAATAACAGGAATATTGGAGGTGTACATAAAACTAAGAGGCCATCGTATACCATGACCTCGCACACGACCAAAACTTAACGGAATCTCAACTTTCATAGATTGAGCATATACAACAACGACAAACACCACAATGGTTGCCAAAATACCTGCAATCATCAGTGTTGCAGTAACAGGATCACCACTAGAAACTGCCTGGAACAGTGCAGGAATAGCACCCGTCATCAGTTCTGGGTTGGTTGGTGAAGGAAGCCAGCTTAGTGTTCGAATAAGTAGTGACTTTGCAACACCACCTGCAATAAACAGCGAGATACCAGAGCCAAAGCCCCATTTACTAATAATCTCATCCATGAACATAATCAAAATACCACCAATCATCAATTGGAAGATTAAGAACCACGGACTAATCCCTTGAGTAGGTGATAGACCACCCATAAATACATAGATAATTGCCTCAAAGACGATAAAGAAGAATGCAAGAAGTTTCTGTACACCTTGAAAGGTTTTCTTCCCATCAACAGTAGCAAGATCAAATTTCACAAGTCCTGAACCATTAAGGAGTTGCAGAACAATAGATGCAGTTACCAGAGGACCAATACCAAGAGAAATGATACTTCCAAATTCTGCACCAAGAATGATAGATAAGAATTCAAATTGTTCAAGTGAGTTTGAACCAAGACCATACAGAGGAATAATCCCCATAATAAAGAATAACACTAGCACTGCCAGTGTCCACTTAAGTTTTAAGTTAAAACCTAATCTTTTTTCAGTAGGACCTGCAACTTCAGGCAGGTTGCCTAGGATTGTCTTGAATAAACTCATGATCGAAATTACGCAGTTTCTTTTGCTTCAACATCAGCAGGTGCTTCTTCTTTCTTTACAGCACCAACAATAGTGCTACCTGCAGCTTCAAGCTTAGACTGTGCTTTAGGAGTAAGTTCTACATTACTAATCACATATTTTCGTGTAGGATTTCCAGTACCTAAAATCTTTTGCACACCATGTACTTTGCCATCAAAAACAAATGCACCCTTTTCTTCTACAAGAGTCATGTGCTCTAAGATTCTAATAGTTACTGCAAGTGGCTTTTTAGTATATGTCTTAAAACCAAATTTACCCATTTGTCGCTGTGCTTTCCACACAGATGGTTTTTTGGAATCAGCTCGCTTACCAGAACCAGCATTACCTTTACCACCTCGGCTACCAAAACCTCTGTGTTTCTTCTTGTGGCCCCAACCATGTGAGTTGGTTCCTCTATTTCGAGAGAATTTAGGTCGCTTGTTGATACTCATGCTTGCATCCTCCCAATAAGATCGTTAATAGCATCTCCTCTATCACCAAGAGCACCGCCCTTAGCAAATGGAACTTTGATACCCTTTCTCCCATACCCTTTTCGAGGCGGGTGTAGATGGTATACTTTCTTTTCTCCATCTTTTTGAAGAAGTGCAAGTGAATCAGCACTTACATCACCCCAAGTGATCATGTGCTTTACCTTGTTTACCATACCAAGATTTGCAGGTGTTGCTTTAACAATAACACAAGCGTTTTTCCGCTCTAGTTTAAGCATAGTGAGTGTATCTTTAACAGATCTCTCAATACCTACTTCTCCTCGTACTCTAATTAATGCTAGTTGTTTGTCGGATGTCATGCTTCTATAATTTTTCCTTCAGTGATTCCTAATTTTTCTCTCTGAGCTGCAAGGATATGCATTTCAGATGTTTTCTTTAAAGCTGCATAGCATGCTTTAATAAGATTTTGCCGGCTCTTGGTTTTCCCACGAGCTTTACTCCAAACGTCTTTGATACCAGCACGAGCAAGAATCTTTGCAAGTTCTTTCTCTGCTTTAAGACCAGTTCCCTTAGGAGCAGGCATAAGTGTAACTTCTACGCTACCACACTGACCACTTACTGCAAATGGAATACTGTGTGGTTCTGTAGTTGTAGATTCCCATGAACCAGATCCACGTCTGATTCGAATAAGATTGAGTTTAGCATTTCTAACCGCTTTTTCTCGTGCAGGAACAGTTTCTCCTGCTCGTCCAAAGCCAATGCCCACATACCCATCACCATTACCAACAAGTGCAACAGTACTAAAGGTTGGTTTATTACCTTCTTTAGTTTTCTTTTGAGTTTGTCTAAATTCTCTTCGTTGACCACCACCGAATTTACCTCGGCTCTGACCATATAAGAGAAGTTCTGATTGTAAGTTAGGAACTAAAATATCAACGATTTCAGGTTCATAAATTTTCCATCCACCATTAAGTACTTCATCAATATCAGTAATTTCTTTAGCTTTAACTAGTCTACCTAATCTTGTTTTAGGAGTCCATGATTCTAGGATCTCTTGTGGAGTAATTTCCTTTCTCTCTTGTCGTTGTCGTCTATCGTTACTCATGCTGATTTCTCCATTGTTTGTTTAACACTCTCAACATTGTTGGAAAATCCTTCAATGTGTGAACCATTGATTCTCTCATCACTTGGGAAGATGTCTTCACTTACAGGAACAGTAAGACCACCATCAACAGCACCTTTAAGAGCAGCGTATACTCTTACACCAGGAATGCTCGTGTGAAAGCCAATGTCTGTAATCGCATTACTGATGCCTGCTTTTTGTGCTTTTTTAGCAAGTAAAAAGCCAGTTGCATATGCTGCAGGAAGATTCTTAACACTTCCTTTCCATCCAAGCTTAAGCAGAGCTCTAGAGTCAGTTGCAACAAGCACCTTATCACCCTTTTCTTCAAAGGTAACAATTTGTGCAATTACTTTAGTATTAGTTAATCTGATTACAAGTCGTGGGTGTTCTGAACCAACAAGTCTAAATCGTTTCTTGTAGTTAGTTTTCCCTTCTCGTTTTCTTCTAAATGGTACATTTTGGATATTTGGGCTACTCATTTCTTAAATACCCCCTTCTCTTCAAGATAGATCTTAATGTGTCGTTGACTTCTAAAGAAGCCACCCTTACTTTTTCTGTAAAGATCTCTATACATAGTAGTATCAAGGTACTTTTTATCATACAGTTCCTTAATGAATTCACGTTGCTTTCTAATTTTAGCAATCCATGCATCTTTAGTATTATCTCTAGCATTTGCCTTACCTTTTCGAGAACCATGACCTTGTCGTCGTCCCTTTCTCTTTTGTGTAAGGATCTTATTTGCACGAGCACGGGAAACACCTTTCTTTTGCTTAGCAGTAATGAGCTTCTTTCCAGTAAGTACTTTGATATCATGTTTAGTAATCGCTTCTTTGATTTCATCAAGCTTATCAGCTTTGAAAACAATCCGCTTAGGACTACATTTCAATACTTCACCAGCTAGTCGTTTTTGTACTTTCATAGTCTTAGATAGCTCCCTTCTTGATTAGTAATTTGTCTTTTTCTTTTTTGTCTGCTTCTTTTTCTTCTTCATCAGTTAAAGCTTCCTTAGATTCATCATCTTTTTTCTCTTCTTTAACTTCTTCTTTTGATTCTTTATCAGCATCAGCTTTCTTAGCAGACTTTGCCTTTTTAGCATCTTGTCTCTCTTGAAGAGATTTTTCAATTAAGGTAACTCGTTCTTGAGTACCATTGATAAGTGCAACCTTCTTTTCAATAGCTGCTTTGATAATCATAGCTCGTTTTCTATTACCAACACTTGCTTTGATAACGCCAACCATGCCTTTTTGTACTTTAGCAAGGTCTGCAATATTTGCAACATCAACAGGCACAAGACCATCTCGGGTCATACCTTTAACTGCTTTAGGCGAACCATATCCTACCTTAACGGTTTTTGAATATGATTTTTTACCAAGTCTCATTTTAGATTGGTGTCCTTTAGGCTTTCTCCAAACTTTTCCAAGTCGTTTTACCTTGTGAGCATCCTGTCTAATGAAGGTTGGCTTCTTTTTCTTTTGATCGTTTCTTTGGTCAATCAGGCTCATTCTAGTTTCACTCCTGCTTTCTCAATCATGTAAATACCATCCATAAAGATCCGTCTATCAAACGCCGGTCTTCGTGTGGTTTTTTCAATATCAGTTGCAACAATTCCTGCAAGTGCCTTATCAGCAGACTCAACAGTAATAATTTCACCTTCAAGTTTAACATCAACACCTTCTTTAATGGTTAGCTTTCGTGGAATTTTCTCACCCATGAAGTTAGTTACTTCAAAGTTCTTACCATTAAGTTTAACGCTCATTGGGAAGTGAGAGCTACAAATTTTTAATTTGTATACATACCCTTCAGTAACACCAATGGTTGCATTTTTAACAAGTGTAAACATAGTATTGATCATCCGTTTCTCATTTTTTGAAATACGTTTTTTAGGTTTGAAATGAATGGTGTTGCCTTCAAGAGTAATACTAATGATCTTAGTACCAATTCTATTTGCAACACTTCCCTTAGGGCCAGTAACAGTCACCATGGTAGGTGTAACTTCTGCACTTACTCCTTCTGGAAGTTCCAATGCTTTATCCAAACTTTTTTTCTCTTTCATTTTAGTAACAGTATGCTAGGAGCTTTCCTCCAATTCTTTTCTTACGAGCTTCCTCGTTTGTAATGATGCCTTGCGGCGTTGAAATAATTAGTAGACCAAATCCAGAAGCTGGAAGGTATCTCTTTTCAAACTTCTCAATGTCTGCAAATTTAATACTCAGTCGTGGCTTAATTGCACCACACTTGTTAATCTTACCAAGAAGATTAAGTACAATCTTTTCTCCACCAATTTCTTTAATTCGCTCATTGCTTCCAACATATCCTCGTTCATTGAGAATGTTAAGCACTTGTTCAATAATTTTAGACGTAGGTCTAATATCTACTGTGTTCTTTCGTGCCTTCTCAGCATTCAAGGTTATGCATAAAGCATTTGCGAGTGTATCGTTTAACATTTTAACTATATTGGGTAAAACCAAACTCCTTTGAATTTTCTCTAAAACACTGTCTGCACACATTAAGACCATACTGTCCAAGAACAGCTCGCCGTCTTCCACATCGTGTACACTTCTTAGTGTTAATACCACATGACCTATCTTTAGGTGCATTGTGTTTTTTGAATTTTTTAAGTATCCAAGGTTTAACCTTTAGTTGTTTGAATACCTTTTCGTGATTGGATGAACTCATTCTTCTCCTCCTACTTTCACACCAAATTGTTCTTTCATGAATACAAGAGCTTCGTCTCTGCTCACCTTGTGATGTTCAGGTAGTTTCTTTTGTTTGATTTTACGTTTAGTAATTCTAAGACCAGGTCGTGTTAGACTAACACACACTTGAAGACCCATATTACCAATATCTGGATTGTACTTCATACCAGGAATATCAATATATTCTGCAAGACCAAAGCATACATTACCACCCTTGTCAAAGTTACCATCTTTTAAGACATTATCTTTTGCCTCAATAAGACGCTTTAGTACTTGGCTTGCAACACCATTTCGTAGCGTAACTTTACAGCCAATAGGAAGACCAGGTCGAATTCCCCAGCTTTGAATACGTTTCTTTGTAACATTCTTTACAGGTTCTCTGTCAGTAAGTAGTTTAAGCAATGCAATTGCCTTGTCAAGTCTATCTTGACTCTTACCAACACCAATGTTTAGTGTTACTTTCTCTATCCTAAGTTTTTGCATGGGATTCATTGTACTTGAATATGTGCTTTCTCCTTACCAATTACGTATGCATTTTTCTTTGTAGTTTCATACATTTCATTATCACCTGTTCTAATAACAAGTGTATCGCCTTCAATACTTTCAACAACAGCTTGTGTACCCATGTGTCTACCACCAATAAGTAGGATAGCTGCGCCTTTTTCAAAAGCAAAGTGATTCAAAATCTTTTGTGATGGAAGCTCAATAACCAGGCAATCATTAACTTTGTATGTACCTTTCTCAGCTAGAACATTTCGTCCATCGCTTAGATTAAGCTGTAGTTTGCCCTTTACCATAGTCTTGTTCTTTACACGAACAATCTTTTGATTTGCTTCCTTTTCATTAATTTCAATAACATCAATTTTACCACGTGCGTTAATAACAACACGGTATGATTTCTTAAGTTTAGGGAAGGTTACTACATCCATAAACCCAACATTGAATTTGTGATCTTTTCGTCGTTTACCATCAACAAGTACTTCTTGTTTGTTGAGGATATCTCTGATTTCTTTTCTAGTCTTTCCTAGTTGGAGCTTTTCTCGCATAACGAAAACCAATGGAACACCATAGTCGTAGCTATGCATACCAGGGTTTGGTCGTGCAAAAAAGGTAGCTGCCTTTCGCGCAATTTCCCAATTCTTAGGCGCTGCTATTCGTTTTAGGTGACTCATCTTTCTTTACTCCTTTGATTCTTTTCTTATCACTAACCATCTCTGTAACCAGTACATTTGATGGATCGATTGGATATTGTGAAATACTTCCGTCTACTTTTTTTCGACCAATACCTTCTACAAAGACTTTTAGTCTATCGTAGTCAACTCGAGCAACTTTACCACTCTGTTTTTTGTATTGACCTCGGGTGATTGTTACGGTATCGCCCTTTCGAACGGTGATTCGTTTAACGCCTGCTTTTTTAGCAAGGTCTTTTGATACTGGTGCAACAAGCATGTTGTGTCGCACATTTGCCGGTGCATTGTACCGGAATTTTCTCTGTTTTCTTTGACTCTTACTGGAAAGCCATGCAAGTGAAAATACTGATTTCATACTACAATCCTCGCAAGTTTTGCTACTGCAGGCCACCGTTCAGTGACTTCCTTTGCAATAGCACCCTTAAAGAGGGTACCTTTAGGATTTCCTTGTTCATCTTTGAGGATAACAACTGAGTTGTCTTCAAATTTAACACGAGTACCATCAGCACGTCTGAATTCTTTTCGTTGTCTAACAATAACTGCAGGAACAACTTGTTTTCTCATATCAGGTCGTCCTTTCTTAACACTCACAAGCACAAGATCTGCAATACCTGCAGCAGGTGCTCGACCTTTAACAGTTCGTGATCGTTTAACACCAACAATTCGTACTACCTTTGCACCAGAGTTGTCACATGGATTAAGTACGCTACCTACAGTAAGGCCTTTGGTGATTCGAGATCGTAGTGCTTTCATTCTTCTTTATCCTCACTTTCTTCTGTTTTAGTTGCTACATCTTCAGTAGCTTCTTTCTCTTCAGGTTTTTCGTGAACTGATCGTGATTCTTCTTTACCTTCTTTAGTTACCAGGTAATTCTTTTCTTGACCAAGGTTTTCCATAACTACATGGTTAACGGTCTTTGAAATAGGTCTACAAGCAAAGATACGCACTCTATCACCTTCTTGAATTTCTATTCCTTCTGGTTGGTGTGCCTTTACACGTGTTTTACGTTTTAGGTATCGCTCATACTTAGGGATGAATACTTTACGTTCCCACTCAACGATTACAGTCCGTTGCATTTTAGTGGACACTACAGTACCTACGTAAGACTTCTTTTTTACACAAAGAGCCTTACCCTTTACGGTTAATACCTTGTCCGTTACTTTTTCTTTACTCATTTTTGTTTCCTTTTTCATGTTCTGAATTTGTCTTGTACATCAATACTTTCTGGTGAAAAACCAAGTTTTACCAGTTCGGCTTTGACTTTTGCGTGATGATTGCCTTGCAATTCAATAATTCCATTCTTTGCAGTTCCACCGCAAGCGAATTTGTTCTTGAGTTGCTTTGCAACATTCTTGATATCGATGCTTTTTTCATCGATACCCTCTATGACTGTGTAGGGTTTACCAAACTTTTTTCTAGTTTTGTAAACCGTGATTTTTTGAGCTTCCTTTGCAATATCTTCCCATGCGGAAAGTTCTTTTGGAAGGCCAGTGATTGGATCAATATCACTCATGTTGTTTTGCTTGCAAAGACTTAATCTTTGCAACAGTCCGTCTCCTTTCTCTCATTAGTCCTGGGTTTTTTGGCGGTGTGCCAGCAGACATCTGAGCTCTATCTTTCATGAGTTCAACTTGGAGTTCTTCCATTTTTTTTTCAAGTTGCTCTTTGGTAAGTGCCTGAAGATCCTTGAATTTCATTCTTCTTTACTCTCCTCTACTTCCTTACCTTCTTCAGTTGTTTCTTCTGTCTTAGCAGGTGCTTCAACTGGTTGCTCAGCAACATCCTCTTCTTTTTCTTTTGATGCAGATTTTTTAGTAGCCTTTTTCTTAACCGGCTTCTTTTCTTTCTCTGCTTTTTGAACTTCTTCTTTTACTTCCTCTTCACTTGCGTCTTTTTCTTCAACAACAGATTCTGCTTCTTTAACAAGCTCTACTCTATCAGGAAGTACAACACTTGAAGGAAGGATACTTACTTGAATACCAATGATGCCAGTCTTGAGTGCAGCAACTGCGTATGCTTTAAGTACGCCTGCTTGTGCAATATGACCTGATTTTTTAAGGTATCCTTGATAAAATCTCCAACGCTTAGCACGTGAACTTGGAATTTTTCCTGTGATAGTAATTTCAGCACCAAGAGCACCAGCATTCATAATATCGCCAAGTGTTCTATGACCAATCATTTTGAATCGTCCACCACCAAATCGTTCAAGTGATGATGCAACTCTATCAGCAACAACTTGCGCATCAAGATTTGGATTCATGATTTCTTCAATCTCAATTTGTGGATTTTCAAGTTTGAATCGCTTTTTCATTTCAGCAGTGAGCATTTTGATGTTCTCACCCTTTCGTCCAACCACAAGGCCAGGTTTTGAAGCGGAAATAATGATTTTTTCACCAAGAGGAGTTTTCTTGAGTTTTACTTCAGACTGTCCTGCATTTCTTAGTACAGAACCTACGAATTCTTTAATTTGGAATTCTTTCACTTTTTCTGAAACAAATTTTCTCTCAATCATTCTTTCTTTTCCTCTACAGTAATTGTAATGTGTGTGGATTTATTTTGAATACCACGTTTTCTACCATGGTGCGGTGATCGTGAACCTCTATTAGGTACAATACTTGCAATAAATAGCTTTGATACATCAAGGCCCTTTACCTGAGCATTTGCTTCAGCAGTCTTAACAATTTTAAGTAAAGCCTTTGCAGCACTAATTGGCCATCTGCCCGTAGCACCATCGCCACGTCGGTGTCCAAGACCATTGGTAAATCGTGTGTAACGAATAGGTTGATCCATGGAAATAACACGCTCTAGTAGTGCCTTAGCCTTAACAGTACTTTGACCTCTGATCTTATTTGAGATCTCAATAGTATCCTTTGTTGAGATACTCAGTCCAAGTCCTTTAGCTACAGCCTGTGTCATTTCTATTTACCACCACTTGATTTTGTTGCACCAACACCAGGTGAAGAGTGCGTTGTTCGTTTTCTAGTAAGAGAAAACTCTCCTAGTCTGTGTCCTACCATTTCTGGTTGAATCATGATATTTTCAAACACTTTACCATTGTGAATACCAATAGTACTACCAACCATTAAAGGAAGTACAATGAATTCTCTACAGTGTGTTTTGATGTTTTTAGCACCTGACTGAATATTGTCCAAAAGTACTTTTTGTTCATCAGTGTACCCACGTGCAAATGATCTTCTTTGACGTGAAGGAAGTAACTTCATGAAATCTTCAACACTTAGTGCTTGAAGTTCTTCAATTGTTTTTCCCCTGTATGTGAATATTTTCTTTGCCATCTTTATCGTTTGTATCCTGTTCTTCTTGGAGCGATCTTACCAACCTTTCTACCAGGTGGAGCATGCCTATTAACTTGAAGCGGTCGCCCTTTGATGTGAGATGATTTGGAACCAAATGGGTGTGCTACTGCGTTCATAGAGATACCACATACCTTTGGATATTGTTTGTGTTTAGCTTTCATGTGTTTGTACTTATTACCCGCTTTCACAAATGGTTTTTCAGGTCGTCCACCACCAGCAACAACGCCAACAGTAGCTCTACATTTTTCATTAAACACTTTGATTTTCTTTGAAGGCATGATGATTTGTACACCCTTTGCTGATCTCTGACCAACACGAGCACTACCACCTGATCCTCGAACAAATTTACCACCGTCTCCAAAGACAGCTTCAACATTGTGAATAAGAGTACCTTCAGGAATGTCCTTTAATGCAAGGGTATTTCCAACAGCAACAGCATCGTTAGTAATCACATCACCAACAGTCATGCCTTCAGGAGCGATCATAAGTTCCTTTTTACCATTGTAATCAACAACAAGAAGCGGAGCACTATGTAGTTTATTGGTTATAATATCCTTTACAATACCATTTCCAGCATCAGTCCGAGGTAACTTTGCAGCACCCTTTTGCTGGTGTTTTAGTCCTGTAAAAATAGAACCCTTTCCACGTCTTTGTTGTATTAAGTTTTTACCCATTTTATATCATACCTAAGTTTGTTGCTACATCCATTGCAGGGAAATCTGCAGTAAGTGTAACATATGCTTTTTTATCGCCTTTTGGTGAGATGTATGTATTCACCTTAGCAACCTTTACGTTAAACATCACTTCAACAGCATGTTTAATTGCAGGTTTGTTTGCGTTTTTATCAACAACAAACAGAAGCTTATTCTCAGCTTCCATGATTCTAATTGCCTTTTCAGTTGATACTGGATTTTTGATGATTTCTCGAGGTTCCATTTTCTTATACAAACAGGTTTGCCTCCTTCATCGTTTTAATTGCATCTTCACTGAATAATACCACTCGACCAGCGTCTGTACCAGGAGCCAAGATACTTGCATTAAGTTCTTGCACCTTAACGACATCAACACCAGGAAGACTCTTAATCTTACTGAGTGGACATGATTTTGAAACAACAAGTAATGGACCAGTTTTTCTTTTGTATTTTCTACCACGCATAGTACCTTTACCTGCTCTGGTAGTTTTCTTCTTAGCCCGTTCAAGTTCGTCAGCAAATCCAAGCGCCTTAAGAGCAACTTCAAGATCTTTAACTTTTGCAACTTGTTCTACATCATTTGATAGGATAAAAGGATAGGTATCAGGAATTTTATGACCTCGTGATGCAACAACATCTTTCATCATACTTGCAGAAAGAGCACATCGAATTGCTTTCTTTCTTTCCTTTGTGTTAATATCTTTTTCAGTAATTTTTTGTGCCTTAGGAGCATGAGCTCTTCGACCACCAACAGTACCAGGAGCAACAGCACCAATCCAATAAAATCGTGTACCTCTTCGAGTTAGGATTTTTCTTGGAACACGTGAAATACCATGACCATATGAACCTCTATAGTTCTTTCGTCGTCGTGATAATTCACCGCTTTGCCGCATACCTGCACGTGGATCTGCACCATATGGAGTAAGAGCAAGTGATTGAATTGCTTGAACAGCACGTTTGATTAAATCAGGTCTAAATGATTCACTAAACTGCATAGGAAGTTCAACACTACCTTTTTCGCCAGCTTTTAGATCTTTAACACTAACCTTCATAGAATCACCTTCATATTATTGATAGTTTGTTTACCAAGTCGTTTACTTGGCCTTGAAGCAACAGTAAGTTTAACAGGTCGCTTAACAGGACCACCAATACTCCCTTTGATTGCAACATAGGTATTTTTTACCTGACCGTAACGTTTGAATCCTTCTTGTTTTTCAAGTGATTCGCCAATGATAAGAATTTTTTTGTTATATTCAGTTCGAGTGTGATAGCCCATCTTACCTGCCTGTGGAACACGATACATCATGTGTCCTTGAGCAGACCAAGCACCAGAACGTGCACCAACTTGACGTTGACCCTTTTCGGATTTTTTTGCCTTAAGTGCAACACCAAATCGCTTAATTACACCTTGGTAACCTTTACCAGTAGTAATTGCGTGTGCATCAACCAGATCACCTTCAGAAAACACATCACTAAGAGCAATGGTTTTATCGAAGTGTTCTTTTACCCAGTCAAGTTGTTCTTTGCCACCAAGACCAAGTTCAAACACATCAGGTTTTTTCTTACCAATAGTAGTAAGTTTTGGTTGCGTGTAAACAAGTAATCGAATTTCATCAAACTCTTTCTCAACAGTGTCAAGCGTCTTATCTTTCTTCTTTGGAAGATCAATAGTTCGCTTAAGATCGTCGTCAAGGGTGTGATTAAGAACTTCGGTTTGTAATTGATTATGTTTGTAGAATCGAGCAGAAAGAATTTTCATTGGTGGGCATTCGAGAATGGTGCAAGGAACAGTAATCGGTGCGTTCTTTGCGGTAGGATCTGTGCCCACAATGTGTGCCATACCCACTTTGTAACCCAGAAATCCAGATGGTTTTACATCCTTACCAGCAGGCCAGGATCTAACTCTAGCAAGAATACTCTTAGCCCGTTTTCTAGGCCAAAATTGCATACTTCCGTGTCGTGGATTTACTCGTTTCATTTGTTTGTATTAATTTCCTGTAAGAACGTAAGGGCTATATCTGCCCCGAAAAACGTCTTTTTTCAGGCACATATCCGAACCATTTCAGATACTTGGCAAAGGATTTTAGGTGGCTTTATAAATGTTGCCCTTGCCCTGTTTCTTTGCTAGAGGGCTTCTCTTGGGCTTTTTCTTATCCTTCGTAGAATTCTGCAGATGAAATAAACGTCGTTTAGTATAACTTACAGGATTATTTATCGTCCTACAAAGACTATCGGGTTTACACACACCAATACCTTTGTAATACGCTTCATTATCACAATTAGGTGGAAGCTTTCCAGATTGCGTCTTAAAGTAACGAAGCTGCCCTCTAATATACGTTTCTTTGAGTGGCTCTTTTTGCTGACTATTCCACTCTAGCAGCCTTGCTTCAATGGCTTCATGACTCCAACCAACGGTTTTAAGAAAATGCATAAGTGCAAACACGGCACGCTTTTTACCATCATCCATCACACCAAGCATTAACTTAACACATGGAGGAAATGATTCTTCAGGAGCAGCATCTTTAATTTGTTCATACGTAACCTCTTTTTCTATTGCACTCTTAATAGTATTATATGCAACTGTCTCAAAACCACTATCATATGCTTCGACAAACAATCGCTTTGCCTCGCCAGCAACGGCTTTAGCTCGATCCATAAATGGAAGAATCTCTGTAATCTTTTCAGGCGTTGCATCTTCTCTATTAAATGTCAGTACATCATCAGGATCGATAGTAATAGAAACCAGTCCACTCTTCTCATTAAACACATACGGCATTCTGCACAAATGTCGACTACTAATAAGGACCGTATCAACATCAACAATAGCATCCATGGATTCTGTTGAGATCTCACTCACCTCTTTGCCAACATTTTGTGCAATCTGTTCTCTATTTTCTTTTGCAAATAAATCTCGCAGAATAAATTTCTCAACTTTACTTTTCAAAAATCCTGCAACTTTTCTTGGTGCTTCAGGAAATAAAACGCGAACTTGTTTATCATATAATACAGGTGGAAATGCTTCAAATGGAACACCAATATGAAAACCATGATTGCCAGAAAACTTACAACTAATCGTGCTAATCCCATAATGCTTAAGTGCCTGTATAATATAGTGCGCTGCAACTCTTGAATACTCAAAGTGGGGAGTATCAATGTCAATAATTAAATCCCATCCCTTTCTAAGTTCACCAAGTTCTTTGATACTTAATTTAGAACTAATCTGCAAAGGATTAAACCAAATTTCTTCAGAGAAATGAAATGAAGTAGCACCTTCTTTTGCAAGCTCATACACATCAGCAGGTGTTGCAATAATATCAGGACGCTTCCCATACCCCCACTCATATTTTACTCCAATTTCTTTTCCAGAAGCTTCACTACAAATAGCATCTTGAACATCCTCTCGTGCATACCACGCAAGAACTTTTTCCTTATCTAGTTGTTGTTCAGCTCCCCCCATATTACGCAACAAACCACTCTAAATTTAAGAACATTACTATTGTGCCACATTCAGAAAATATAAATACACCTTCGTATACCCTAAAAATATGTCATATACAAACCAATTAAAGACACTCATGCTCCTTTCACTACTTACAGCAATACTGCTCTGGGTAGGAAGTTTCTGGGGAACTTCTGGCCTTGTTATTGCATTCATCTTTTGTGTTGGAATGAATGTGGGCAGCTATTGGTTTTCTGACAAAATTGTACTCAAAATGTACAAAGCAAAAGAAGTAAAGAGTGGAAAGCTCTACGACATGGTTGCACGTGTTGCAAAACAAGCACATCTTCCTATGCCAAAAGTATGCATCATTCCAACGCATCAACCAAATGCATTTGCAACAGGAAGAAACCCTGCACATTCAGCAGTTGCATGTACAGAAGGAATCATCGCAGCACTCACTGATGATGAACTAGAAGGTGTTATTGCACACGAACTTGCGCACATAAAAAATAGAGACACACTTATCACTACCATTGCAGCAACCATTGCAGGAGTCATTGCATTTATTGCAAACATGGCCCAATGGGCAGCAATCTTTGGCGGAGGAAGAGATAGAGATGGTGCAGACCTCATACGATTGATGTTACTCATCATACTCACACCACTACTTGCAACAATCATTCAATTATCCATCTCGCGAGTAAGAGAATTTTATGCAGATAAAACGGGTGCATCATTTACAAAAAATCCAAACGCACTTGCAAGTGCACTTGAAAAATTAGAACAGAGTCACACAAAAATAGGATTTGGAAATGAATCAACTGCATCACTTTTCATAGTAAACCCTCTCAAAGGAAAAAATTTCATGAGTTGGTTCTCAACACATCCTGCAACAACAGAACGTGTTAAACGACTAAGAGAAATGTCGTTCTAATTACTTTTCTTTCAACTGAGAATGATCAAATAATTCACGAAGCTTCTTTGCCTTAATTGTCCCGATTTTCTCAACCGTTTTAAGTTCATCCACCGATGCATTTACAATGTTTGAAGGACTACCAAACACATCAAGTAACTCTTTTGCAAGCTTCTCACCAATCTCTGGAAGACCACCTACAAAATGCACTTGTTGTTCTTCAAGACTAATCCCTCTCTTCGTAGGATTTGGACTAAATGAATGGGTACGTTCTGTTTGCTCACGTTTTGCAATAGCATACAACATCTCAGCAGTTTCCTTGTAATTACGAGTAGGGATAATGGCAATACCAAAATCAACGGCAATCGTTGCAAGCATTCCCCGAATAGAATTAGGATGAATATTTCGAACTGAAAAAATATCTTCATCTCCCTCAAGAATAAGAATTGGCCGCTTGAAATTATACTTCAAATCTTTGATCTGTCCAAGCAGTCGCCCATCAACAATACTATTCACAAAATCCTGAATGTTCTTAAGTTCAACACCCACATCCTCTGATAGAATGTAATCTGCTACCTCAAGTTGTGCAAGTTCAATCTTCACTCCCTTCTCAAGAAGCACTTTAATGGCTTTACTTGCTTTTTCTCTATGATCGACATGAATAATAACTTTCTCACTTACCACATCCATGAGTGTTTGTTGTTCCTGTGCTTCCTTAATGAATCCAACACTTTTTTTCAAGTTAGAAAGCACATCATACATTTTTCGTTCTTTGTGATGTGCACTCCATCGATGTGCTTCATCACGTGTTCCCTTTGCAACCAGCACAAGTACTTTTCCACCTTCAAGTCTTCCTGTACGACCACTACGCTGTATACTTCGAATAGCAGAAGGAACAGGTTCAAAAAATACCACCAAACCCACACTAGGAATATCAAGACCTTCCTCACCAACAGAAGTCATCACAATAACATTGAATTCTTCATTTGAAAATGCTTCAATCATTTCTTTCTGTTCTTTTTGAGAAAGACCAGTTCCATTTTTCTTTGCCTGACCAACAAACAATTGTGCGCTCACACCTTCAATTTCATTAAGTGCAGAAACTATCTTTGCAGCATTGTCTCTATACTGATTAAATACAATAATCTTCCCCTCTTTATGTGTTCTTACAAGATCAAGAAGTGCAGCAAACTTTGGATGTTCTATGCCCTCTTCAATCATGCTGTCAGTAAGAATCTTTGCAGAACGAAAATGAATGTCTGCAACAATACGCTTAACGGCTTTTGTTGATGTCTTCACACTATCATTGATCATCTTATCAAAATATTTCTTTAATGCATGCAGTCCCTGTGTCTCAACAAGTTCAACAGCATGTTGTACCTTCATAATTTCTGCTGCAATAGAAAGTGACTTGAGTATGTCAAAACTTTTATCGCCCTGACTCAGCTGTGTTCGAAGTTCTGCTTGCAAAGAGAGTACATCTCTTCTACTCAGCAACGGTTTTTTTTGCTTCACGGTACCAAGCGTAAGAAGTTGATTGTATCGATCTTTAATCAGTAAGTTAAGATGTTCAAGCACCTTTCTGAAACGATCATCAAGTGCAACTTCAACAAACGTTGTTTCAACCTCTTGAATATAGGGCTTCACATCAGGATCATCTTTTGTTCGAACTTCAATGGCTTCCACAAACAAATTATGACACACTTCCTTAATCCCTTCAAGATCACTTCCTGGACTTGCAGTAAGACCAAGAATGCGCGTATAGTTGGCATGTTGCATGTAGTGCTTTGCAAGCCACACATATGAGTAGTCGCCCGTTGCTCTATGACACTCATCAAAAACCAGCAAAGACACATCCTTAAATGAAATTCTTCCAGCAACCACATCGTTCTCAAGACCCTGCGGCGTTGACACAATAACCTGCGTTTCTGCAAACATCTCTGCTCGCTTTTCTGCCTTAATTGCTCCCGTAAACAACGCAACACTCACATCTAAAAATTGCTCAATCGTTTTCACATGCTGTTCTGCAAGAGGTTTTGTGGGAACAAGAATCATTGCCTTAGATTTAGGATATTGCTTAAGTCGCTGCGCAATAAGCATCACAAAAATAATGGACTTTCCCATCCCTGTAGGAAGCACCACTAAACTATTTTTTTCTGCACATGTTGCAAGAATAGTCTGCTGATACAACCTGGGATTAAGATTTTGAAGCATACAAAACGATCAAGCTGAAGATTTATATACTTTTGTTCAGTGGAGGTCCTATGATCGTAAAAGTAATGGGTGCACTTGACATTCTTGCAGCACTAGGAATAGTCGCACTGCACTTTGGATTAACATGGTGGAAGATACCTGTACTCATTATACTCTACGCAATCATAAAAATCGTCATGTTTAGAGATAACGCACAATCCTACATTGATGGTGCATGCGGACTTTACTCTCTAATCATCTTCCTTGGATTTGTAACACTACTTGATTTCATTCCAGCAATATATCTTCTCCAGAAAGGAATCGCAAGTCTATTTGCGTAAGAACACATTATGTTCAATCATAAAACAATCCGCCCATGCCGCCTCTCTTCTCAGCAAATCTCCATCCCAAAAAGAATGCAATAACGCCAAGCACAAGACCAAGCAGCAGAGCCCACCAAAACCCAACAAAGAGCAGCAGCACACTAAATCCAATTACAAAGCTACACACGAACGCATACTGATAAATGGAAGCAAAGAAGAGTTGCATACCGCTCCACAATGGAAATGGCACAAGACTAAACATTGCAAACAGTAAACAAATACGTGCAAACTCAAATGTAAGTGGATGAGGAATTGCAGCAAATAATGCAGCAACAACTAAAAGCACATACAATCCATGCTGAACACCATATCCATACTCATGAAAGTAAGGTCGATATCTCCACTTTCCAACACGCGGTTTATCTGTCTGAACAAACAGCACATACCCTGGTGCAAGAAAGTACAAAATGCCATCAACAAACACTGCCAAGAACAGTGCAATAACAAGACCGTAGTGATTAATTCGATATTCGTGAGTAAATCCTTTACGCACCGCATAAAATTTCTGTCCACTCACAAAAATAAATAGCGCAATAAAAGAAAACAGCGTACTAATTACTAAATTCTCAATCCCAAGATTAAGATCAAAGGTTTCACCACCCCATTTTCTAAAACTAATGAGCACTCCGGAAATAAATGACGTAACAAGCATGAACAACAATTCAGTGCTTGTATAAGAAAATACGCGTTTCCAAAATCGACTCATAGAAAACATCTGGCAAACAAGATATTTAAATCTATCTTTCTAGCATTGCTCTAAGACCACTAATATGTCCTGCGCCAACAATAGCAATAATCTGCTTATCAGGATGATCTTCACACAATCTTCTAAGACGCTTTGCCATCACTACATTTCGCTCTTCTACAAGAACACGATACACAGATGGAAACTTTTGCCGCATCTCTTCTACAAGAACCTCAATAACTTCTTCAGTAGGCACTGTTCGAAGATCAAAAGGAATCTCACGTTTAAACCTAAAAAGCTCTCGCACAAACCGCAACTTTTCTCTCCACGTAATAGCTTTAGAAAGTCGTTTAAGGGTAATATTGATGTTCTGATCAATAAGGCCAATCTTCAACTGACGCTGTGATGCAATCTTTACTGCCTCAAGCATTTCAACACCGGGTTTTGTTCCAACCATCTTACCAAGTTTCTCCTCGCCCCACTTAGCAACCGTTGCAAAAAGCCATCCCTTAATACCAATCTTAAGAATATCACGCAATCGTATCTTCTGTTTCTGCTCATCAGGATGAAGCAATGCATGCAATCGTTGCTTATCAAGTTCAAGACACACAATATCAACGTCTCCTTGCAGAAGTTCTCTGATCTCAGACACAGACTCTGGTGAAATATGCGAGCTTCCAATCAGTCTAAGGTTCTCAAATACCATCGATCCAGTACTATTCTATACTTTAAAAACCTATGCTACGCTTACAAAACATTTAAATACGCCCAAATACTAATGAAAGTCTGGAGGGATAATCATGCTAAAGCTCAAACGAATTTCCGGCGTATATGATATGAAAGTATACACAGATGGTGGAGAATACTTCGGTGACGTAGAAGAACTCGTGCTTACCAAAACAAAAGTAAGTATGTGGAGAATCCGCGCTACAAAGAACTCATTCTTAAGCTCTGTACTTGGTGGTGCAAAAGGTGTACTCGTACCTCACAACCTAGTAAGAAGCATCGGTGACATCGTAATCATTTCAAGATCAGCAATACCAAACTTTGGTGGCGGATCAGAAGAATAAATAAAATAATTCTTAACTTTTTTATTTCAATTTCTTAATATCTTTTTCAAGCTCTGCAACCTTCTCTTGCAGCATCTCAATAGTTCGTGTATTATCTTGCTGGTTAAGAATACTTCCGCACTCAGGGCATCTAAAATCATGCTCAGTTGCCGTTGGAAAATCCATTCGAACACACGTACTTGGACATAAGAAGTAATTGCCCTTATTTTTCTCTTCATTAAACAGTCGCTCTTTAAACTTCTCAAGCTTTCGTTCTTTGAGAATTAAATCAAGTTCACGAACTCTAGGGTCATTAAACGTCCAATAACTAATGTACCACCCTTTTTCACGATCTTTCTTTCTTCGATACGTAACCAGGTGTTCATTATTAAGTCGGTAGAGAATATTTCTAATTTGATGGATCTCAATGTCAAGATCTTCTGCAATAGTAAACTCAGAAATGTCCTTTTTTCCTTTCAGATAAAAGACGATATCAAGCGCATCTTCGCCCACTGCTTCGCTTACAGTGCTTACAATCAGTTTCTTTGTTGGTGCCTTTTTTGTCGCCATTATTTAACCTTTAATATGAGACGTTACCATATATAAATGTACTGCATACTATAGTTTTCACCCCATGCGTGACTATAAATCTCTCCCTCGTGCCTATTCTTTATAAAGTTAACTGGTTAAACTACTGCAGAGTAGTACATCACTAATATTTTAGAACTATTGTAAGAAAAAGAATAGAGTTTACAAAGAAAAACTAATTATTCTCAACTCTTGGAGCTAGAATAAAACTCAGTTGCACCTTATCAACTTCAGTAAAGTCGATCTTGAGTGGATAGTCCTTATCAAACAATAACTTAACCTTATCAGTAAGCTTTCCACCCATCATCATTTTTTTAAGGTACTCAATAGAATATTTTGATCGAACAGGATCACTATCATCATTAGTAATAACAGTCGTTTCATCACCTGGAATTTCAATCTGTGCCTTAGAAATATCCCCTTCACCTTTAACGGTAAGTTTACTTGGCTCACACACCAACGATAAACTCTCAGAAACAACACTTACATCTTCAATAGCATCGCTAATAAGTGAAGTATCAGTCTCAACAATTACTGGAAAAGTAAGCTCAGGAACTTTTTGCTCTTTATCTTCCATTTCAATAATAGGAAGAGAAAATTTACGCGTAGTATTTGATTTTAAAATAACATTGAGCTTATTATCAACACCCACTTCAAGTGTTAACGTATCATTTGGTTTTGCTCGTCTAAGGACTTGCTTAAGATTATGTAAGTTCACACACAGCTCGCTCTCACCTTCAATATTGTATTCAACAAAACAGCTTGAAAGTAACTTGTAAATGACCATGGCAACATTTGCCGGATCCATTGCAACAAGCTCTACTCCATTTGATGAAATCTTGAATCTACCCTCTGTTACGAGTTCAGAAATAATATTGATACTTTCTTTCAAATACTTTGGTTCAGCAAGTGTTAATTTCATGTGTTTCCCCCAACATACCAAATCTGAGGTTGTTTATAAGCATTATTGTAGTAAGAAATTAATCTACTCGAATATCCTCGCCATTACGCAAAATATGCACCTGATCTCGAGCAAAACCCATCTCCAAAGCAAGATCTAAAAACGCTCCTTTGTGCTTGTGCTCACCATGTGTTGGAATAATATTCTTTGGCTTAACCATGAGTAGTAAATCACGAAGGTCCTCTCTTGCCGCATGGCCAGAAACATGAATGTCCTTAAAGATTCGAACCTGATGTTGTGACAACAACTCTTCAAGTTCCTTTCTTCGTTCTTGATTAAGTGGATTTGGAATAACTGATGATGAAAAAATCATATGGTCTTCTCCATCAAATGAAAATGGAGTTTCTCCACGAGCCATCCGAGACAACGTTGCTTTTGGCTCCCCTTGGTGTCCAGTTACAATAAGCACATATTTCTCTTTTCCAGAAGCCATCACTTTTTTGAGTGTTCGATTAATGTGTGTTCGATACTTAATAATTTCAGCATCTTTTGAAAAATCAATAATACCTGTTTGTTCTCCAGCATCAATGTACTTTGCAAAACTTCGCCCAAGAAAAATAGGCTTCCTTCCAAGTTTCTTTGAAAAATCAAGAATGCTTTTTAGACGAGCAAGATGAGATGCAAACGTGGTTACCACAATGGCCTTGCCCTGTGAATAACTTCCAATCATGATGTCCTTAAGCATTTGCTTTGCAACACTTTCTGATGGCATCTTCCTATAATCATCAACATACGTAGATTCAGTAATCAGTGCAACAACCTCTCCACTTTTTCCAAGTTCTTCAAGTCGTTTAAAATTAGGTTTCTTCCCAAGCACAGGATACAAATCAAACTTGAAATCATTAGCATACAGCACAGTACCATATGGGGTATGCAAAGCAACAATAACAGCTTGTGGCGTAGAGTGCGTTACATGGATAAACTCAAGTGTAATCTTCTCACTAAGCTTCACCTTTGAGTTCGCATACAATGTTCTAAATTGATTTTTTACCTTGATCTTCTCATCTTCAAGAATTTTTTGCACAACAGTAGAAGTAAATGGAGTACAATACACAGGAACATCAAACTCCTTGAGTAAAAATGGTGTTGCACCAATATGATCTAAATGCGCATGACTTGGAACAACCGCAATTACTTTTTCCTTCCAGTCCTTAAGTGTACTTACTTTTGGAATAGCACCTACTTTCTCAAGTACCTTCACATCCTTGTGAAACACTTCATCATCTTCTGCAACTGCAATATACGATTCCAGCTCAAGACCCATATCAAGAATAATTACTTCATTATCAACACGAACAGCGGTCATATTTCCACCCACTTGTTCATAACCGCCAATCGCACGAATTTCAATCATGAAACCCATGCATCAGAGTATATATTTAAATCTTCTCGAAGAAAAAGGCTGCGCAGCACAGGATTCGAACCTGCGAAGGCACTAAGCCAATGGATTTTGAGTCCATCCCGTTTGACCGCTCCGGAAACTGCGCAATAACATTTTGTCAAGAAAAACACGCTCTATAAAAAATTAATCGATTTAAGAATTCAGCTCTTTAAGTTCTTCTTCAATGCTTGCAAGCTCTTTCTCAATTGCTCTAACTGCACCAGAAGTGACTTTTTTACTCGTTCCCGTTCGTACCGCGTTTTGCATTTTTGGAAGAGTTAGTCGCACTTTTCGAATACTTGACTGCACATCTTTGAGTTGATGTTGAAATAATAATGTAATTTTTATCTTCTTTGTTCGAATGTCTGCAAGATCCTCATACGCTTGTAGTGCTTTTAGCACACTTCGAGACGATTCTAGAACATCTCTTCTCACTTCAACGGGTTGGTCGATGCCAACAAAATAGTCTTGACTCATTGATTTGGTTCTCCAAGTCTGTTATGCACAGAAGAGAGCTTTCTTTCAACATCTTGCAAATGTGTTGACCACTCTTGAAGCTTTGCATCTTCCTGTAATTTCAGTTCTTGAATATGAGAAAGTGTATTTTTTGCAGTATCAATTTTTTGTCGTACGACTTCAAGAAGGTCAAGTACATCTTCGTACTGATCAACTTTGATAAAAACGGGCATTTTATTCATTAGTTTCAAACAACACCTTATCGACATATAAGAGTTTCCTTTCTACGTCTTCTAACGTTGCCCTCCATTCTTCTAATGAGTGATCTGCATCACTCTTAATTGTGAGTAAATCGTCCATGATGCCTTGTGAGTCTCTAATGGTGCTCTCCATAGTAGATAAATCAAAAAGAACTGTCTCGTAATCATTCTTTTCAACATATTTTTCAGCAGCCAGAGCCTCTTTTACCTCAGCAGCAGGGGCTGGTGGAGCCTTGGAAGTACTCTCCATGTGATCTTCAGGAAGCGCTACTGGCTCATCATTTTCAGAAGGAACACTAATAGGTGGAATCATCTCTGGTGCATCAAGAACATGCTCTGCCTTAGGCAATTCATCAAACGCCAATGGTGGTGGCGGTGGAATGGGTAAAAACAGTTCTTTTTTCTTAAATAGTCTCATCTACGTAACCCCCACTGAGTAATCCTCTTTTCCCTTCTTAAACTTTTGGTAGTATTGCCCAGTGGTTATTTTATCCTCTCCCCTCTACTAATACGGAAAAACACCACAAAACTTTTTAAATCACTGCCCTAAATAATCATCTATGATAAAAGCAAGAACCATAATGGAAATAGCAGGTTCTCCAAAGGAGCACGTTGAGAAAACAATGAATCTAGTAATGGAAGAACTAGATAAATCTAAATTTGAAATCTTTGAGAAAGATATTGCTCCAGTAAGTGAAGAAAAAGATCTATTTTCCACCTTTGCAGAGATTGAAATGGGGTTTGCCAGCCTGATTCAAGTATATGAATTTTGCTTTGACTTTATGCCATCATCAATTGACATTATCGAACCATCTAAGCTAGAAATGGAACAAGAAGACTTTAGTAGTTCACTAAACGATATGCTTGCAACAATCCATAAACTAGATATGCATCTGAAAAACTCAAATGCAAAAGTAAAAATTATGCAAAAAAATACCAACCGTCTTCTTGCTAATTTCATCATACATACATTAGAAACACCAAAAACAAAAGAAGAAATTTCAGCAATCATTGGCATTCCAGCAGACCAAATGGATAGTATCCTTGGGAACATGGAAAAACAAAACATGATCAAAAAAGACGGTGAGAAATACGCAAAGTGAAACCACAATTACTCCAAACCGAAGCAATACTATTTGCTTATGGAAGATGGGTTACTGAAGAAGAACTCATGCAAATTCTTGGCCTTACACCAAAAAAACTCAAGGTCCAATTAGATGAACTACAAAAAGAATACGAACAAAAAGAAACAGCACTTCAACTTGTAAATCAAAACAACCAATGGAAGCTTACCGTAAAAGATGAATTCTTGGATCTTGTAAAAAACATTGTAACAAAAACAGAACTTGATAGACCAACACTTGAAACACTTGGTGTTATTGCATTTCACTATCCAATCTTGCAAGCAGACGTCATTAACCAACGTGGTGGGCACGCATATGAGCACATTAAAAACCTCGTGGAAATGGGCTATGTCATGAAAGAAAAATTTGGACGTTCATTTAAACTCAAACTCACACAAAAATTCTTCGAGTACTTTGATCTACCAAAAGACAAAGTAAAAGAAGTCTTTGCAGAATTTGAAGACCTTGCAAAATCAATCAACGATGCCGAGGAAAAAGCAGCAGAAGCAAAGCAAAAAAAAGAAGAAGTAGAAAAGCAGCAGCAGCAAGTACTCGAATCAAAAAAGGAAAACAAACAACTCTCTGAGTTCGAAAAATGATTCTCGTCAAATGTCCAAAGTGTGGAAATAATCAAAAAACCAATCCTCTTGGATCACTTGCAAACAAAAGAAAACAATGCGTCTATTGTGGGAAGTCATTTCTTATAAAAAACGCAATCTATAAACGTATTTGAGGCATAATACTTATAAATCGATGCCCAATTGAAATACCATGGAAGAACAAGAAAATAAGACTGAAAATAGTGACATCATTCCGCAAGAAATAGAGCAGGAAATGAAGAAGTCTTACCTTGCATATTCCATGAGTGTAATCATCGGAAGAGCGCTCCCTGACGTGCGTGACGGACTAAAACCAGTCCACCGAAGAATTCTTTATGCAATGTCAGAACTTGGCATGCTTCACAATAAACCATTCAAAAAATCAGCACGTATTGTAGGTGAAGTACTTGGTAAATATCACCCGCACGGTGACACCGCAGTATACGATTCCATGGTACGTATGGCACAAGAATTTTCCCTGCGATACCCATTGATTAACGGTCAAGGAAACTTTGGATCCATTGATGGAGATAGAGCAGCAGCAATGCGTTACACTGAAGCAAGACTGCAAAGACTTTCCGAAGAAATTCTCAAGGACCTAGACAAAGATACTGTTGACTTTGTAGAAAACTTTGATGGATCACTCAAAGAACCAGCATACCTTCCATGTAAAGTTCCAAATTTACTCATCAACGGATCATCCGGAATTGCAGTGGGAATGGCAACAAACATCCCGCCACACAATCTCTCAGAAGTATGCGATGCAATGGAAGTACTCATTGATAATCCCGAATGTGAAGTAACTGATCTCATGGAACACGTAAAAGGTCCAGACTTCCCAACAGGTGGAATTATCACAGGATCCATGGGAATAAAAAGTGCTTACGCAAAAGGACGAGGAAAAGTCATCGTTAAAGCAAAAACCAGTATCGAAGAAACAAATGGGAAAAAGAAAATTATCGTTCACGAAATTCCATACATGGTAAACAAATCAAATCTTCTTCAACAAATCGCAGAAAATGTACGAGACAAACGAATCGAAGGGGTATCAGATCTTCGTGATGAATCCGACAGAGAAGGTATGCGAATAGTGGTTGAACTCAAACAAAGCGCAAACGAAACCGTTGTACTCAATCAACTCTTCAAACACTCAAGATTACAAGAATCATTTAGTATGCTCATGCTCTCTATTGTAGACAAAGAGCCAAAAGTACTTGGTCTAAAAGAAATGCTCAGTGAGTTTCTTAAGCACAGAAAACTCGTAGTAACGAGAAGAACAGCATACGAATTACAAGTTGCAAAAGACAGAGAACACATTGTAGCAGGTCTAGTAATTGCACTAGATCACATTGATGCGGTAGTTGAAAAAATAAAAAAATCCGCAAACGCACAAGAAGCATCCGCAACACTACAAGCAGACTACTCACTCTCTGAAAAACAAGCAAAAGCAATTCTTGAAATGAGACTACAAAAACTCTCATCACTCGAACAAAAAAAACTTCGTGATGAACAAGAAGAGCTACTCAAGAGAATTAAAGAATTAGAATTCATTCTAGCAAATGATAGTGAAATTCTCAAAATCATAAAAGAAGAACTAGCTGAAATGAAACGTCTCTATGGAGATGGAAGACGAACTGACCTTGAAGAAGGTGAAATCGAAGATATTGAGGACGAAGATCTCATCAAAGAAGAAACCATGGTAGTTACCCTAACACACGCAGGGTACGTAAAACGTGTACCACTCTCAACATACCGAGCACAAGGACGAGGTGGGAAAGGAATTATTGCAGCAACAACAAAAGAAGAAGACTTTGTAGAAGAACTCTTCATCGCATCAACACACGCATACCTTCTTATCTTTACAGACAAAGGAAAAGTATACTGGAAAAAAGTATACAAATTGCCTGAAAGTTCACGAACAGCAAAAGGAACACCAATCATTAATCTCATAAGAACAGAAAAAGGTGAGAAAGTAACAACAGTCATTCCAATCCGTCATTTTGAAAAAGGAAAATATTTGGTATTTGCAACCAAAAACGGAACAGCAAAGCGAACATCACTTGATAACTTTGCGCGACCAAGAAATGGTGGTATCATTGCACTCAGTCTTGCAGAAAATGATGAACTCATCACAGTTGTACCAACAGACGGTAAACAACAAATTGTTCTTGCAACCAAAAATGGACGAGCAGTCAAATTCAAAGAAACAGATCTTCGAGTAATGGGAAGATCAGCACGCGGTGTACGTGGAATTAAAGTTGGAAGCAATGATGAAGTCGTAGGTATGGTTAAAGCAAGAGATGAAAATAAACTGCTCACCATAACCAACAAAGGATTTGGAAAACAAACGATCATCGAAGATTACCGACTCATTAACAGAGGTGGTTCTGGAGTAATCAATATCAAAACAACAGACAAAAACGGAAGCGTTGTTGCAATTAAACACATCACTGATGGTGAAGACATCCTACTCATCTCAAAGAACGGTGTTGCAATCAGAGTAAATGCAAATGACATCTCAACAATTGGTCGAAACACACAAGGTGTGAGAGTTATGAGAGTAAAAGATGGCGATCAAGTAATGGCTGTTGCAAAATGTCCAAAAGAAGACGTAGACGACACTGATGTAGAAGAAGCAAAAGCAGAAGAAACACCAACAACACCTGTAGCAGATGTCGAAGACGAATCAGAACCCAAAAAAGTATCAAAGCAAGCAGCAAAAGAAACAGAACCAGAAATCGAAGATGATGACGATGACATTGAGGAATCCATCAAAAAAGAACTCGAAGATGTTCAAGAAACCGTTGATGAGCCTGAAGAAGATTCTGAAGACGACGAAGATGAACCAGAAGATTTCATCTAATTATTCTCTTATTTCTCTAATCAGCACACTAAAGACAAAAGCATTTTAAGCAAACATACTTTCATAACACTATGAACATCATATCACTCGTGCACAAAGGAGCAGAAGAAGCTGCAAAGACAGAAGTAAAGGAACTTCTAGGAAAAAATGCAACCATTCAAGAAAGTGCAATCTCATTTTCCTGCTCTGAAGAAGAACTCTTCACATATTGCTACCTCTCTCAAGCAACCCTTCGTGTTCTGCTTGAAGACAAAGCAGAAAATTGGCTAGAAGAAGGCATGACGTTTTGTGTACGCTCTGAAAACAAAAAAGAAGAAATCGATGTTGGTGCAGAAATAAACAAGGACAATATCTACACAGTAGATCTCAAAAAACCAGAAGTACAATTCTATGTATACAATAGTAAAACATACATTGACTTCACAGGTGAAATGCCAAAACGAAACTACAGGGTATTTACCAACAAACAATCACTCAAAGGAACACTTGCCTACTCTTTTCTGAGAATGGCAGGGTATACCAAAAAAACATCTCTACTTGATCCATTAGCAAAAGATGGAACCATTACAATAGAAGCACTACATATGCAACAAAGAAGATCACCACGATACTTTGATTGGGATCACATGCGATTTACGAAATCACAACACTACAAAGACATTGATTTTGAAGATCTATTCGAAGACATGGAGGAAGAGGACCAAACAGCAGAGATCTATGCTTCCTCTCCTGAATTCAAAGACGTTGCAGCACTCAAAAAGAATCTCAAAATATCAGCAACCAAAGGAATAGATGTAGCACGAACAAATATTGAAGCACTCGATCAAAAGTTCGAAGAACATCAAATAGATCTCATTGCTACATTCATCCCAAGACTCTCAGAAAAAGACTTCTATCAATTCTGTCATCAAGCACACTACATCGCCAAAAAAACCGTGCTGCTTGTAGAACCACACGTTACCGTAGACAACAACTACTTCTCTACAGAAAAAGAAGCAACTATCCACTCAGGAAAAGGTGAATTCAAAATACTCTGGCTAAAGAAAAAGGATTGATCATAAAAACCACGTTTTTTGTTATCGAAAAGACTATAAATGATCTCTCTCTAGGACTCGTAATGGTAAAATATAAGCAACTCTGTTTTAGATGCAAAAAGAAATACGTTCTCACAACACCACGAAACAGATTCCCAATCTGTTACAACTGTCAAAAACCAGAAATGGAAGGCGAGATTGAAGATCCAAAAGTAAAAAAACTCTTTGCAATACCAGAAGAATACTACGAAAAAAGCATGTTTCTTCGTGACATTAAAATCAAATACCTCAAATTCAAAGCTTTATCTGACAAGCAAATTGAAGCATTTCAAAACGCTGTAGAGAAGATGAAAGAAGAGCAAGATGATTGAAATTGAACGAACATTTCTAGCAACATCAATCCCACAAGACTTAAATCAATATCCAAGTAAGGAAATAATTGACGTATACATCCCAAAATCAGACAGACATCCAGTTCTTCGACTAAGAAAAAATGGAACCAAATTTGAATTAACAAAAAAACAACCCATCGATAATGATCCATCACATCAAAAAGAAGAAACGATTCACCTTACAGAAGACGAATTTTTAGCTCTTTCACAAATTGATGGCAAAAAAGTTCACAAAATACGATACTTCTACAAAGTAAATGAGCACACTGCAGAAATTGATGTGTTTCAAGCAGATCTCAAGGGACTTGTTGTAGTTGACTTTGAATTTACCTCTCTTGAGCAAAGAGATGCATTCACACCACCTTCTTTTTGTGGAGCAGACATTACCAAGGAAGAATTTGTGGCAGGTGGTATAATTTGTGGAAAAACCTACAAGGACATTCAATCACAGCTAGAGAAGTTCAATTACCAAAAAATACTCTAACTCTACCCTACACCTTTAAATACTACAAAAACATCCCATATACTAAGAAGAAGAGGTGACTCACGGTGTATATCCTTCAAACGATATGCGATGTTTCACAAAATCATCGAGGCTTTTGAGCCACACTGAGGAAAGTCCGCCCACCAATAAGCAGTTAATGACGAAAGTCATCAGGGAGTGATCCTTGGGCAACTGAGCAGAAACGATACCTTCGCAGGTAAAAGATGATGGAGCAATCCTGATGTTTCCTGCAGCGAGGATGAAACGTGAGGTGATATTCCACCTTGTGCACGCATAATGCGTGTAGCAGACCTGGCCGGTGCAAGTCCGTTTTGGGCGCTAAGTAGAATGTCACACTGCCACATAGGCTGGCAACAGAAGGCGGCTTACCTTCTTCTTATTTTTCTTTTATCCTTTTTTATCCAATCAAGCGTAGCGCAGATGGATTTCGTAGCCTACAGTCGAAACTGTAGACAGATGGTGGCTTATCTTCTTCTTATTTTTTCTTCTTCTTATTTTCTTTTTACAAAATATTTATATCACCTCTCTTCCAAAAACACATCATGGACAACAAAACACAATACGAAAAAGTACGTGACTTTCACAACATCTACAACGCACACATCGAAGAAAAACCAACGCTCCCAAAAGAAGACATTAGAAAACTCAGATTCGCACTCCTAGAAGAAGAATGGCAAGAGTACGTTGAAGCAGAAAAGGAAAATGACATCGTAGGAATTGCAGACGCACTAGCAGATATGATCTACATCATCAATGGAACAGCAGTATCCTATGGCATACCACTTGACGAAGTATTCTCAGAAGTGCACAATTCCAACATGAGCAAACTCGGCGAAGATGGCAAGCCAATATTAAGAGAAGATGGCAAAGTCCTCAAAGGACCAAACTACTTTAGACCAAATATTAAAGGAATCATAGATAAGCACACCCAATAAGATAACTTTATATAGAAAATACCTCTTCTTTTTCTTTATGGCAAAAGACAACAAAGTATCAATGCCTTCCGGAATCGGTGGCCTGGTAAGATATTTTGATGAATACAAATCATCAATTGAACTCCAACCAATGCATGTAATTATTCTATGTGTTGCAGTAATCGTATTAATGGTGCTATTGCACATGTTTGCATAAGATGATTCCAGGAATGAATCCCAAAAAAATGCAGCAGATGATGAAGCAGCTAGGTATGACACAAATAGACATCCCTGCAACTGAAGTAATCATCAAATCTGAAGACAAAGAAATCGTCATTACCAATCCTCAAGTTTCTAAAGTAAACATGATGGGTCAAGAAACCTATCAAATAGTTGGACAAGCACACGAGCGTGAAAAAACATCTGAAGTACAAATCTCAGAAGAAGATGTACAAACCATCGTTGCTCAAACAGGCGTATCAGAAGCAGCAGCAAGAGAAGCACTAAAGAAAACAGGCGATCTTGCAGAGGCAATTATTCAACTCCAAGATGAATAATCTTGCAATTGCAGCTCAATTTTTCTATGTCTATACATTTGCAAAAGACACAAAGCTATTATTTCCAATAATCACACATTGTTATGAGGCAATGAAGGAAAAAATAGCACCTCTTGGAGACACGTTTGAAGAACAACTTCTCAAATTACAAACAAACCCAAAATACAGTGAAGAAGTACATACACTAAAAGAACTACACCAACTCATACAAGAACAAAAAGAAGCAATGGTAGAGCTGGCAAAAAAAGACAAACTCATATTTTTTGATGAAAGCTATCATGCAACGTCAATTACAGAAAATCAGGCCCTTTTATACTTTAAGAAGGCAAAAGTATTTATAGAGATGGAGCTTACCTTTTAAACCCGTGAACGAACATCTAGAAGAACTTATCGAGGAACTCAGAGGCTCCCTTCGAAGAGCAGAACATTCTTACTATGTAAGTCTCAAATATACGAGAACAGTAGACGTCATTAGAAACCTCATTGATAGAATCGTCATCACCATTGAGCACATGACCGTTCTCCTTCTCCAATACCACAAAGACAAAGATGATCTTCACTTTATTCCAGACAATCTCATTGATAAAATCAACACCGTAAAAGAACTCTATCCTGATGATGAAAAAATTCAGGATGCATACGAGCTCTTTTTCTTTCTAAGAAAAGCAAGAAGACAAACCTACACCAAATCTGAAGAATTCAGACGCCACGTGGCAATGACTGCCACAGTTGAAGGTGAAGAATACGTCTTCAACATTGACCTCATGGGCGAATATTATCATATGCTCGATGATTGGGCAAAACATGTTCTCAACATTGTCTTTGAAAAGAAAGAAGACGCATAAATTCTACAAACAATTAAATACTCAAACAAACTCTACACCAGAATGGGATTATTCAGTAAAAAAGACGAAAACAAAGAAATTCAATCGTTTATTTTCTACACAAAGTCAGGTTCTGTCTATCTTGCATACAAAGAACATCAGTTCTATTATCTACATAAGGTAGGATCACATGAAAAATCCGTACTCATTGGATTTTTACCAGAACAGTTTAGAAATCCCAAGACAAGGCAAGCAAGTGATACGGTAGTCTTACCTCAAGGGATACTTACAGGAACGGACATACTTGATCAAGGAAATAGTAGTATTAAACATCTGAAAAACAATTATGTGCTTGCAATGATGGATGAACGCGAATATAATCGACTACTCGAAGCTCATCATAAACACCAAACCCTCGTCATTCAGTCATTAATAGCACAATGTGGTGCTACAAGCGAAATAACGCACATATTCCGCCAAATTGCCTAACGGCAACCTTTATAAATGACTCCTTTTTCTTCAATGTTAATTAGTCCGAGTCCAACAGGGCGCGCTTTCAAGGACTAGAAAATACAGCGCGTTCTAACAACTATTGAAAATGGCAAAAAAATACATCGAAAATTTAATCCGTATTGCAAACACCGATATTGACGGTGATAAGCAAGTACTCTTTGCCCTAACGGGGATAAAGGGCGTAGGTATTATGTTCTCTAACGCAATTTGTAAAGTACTCAAACTTGACAAATTTGGTAAAGCACTAGATCTTGGCGACGAAGGAATTGCTAAAATCGAAAAGCTTCTGGAAGATCCTGTTAAAGCAGGAATCCCAGTGTGGATGCTAAACAGAAGAAACGAACCAGAAACGGGCGTTGATAAGCACATATCCACAACCGATGTGCGTTATGTAAGAGAAGAAGACATCAAAGTTCTCAAGAAGATGAAGTCATACATTGGTCTAAGACACCAATGGGGTCTTCCTGTACGTGGTCAAAGAACCAAGTCAAACTTCAGAAGAAATAAGGGCAAAGTTGCCAGCGTAAAGAGGAAGAAGTAGAATGGGCCATCCAAAAAAACTAAGAAAAAAATACGAAACGCCATCTCATCCTTGGCAAAAAACTCGTATCCTTGAAGAAAAAGAACTCACCAAAGAATTTGGTTTCAAAAATAAAGCTGAAATCTGGAAAGTACACTCTGTGCTCTCACGTTTCAAACGTAAAGCAAAAGAGCTTTCCGCATCTCCAACTGAGCAGTCTAAAAAAGAGACTGAACAGCTATTTGCAAGACTAAAACGTCTAGGACTACTAACAAGCGAAGTATCCTACGATGCAGTACTTGAAATTAATGTTCAAGATCTTGCAAAACGAAGACTACAATCCGTTCTTGTTGAAAAAGGACTTGCACGAACACCAAAACAAGCAAGACAATTCATTACACACAAACACGTAACAGTAAATGGAAAGGCAATTACCAGTCCATCATACCTAGTTACTGTTGAAGAAGAAAACGCTGTAGGCTTTAGACAAACCTCAGCACTTGACAACGAAGAACATCCTGAACGATTCATCAAAGAAAAAGAAGAACTTGCAGCTGAAATGGAAAAAATCAAACCTGCAAAGGAAGAATCAAAAGAAGAGTCTACAGCTCCTGCAGAAGAATCAGCAGAAGCACCAGCTGAAGAGAAAGCAGAAGAGGTGAAAAATGAGTAAGGATAAAATCAGATGGGGTATTGCACACATTTATTCCTCATACAATAACACAATAATTCATATTACAGACATCACTGGTTCTGAAACCATTGCACTAGCATCAGGTGGACAAGTAGTAAAGTCAGACAGACTTGAAAGTTCTCCAACTGCAGCAATGCAAGCAGCAAACAAAGCAGCTCAAGAAGCACGTGACAAAGGCATTACCGCAATTCACGTGAAAACACGAGCTCCTGGTGGTCACAACGGCCCAATGAATCCAGGACCTGGTGCACAAGCTGCAATCAGAACACTTTCCCGAAGAGGAATGAGAATTGGCGTTATCGAAGATGTAACACCAGTGCCTCACGGTGGATGTAGAGCAAAAGGCGGTCGAAGAGGTCGAAGAGTATGAAACTAGAACAACTTGGCAAAATCAAAGATGGTAAAGTATCCTTCAAAGTAAGTATGCAGCCATCATTTGCAAACATGGTTCGAAGAGAAATACTTGAAACCGTTCCAACCATGGCAATCGAAGATGTAGAAATTAGAGAAAACTCATCTGCACTCTACGATGAAATGCTTGCACATAGACTAGGCCTCATTCCACTATCAACCGATCTAAAATCATACGAAGTTGCACCGGAAGATCTTGATGAAGATGCAAACGCACTCAAGTACCAGCTAAAGTTAACACTACAAGCAAAAGGTCCTTGCACAGTATACGCATCTGACATTAAATCAAAAGATCCAAAGGTAAAACCAGTATACCCTAAAATGATCATTGCAAAGCTGCTAAAAGGACAAGAAATTGAACTTGAAGCAACAGCAATCCTTGGAAGAGGAAAAAAGCACATGAAATTTGCACCAGGTCTTGCTTGGTACACACACACGTACAACTTCAAGCAAACAAAAGACCTTGACAATGCAGAAGAAGTAGTAAAGAATTGCCCAGTGGGCGTCTTTAAAGCACAAAAAGGAAAACTCGTGCCACAAGATGAAACAAAAGGATTTATGTGGGATACTTGCCTTCCACTAGTACCAGAAGGAAGTGTAGAGATCACCGAAAATCCTGAAGAATTAATCTTTAGTTTTGAGTCATGGGGACAACTTGGCCCTGTAGAAGTACTTGAAACAGCATGTGATACGTTCACTGAAACGCTAAACGAATTTGAGAAGGTATTTAGTTAAAATGAAGCGAACTGGTCCAACAAACTATCAACTAAAAGTATTGCTTGAAGAACTTAAGAAAAAAGCAATCGCTGATAAAGCAGGCGTATGGAAGAAAATTGCTACTGATCTTGAAAAACCATCAAGACAACGAAGAGTAGTTAATCTATCACGCGTAAATGTAAATGCAGTAGAAGGTCAAATCCTTGTAGTTCCTGGAAAACTACTTGGTGATGGCGATCTTGACAAAAAAGTGAGTGTTGCAGCTTTTGCAATATCTCAGTCAGCAAAGGACAAAGTCCTTGAAGCAAAGGGTGAAGTACTCAGTATTGAAGAACTTCTTAAGAAAAACCCAAAAGCTTCCACCTTGAGGATCCTAGGATAAAATGAATATCGACGCATCAGACCTAAGAATTGGAAGATTAGCAACCGTTGCAGCAAAGGCAGCTTTGCTTGGAAACGAAGTGAACATCTTCAATGTAGAAAAAATAATCATCACTGGTGATAAGAAAAAAGTATTTGAAAAATACAAACAACGAAGAGAGCGAGGAGCTCCTCTAATTGGTCCTTATTACCCAAGAATTCCTACTAAGTTTGTAAAACGATGTATTCGTGGAATGCTTCCATACAAACAAGAAAAAGGAAGAAGCGCACTTGACAGAGTAAAATGCTACAAAGGTATTCCTGCTCAGTTTAAAGACGTAAAACTAGAAACAATTGAAGCAGCACACATTGAAAACTCTATGGTTTCAAAGTACACCACTGTTGCTGAAGTATGTAAACTACTTGGAGGCAAAGAACTATGAGTAAAAAACAAAAGAATATCATTGCATCCGGAGCAAGAAAAACTGCAGTTGCACGAGCAACCATCAAAGCAGGAACAGGCGTAGTTACAGTTAACAACGAGCATGTAGATCACATCGAGCCAAGAATGGCACGACTAAAAATTCAAACACCACTTCTTATTGCACCAGATGCAGTAAAAAAGATTGATATTAGCGTATCAGTAAACGGTGGCGGTGTAAATGCAAGAGCAGAAGCAGTAGCTCAAGCAATTGCAAAAGCACTTGTTGAAAGTGATGAAAAACTAGAAAAATCATTCCTAGACTACGACAGAAGGCTACTTGTTGCAGACGTTCGTAAAAGAGAAGAACGAAAACCAAATTGCCGCGGTCGAGCTAGAGCAAAAAGACAAAAGTCTTACCGTTAAAGAGGAAAATAAAAATGATTGTACCAATGAGATGTTTCAGTTGCGGAAAACCACTTTCCCATCTATATGAAGACTTTCAAGAAAAGTCCAAAAAAGATGGCGTAAGAAAAGCACTGGACGATTTAAACATTGAACGATTCTGCTGCAGATCTCAAATGATCGGCCACGTGGATCTAATCGATACCATTGCAGAATTCAAAAAGGCTTAAATAGCCTCTTTTTCTTTTTATTCTTATGAGATTTCATCTTGAACAAGCATCTTTTGGTCACATAGAAGCAATAAAAGATTTTCATGTACTGCTTGGTAAAGAAGTAGAAGAAAATGCAACCCTTTCTGAAGACGATTTACGCTCATACGTATTTGAACCTGAAGCAATGGTACTTATTGCCTCAACAACAGAAGACGTTCCAATTGGATTTATCATTGCACAAAACAACACCGATCACGCAGAAATAATCAATCTCTTTGTCCTTGAAGACTATCGCAAAAAACAAGTAGGTACATACCTGGTTGAAATGATTAAACGATGGAGCACCGCAAAGAAAAATCTCAAAATTATTGTAAAAACCCAGCACGCAAAAGACTTCTACCTCAAACAAGGATTTGAAGATGTAAAGGGAATACTCACATACACCATCAATAATCAATAAAAAGGCAACATGTCTTCTATAACAAATGGAAGATGATTACAAAGCAAGAACGATTCAAGCATATGAAGCCCACCCCGATGTGTTTGCTGAAAAATTTAGACAATTAATGAGTCTTCCAGAAAGAAAAGAATTTGATACATTTCTCAATCTCCTTCATGGAAATAAAGTACTTGACATAGGTGCTGGAGCAGGTGATCATGCCGCATTTTTTAGCGATAAGGGACTAGATGTAACATGTGTTGACATTTCACCATCAATGGTTGAACGATGCAAACAAAAAGGACTTACTGCAAAAGTAATGGATGCAGAAAAAATAGATTTTCCAGACCAAAGCTTTAATGGCGTATGGGCAGTGTCATCACTACTCCACATTCCTAAAAAAGACTTACCCGGTGTTGCATTAAACATTCACAGAATACTTAAAGAAAATGGTTTACTCTATGTATGCATGAAGCAAGGCAGGGGAGAAAGAATGGTTCAAGACCCACACGATCCAAACCAAGAACGATATTTCTCATTCTGGCAAGATGATGAGTTAACAGAAGTATTTAGTGATTTAACGCTCATAGATGATGAGCATGTAGAGTATAAAGGAACAACCTATCTCAAACAATTCTATAGAAAGACGCAATAACTTTAAATATCATCCATTCCACCTTTTTCTCATGACAGCAAAGCGTGAAATAGAACAGAAATGGCAACAAAAATGGGAAGAAGCAAAAATCTTTGAAGCAAACAAAGACGACAAACCAACCTTCTACGCACTAGAGATGTTCCCATACCCAAGCGGTGCTGGACTTCACATTGGTCACGCAGTAAACTATGGCATTGGTGATATTTACGCAAGAAAAAAATTCATGGAAGGATACAACGTACTTCATCCAATGGGGTATGATGCACTAGGACTTCCAGCAGAGAATGCAGCAATTAAAGCAGGAACGCATCCTGAAGAATACACCAAAGCATCCATTCTTAATTTCACAAAACAACTAAAAGCATTAGGATACAGTTATGACTGGTCTAGATTAATTAACACATCCGATCCAAACTACTACAAGTGGGATCAGTGGATCTTTCTTGAATTGTTCAAAAAAGGACTAGCATACAAAAAAGAATCACCAGTAAATTGGTGTCCAAAATGTAACACAGTACTTGCAAATGAACAAGTACAAAACGGAGTATGTTGGAGACACGAAGACACAAAAGTAGAAGTAAAATCTCTATCACAATGGTACTTCAAAACAACACAATATGCAGAAGAACTCAATGACATGTCAAAGTTAGAGCAGTGGCCCGAAAAAATAACCAAACTACAAACCAATTGGATTGGAAAAAGCCACGGATCAGAAGTTACCTTCACCATTAATGGAGATATCTGGAACGTCTTTACCACAAGACCAGATACACTCATGGGTGTGACCTTCTTAGTAATCTCAGCACAACATCCACGATTACTAGAGATCACAACAAATAAGCAAAAAGCAGACGTAGAAGCATTTGCATCAGAACAATCATCAGTTAGTCAAGAAGACATTGATCAACTAGAAAAGAAAGGAGTCTTTACAGGAGCACACGCACAGCATCCAATTACAGGAGAAGACATTCCAGTATATGCGGGTAACTTTGTACTCGCCGACTATGGTAGTGGAATGGTCATGGCAGTTCCAGCACACGATCAAAGAGACTATGACTTTGCTAAAAAATACGATATCCCAATTAAAGTAGTCATTGAAAATACTGAAACAGAAAAAGCATTTACTGGCAATGGCAAACTGATTAATTCAGGTGAATTTGATGGTATGCAAAGTGGCGATGCAAAAGAACACATCACTAAAAAATTAGAAGAAATAGGCAAAGGAAAAAAGACCACAAATTACAGACTAAGAGACTGGCTAGTATCAAGACAGCGATACTGGGGAACACCAATCCCAATCATCTACTGTGAGCAGTGTGGTGCAGTTCCTGATGAAAATCTACCTGTAAAACTACCTCATGATGTTACCTTTGGTGATGGAAATCCGCTTGCAACATCTGAATCTTTTGTGAACACTACATGTCCAAAGTGTCAAAAACCAGCAAAGAGAGAAACAGACACCATGGACACCTTTGTTAATTCCTCATGGTATCAATTACGTTACACAGACCCGCATAACGCTCAAGAAATTTTTAGTAAAGACCAAGCAAACAAATGGATGCCTGTTGACATGTACATAGGAGGAGCAGAGCACGCATGCATGCACCTCATTTACGTACGTTTCTACACCAAGTTTCTAAGAGACCTTGGTCTTGTACAATGTGATGAACCAGCAATCAGAGTATTCAATCAAGGGTTACTACATGCAGAAGATGGAAGAAAAATGTCCAAATCATTTGGTAACGTAATCAATCCACTCGATATTATAGAAGAGCATGGTGCAGATCCTCTTCGTTTATTTTTAGTATCTGTTGCAGCACCTGATTCAGATTTTAGTTGGTCAGAAAAAGGATTCCAATCGACAGTAAAATTCCTCGATAAAGTTGTTGAATACTACAGCACAGTAAAGCAAGGAAAATCAACACCATACATCGAGCACAAGATCAACTCACTCATAAGAGACGTCTCAGAAGACATTGAAAAAATGAAATACAATCTTGCAGTAATCAAGCTAAGAGGTTTTTTTGACCTACTCCAAGATGAAGAAAGTAAAGAAACACTAGAGGCGTTTCTAAAGCTGTTGTCACCTTTCTGCCCTCACAGTACAGAGGAGCTTTGGGAAAAAATAGGAAACAGTGCATTCATCAGTCTAGCAGATTGGCCAAAAGCAGATGAATCAAAAATCAATCCTGAATTAGAAGAGCAAGAAGCATACGCAAAAGATCTAACTGACGATATTAGTACAGCAAAAGAACTTGCAAAATTAGATACCATCTCATCAATTAAACTCATCACTTCACCAAATTGGAAGTATGACTTATACGCACTCGTTGGCAAAGAACTTTCAAATGACAACAGAGATTTCAAAGACATTATTGGAAAAATAATGTCAACAGATCTTAAAGAACACAGTAAAGACATCACAAGAATCCTACCTAGTTTAATTAAAAAAGGAGTATCATCAATCTCCAAAGAAACAGAAGAAAAACTACTTAACGATTCAATTGAATCACTAAAAGAACAATTTCAAGCAGAAATTACAATAGAATCTGCAAATGATTCACAAGAACCAAAAGCAAAGAACGCAGCACCATCAAAACCAGCTATTCTCTTGGCATAAAACCAAACCACACAGCCATTGCAGAAATACAGCCCATAGCAACACACCCAATAAAGAGAGTCCACACAAAACCAAATTCTTTAGAATCAAATTGCGTAACTGCAGCACCCGTAATATCGCTTCCAAGCGCAATCACTGCAACAAGAAACAGTAAGAACACACTGATGATACCAAAATGAAGTCTCATCATACATCAGTATCATCCAACTATATAAAATCTGCGATCATCTGATATATTGTTCTTCAGGAATATAAAAAGAACCACTCAAATAATTTTTAATTAATTTCTCAGATGGCATATACAGATTATCGGGTAAAGCATTAAGTGAAAACCACTTCCATTCCACAATTTTATCCGGTTCCATTACTTGAGGCTCTCCAATAACGCCCTCTCCAAGAAGACCAACGGTTAAAAAATGCTTATCACTTGTTCTATCATTGTTCACTGAAATAACACGTACCTTCTCTACACTAATTCCCGCTTCCTCTTTGAGCTCTCGAAGAGCAGCTTCTTCAAACTGTTCATGAAATTCAATTTTTCCACCTGGTAAAGACCATGTATTCTCTCCACCTAGCACAGATCCAGAAACCGCATTGTCATGATGTTTTCGCCCAAGAAGAACTTTTCCTTCATGCAGTACAAGAATTCCCACACCACTACCTATCATACTGTAAAAAAAGATCAAAATCTAATAAATATTTCCATAAAAGAAAATGGAAGACACAAAGGAAAATGAGCAAAGTTCACCAAAAGCAGCTTCCCTAAAAGCTCCCTCCCCTTCGCAACCCTTCAAGCACCAAATCCCATTCTTAGTGCTGCTCCGTTCCCGGCCTGACACGGTTCGATTGGGCTTCGATCAAGAAGGACAAAGGATCGTAGGTTACAAATAGGACCACTTCTAGATCCCAAAACCGCTTTTCCTTCTTCAACTCTCCCTAAAGCCCGTTTGGAGTAACAGGAGAGGGCTAACCTCCCAGTCTAGTCTTCCAAGCAATGCTATCAGAACATCGTTTTTAAAGCTTTGCTCACTTCTCAAGCGATTTAATATGGTCAATCAATGAAATAAAAATATCAGAAACACGTTTTTGATCTCGTTTAATCACTCTCTCTTCTCTGGAAGTATCAGAACGCTCAACAGGAGGTACAAGAAGTTTATATAGAAACATGATTTCTCTCACATTTCGTTCAGTTATTGAAACCCTATCACGAATTTCTCTCTCAATTCGTTTAATTTCCTTTCCAATTACTTGTATTCGTTTATCTACATCACCCTTTGCAATACATATACGAACATACTCTTTATGATCTCTTTGTAGAAGACTACCAAAAATAAATGCATGAATTTGATTCAATTTACCACAAATACCATCGATCGTGTGTCTATAACTAAGAAGCCTCTTTGTACCTCTTACATCATCAAAAACAACATATCTCTTGCTCTTAGGATTATACGTTCTCAGGTCCATACTCCAAACACCCCAAAATACCTATATAAACATTTGCAATCCCTGCACTACATAAATCCTTAAAAACCAATTTTATAGAATTCTACTGTGGAATCGAAAATTCTCTTTCTTGGGACTGGCTCTGGCAATGTAGCTAATCAACAGATTCGAGGGTCTGGGGGGATACTCATCATATCTGATGGCTACCAATTCTTGCTAGACCCAGGACCAGGTTCTCTTGTAAGAGCAAGGCAGATAGGAGTAAATATACAAGCAACAACGGCAGTACTTGTCTCACATGCACACATTCACCATTGCAATGACACCAACATCATACTACAAGCAATGTCTTATGGTGGTATAGATCCTAAAGGTGTGCTTATTGCAAACAAAACCTTTGCAGAGGGAGATGAAACAACACCGGCGCAATTACTTCCTTTTCACAGAAAATGTGTTGAGCGAGTAATAATCCCAGAGCCAGGACAAAAAATAGGTATTGAACACCTAGAAGTGCACGCACTAAAAACACAGCACTCAGATCCGCATGCACTGGGTTTCAAATTATTCACCCCAGGATTCGTGCTCTCCTACACAGGTGACACGGGTTACACCAAAGAACTAGCCCAACAATATGAACAATCAGACATCCTTATCATTAACATGCCCTATGTGGATAAAAAAGATTCAAACAATATGAATAAAGAAGATGTAACAAAACTCATCAAACAAATTCAACCAAGACTTGCTATTCTTACACACTTTGGAACAAAAGTACTCAAAGAAGATCCTTTGCAAATTGCAAGAGAAATTCAACTAGAAACAGAAGTGCAAACGGTTGCAGCAAAAGATGGATTACTCATTTCACCAGGGTCCTATGCAGCAGGACTTCGTCATAAAACACTGAATTTGTTTCCAGGCGAGACTACAAAAGTACAAGAACATACCCAACAAGACAACCAACAAGCAAATATGGGATTGCCGGGTAATAACGAGCAGACGTTCCTCTAAAAAACAAATAAGAAAGTGCTCCAACACAGCATACAGGAATCAATAGGGTTTGAAGAAAAGCAGAAACTTTGCTCACTCCTTCAAGAAGTAATGATTGCATTACAACTCCGCTAAAAATCAAAGGAAACGCAATATCTCCTCCACCTAAAATAGCATGAACGGTTTTCTTTCGTTTACTTTTTCCACTTTTCTTATATTCCTTAGGAGTTGCAGCACGCTCCACCTTTCGAGAACCAAAATAAAGTCCCGCAAATGTTTTATTGCCTGCCTGAAACTCAGCAAGTTTAATCATATGTTTTGATTTCCACACTGCATACGCATCATACCCAGCAATAATGACCATTAAAACAGTGACCCACATCACATTTAGTATGGGAACAAAAATAAGTGCAATACCTGCATATACAAATAATTCAGTAAGATTATGCACATAAGGATTAGGTCTTAACCATCTCCACAGTGCAAGCGCAAGTGCAATAAAAAATGCAATAAATGTTCCAACAAGCACAGTAAATGAAATATAGAGTGTTAAGAAAATACTTAGAAAGAACCAAAATTTCCACACTGCAAATTGCTTAAATCGCATTAAAATAAACAGAATGATGGTTCCAACAGCAATCGCAAACACAATAGTCAACACAGACTGACTAGGTTCAAGCGTTGGACGCTCTCCAATTGCCGTATCAGGATACGTAAGCACCACTTCACCAGCATCACTTTGCGCCACATATGCATCAGTTGCAATAATACCAAGACCAATAACCTGTGATAGAAAAAAGAATCCCAAAAGTAAAAAAGTGATACTATATGAATGCTTCATGCACAATCATAGGTAAATATCCTTTTAAATCTTCCTATCTCAAAACATTTAAATAGCCACATCTCCTATTCCTTTCATGGCAAAAGTAACTCCCTGGGATGTTTCTGGAAAAGTTGATTATGAAAAACTCATAAAAGACTTTGGCGTAAAAAAAATTGATACAGCACTAAAAAAACGCCTAGAAGCAGATGCAGGAACATCACATTTTATGATAAGAAGAAATATCTTCTTTGCACACAGAGATCTCAATTGGTTATTTAATGAATTTGAAAAAGGAAATGAATTCTTTCTCTACACAGGAAGATCACCGTCAGGTCCAATGCATCTAGGTCACATTTTTCCACTCATCTTTACAAAATGGTTACAAGACACCTACGGTGTTGAACTCTGGTTTCAATTTCCTGATGAAGAAAAATTTCTTTTCAAAAAAGATCTTGCATTTGAAGACACACAAAAATACTTACATGAAAACATGCTAGATGTTATTGCAATAGGATTTGATCCTAAAAAAACACATTTTATCGTCGACACACAACACGCAGGACTACTCTACAAGCAGGCTTGTAAGGTTGCAAAAAAAATAACCTATTCGCAAGTAAAATCCACATTTGGATTTACCAATGAATCAAATATTGGAACTATTTTTTACACATCCATGCAAACCGTTCCAGCGTTTTTACCATCTGTACTTGCAGGAAAGAACATTCCCTGTTTAATCCCGCATGCCATTGATCAAGATCCACATTTTAGACTCACAAGAGATATCCTGCCAAAACTAGGATTTTACAAACCGGCATCCATTCAATGTCAGTTTCTTCCACCACTTACGGGAGTTGAAGGAAAAATGTCTTCTTCAGAAGGACAATCTATCTATTTAACAGATGATCCAAAGACGGTAAAGAAAAAAATAAACAAATACGCATTCTCTGGTGGAAAAGAAACCGTTGAAGAACACAGAAAAAAAGGCGGTAACCCAGACATTGACGTTTCATTCCAATATTTACGAATGCTCTTTGAAGAAGATGATCAAAAACTAGCTCAAATTGAAGCAGACTACAGATCAGGAAAACTCCTTACTGGAGAACTTAAGGCAATACTTATTGAAAAAATCAATACATTCCTTGCACAGCACCAAAAACGAAGAGAAAAGGCAAAATCTCAAGTGGACAAATTCATCTACAAAAACTAAACATATTTATATCACTTCTACCTAAGAATATTCATGCCAGCAGGATATTACCGATCATATTTTCCACTTAACAATACGTTTGCAGCAGTATCCATTCTTGGATTAGTGGTTTCAACGGTATCAACAGTACAGGGGATCATAAATCTGACGTGGGGAACAACCTTCATAGTATTCTTCACCATTCTATTTGTTTCCAGTCTAATCACACTTAGGCCGACGGTTTACGAGCATTACTGAGTTTGTCAAACTTTTCTTTAGCTTTCTTCTCTTTCCAATAGATTTCATGAGATGATCGCTTTTCAAAAAGCGAAATAGCCATGCGAACAACACTCTCTTGTTCGTCCTTATACCCAGTATCTCCAAGAATACCTTTAGCATCCTTTAAACACTCCCTCATTAGTCGAAGATTCTCTTTACGTGCCTCATCCTCTGCAGTAATCTCTTCTTCATACGTCAAGTACACCTCTTCCCACTTAGGATAAGATGCACCATCAATCTTTTTTGGAAACGCTTTGCTAAACGGCATACGGTATAAAATGTATTCAGATTAATAAAAATTTACCTTCTAGAACAACTTCTTCTCTTTTTCAATAGCAATAGGTGCCTCACCACCGTGCCACGTACTTCGAGGACGCATCCTAGTCGAAAACACACGCTCATTCTTATCGTCAATAATAAGAGAAGCACCAGGAACATGTGGTAAAATACGCAAGTGTTCATCAATACCCTTATTCATAAAAGAAGAACTGAGCATCTTAAGAGCATCAATATCAATACGACTCGTCAATCTATGAGCAAGAATAGTATCTGATTGTGTCATTACATCAGTATGAATTTTTCCAGGTTGTTGTGTTGCAAGAATAAGCGAAATACCTGGCTGTCGACCTTCACGCAAAATGGTAATGAGTGCATCAGAAGCAGCCGTCTTTCCTTGCCGTGGTAAAAACTCATGTGCTTCATCAATCACAAGCCACACTAATGGTTTTCTATCACTTTTCAAAGACGCCACTTCACCAAACGTCGTCATTTGCTTAATCATCGCAAACTCTTCATTCTTTCGAGAGACCATACGTTCATTAAACAACTTCTGCGCAACAAGACCCACAACAAGTGATTTAATCGCCCATCCGTTAGGTGCTGTTGCATAACAAGAGACATCAAGAATAGTTACTTTTCCACCCTTTGCAAGATCATCAAGAGGCGTTCCATTTTTATCAAACAATCCCCATCCTTCTGCATTTTCAAATCGATTAAGTGCAGCGTTCTTAATTCCACGTTCCTCTTCTTCATCTGCTTTAATTGCTGCAACAATATCAGAAAGACCATATGATTTCCCAGTTGTTCTCATAGAGTTAATAATCCGTTCAATAAACACTGCAACAGGATCATTTTGATCAAGACCAAAGGTCAAAAACCAATCTTGTGATTGCAGCTCATCAGGCCGAAGAGAAAACGCATAATCAGTAGGAATACCTTTTTCTTGATACTCTCTAAAAAAACCACCTGGTGTAAAGATTTCAACTCCAAGTCCCTTGGATGGAATCTTCCACATATCAAGTAAATCTTTATCTTTCAAATTAGGATAACGCATCGTCCAATAAATACCCATCGTATCAAGAATAATAAATGCAAGATTCTTACTAATTTCAGGATCCATCTGAGCAGCACCCTCTGCAATAGCACCCATCGTATAGGATTTACCAGAACCTCTTTTCCCACACACAAACACCACGTGTGCTTTTGCAACATCCATGTAAATATTATTGCTAAGAGACGTCGTTCTACCCATAGTAACATACTGCCGAGCAAGAAGAATGGTACCTTTCATACCATACTTATCCATATCGCTCTTTCCACGACCAATTACAATATCATAAGGCATGCATCTATTCTAGAATTCGTCTATAAATATGTTTCTAAAGAAAGAGAAAGTAAAAAAAGAAAATAAAAAATCTACAAATCAGCAATATTCATCAATTTTGCTTTAGATTCAGATTGCTTTACTTGACTATCCATACCAACAAGGAATTTCACGCCTGCTTTATCTGCAGCACCTGCAATATCCTTATCCACTTCGCCATCAAAAATAACAGCGTGTACATTGTCAAGATTTTTGATTGTGTTTGCAAGACCAGTTACCGGAACTTTTCCAAGTACTTTAAGATCAACATCAACAAGGCAAGCACCTCGTGAACCAATCATTTCTTCACCCATTTTCTTAAATGCTTTTTTCTCATCAGCACTCAGTTGGCCTCGAGGAGTAGATCGCTCACGAGTATTTCTTTCAGGTCGGTCTCTGCTATTTCGATCATTTCGAGAAGATCTACTATCGCGACTATTACGATCTCTTCCATTACTTCTACTATCTCTGGATGATTTTCGTTTATCGTCACTGCTGCCGCTCTTCATATCAAGCTTTGCTTGTTCCCATGCAATCTTTGATCGAAGTGCTTTGTTAATTTCCTTCTTAGCAAGTTCTTCAACTTCTTTACCATCAGGAGCTTTGGTTACAAAGTCAATTTCTGCAACTTCAGCAAGGCCACGGATAATTAAATCACCGCCTCTATCTCCATCAACAAAAACAGTAATGGATTTTTGCTGTGATAAATTAGCAATAGTTGGAGGCACATTCGTACCATTCATTGCAATAACATTCTTGAATCCATACTTGAGTAGATTAACTACATCAGCTCTACCTTCTACAACAATAACTTCTTCTGCCTCATCTAAATTAGGACCTGCAGGAAGTTTGTCTTTACCATAGGTGGTAATCTCTTCTACTCGAACAGAGTATGCAACCTCATCTGCAATTTCTGCAGAATCTGGCATAACGCTATCAACAAGTGTCTTAAGAAGCTCTTTTGCACGACCAACAACTTGATCTCGTTTACTTACTCGTACATCTTCAATTTTCTTAATCACAATCTTAGCATTACATGGTCCAATTCGTTGAATAATTTCAAGAGCAGCACCTACAATACAGGTTTCTGCCTTATCAAGCGAACTTGGAATCAGAATAGTTCCTTGTGTTTTACCACCTTTTGATTCAGTAGTAACTTCAATACGGCCGATTCGACCATTTCGTTGTAATTCTCGAAGTTCTAGGTCATTTCCTAGAAGTCCTTCTGTTTGTCCAAAAACTGCTCCAATGATGTCTGGTTTGTCAACAACACCATCGATTTGAATTGAAGCGTGAACTAAGTATTTAGCACTTACTTGGCTTATTTTTCCCATTTTAATTTCCTCCACAGCTTGTCGCTGTTTGAAATACTTTAGAACTAACACGTAAGTGACCTAATCAACAGGAAAGGTCAGGTGTCATAATACAGTATGTGTTGTGATCGTGAATGTGCGTTCTAAAGCACGTTGTTGCGCCCGTGTCATAAGACGTCTAGTCTGTGATATGTGTGAAAATGAGACCCGTAACACTAACTCCCAAATTCATAGCTCGGATTTTCACCTTAAGCTCCACTGAGTACTCTCGTGACGGGTCCTCGTGCTGAGTTTCCTCAACATTGAGTGTGAAATGTCACAATATCTGAAAAAAGGAATGTTCCATACCTTTATAAAGCTTTTGTGTTTCTCCAAGGCCATGACAAGAGAGAAATACCGTACTGAGAAGACCGTTTTCGATAGTTTCACGATTTCTCATCTCCAGAAACTAGAGTCTGATGGATTTCTTGTCATAGACACCCTTATTCCCCTCTTTGTAGGTAAAGAATCCAATGTCTTTATCGGAGAAGGTAAGAAAGGGCCTGTAATTGTCAAAATCTACCGTCTTGAGACCTGTGACTTCCTGCAGATGTATAAATATCTCCAAGGAGACACCAGAGTTGCAAAACTTTCAAGAAAACGAAGAGAAATTATCTTCACGTGGGTAAGGCGTGAATACAGAAACCTCTTAAAAGCACGAGAAGCAAGAGTAAACTGTCCAACACCGCTTGAAGTAAAACACAATATTCTCCTCATGGAACTCATAGGAGAACCTGCAGACAAGCTCAAAGACGCAACACCAAGCGATCCTGAGAAATTCTACAAGGGTATTATTAGAGAAATGAAAAAAATCCTCAAAGCAGGACTTGTGCACGCAGACCTAAGTGCATTTAACATCCTCAATCTTGATGACAAACCCGTAATCATTGATTTTTCCCAATCCATCACCAAAGAATCACCACATGCAAAAGAATATCTTGAACGTGATCTCTACAATGTCAATCAGCATTTTAGAAAACTTGGTTTAAAAGAGGAAGCATTAAAAACCACAGAGGATTTGCTAAAATGATGGAAAACTACTCCTACGATCTCAAAATCCCAAAAGAGCGCCTTCCAATAGTGATTGGTACAAAAGGCAAGATTAAGCGAAAGATCGAAAAAGAAACAAACACTGTTCTAGACGTGGATTCTGTTGAAGGAGTCATTACGGTAACAGGCGATGATGGCCTTCAACTCATGATTGCACGTGAAATTATCAAAGCAATCGCACGAGGATTTAATCCAGATCTCGCATTTCTGTTACTAAAACCTGATTACTCATTTGAACTCATTGAGCTCAAAGACATAGCGCGAAACAAAAATGATATGCAACGCCTCAAAGGAAGAATCATTGGTGAAGGGGGAAAATCTCGAAGAACTATTGAAGATTTAACCGAAACCTACATCTCTGTATATGGGAAAACCATCTCCATCATAGGTGAAGTTGCAGGCGTAACCATGTGTAAACGTGCACTTTCCATGCTTATTCAAGGATCACCACACTCTTCAGTATACACATTCCTTGAAAAACAGCGAAGAAAAATGAAGTTTATGCCAGATGAAGGCATGTTATAGACAAATTCTATCGTCGATAAATTATAAACCTCATAGTAAATTTTATAAAACCCCCCAGAAGCTCTATCACAGATGGCTCAAACAAAACTCAGCGCTGCTGAAGAAATGGCAACAAAACAACGTGAAATTTCCGTTGCAGCATTCTTTGAAAAGAACAGACATTTACTCGGATTTGATAACCCAAGAAAAGCATTAATGACCACCATCAAGGAAGCAGTAGATAACTCTCTTGATGCATGTGAAGAAGCAGGAATCTTACCTGAAATCATTGTTGAAGTCATTGAACTTGGTGATAAACGATTTAGAGTGATTGTTGAAGACAACGGTCCAGGTATCGTAAAAGCACAACTTCCTAAAATCTTTGCAAAACTTCTTTACGGTTCTAAATTCCACAAACTTTCTCAAACACGAGGACAACAAGGTATTGGTATTTCAGCATCTGTCATGTACGCACAACTCACCACAGGAAAACCTGCAAAAATCACCTCAAAAACAGGCAAAAATAAACAAGCAAATTTTCTTGAGCTCAAACTAGATACTGAAAATAACAAACCAGACATTGTAAGTGAATCTACAAAAGAGTGGAAAAAAGAACACGGTACCAGAGTAGAGCTTGATCTGGAAGCAACTTATCAAAAAGGATCACAATCCATTGATGAATATCTCAAACAAACCGCAATTGCAAATCCACACACCACAATCATCTATACTAATCCGAGAGCAGAGCAATACATCTTTGCACGAGCAGTAGAAGAACTCCCACCAACACCAAAAGAAATCAAACCACACCCATATGGTATTGAACTGGGTATGCTCATAAGAATGCTTTCCTACACCGAATCTCGAACACTACAATCATTCTTAACCTCTGAATTCTCAAGAGTGGGTGCTGGAACGGCAAAAGAAATTTGCGAACACGCAGCAATCTTGCCAAACGTAAAGCCAAAAGATATTAACAGAGATATGGCAGAGAAAATTCTCAAAGGGATTAGAAAAACAAAGATCTCATCACCGCCAACCGATTGTATTTCACCAATAGGTGCAGAAAATCTTGAAAAAGGTCTAAGAAAAGAAATCAATGCAGAATTCTACGCATCAGTTTCAAGACCTGCAAGCGTATACAGAGGTAATCCATTTGTTGTTGAAGTAGCACTTGCCTATGGTGGAGAACAAAAAGGAGATAAGGCAGCACGACTCATTCGCTTTGCAAACAGAGTACCACTTCTCTTCCAACAATCAGCAGGCGCTGTAAACAAAGCAGTAACCCAAGTAAACTGGAGACCCTATGGTCTACAACAATCAGGATCAAACGTGCCAGTTGGAGCAATTAGTATTGTAGTACACATCGCATCCGTATGGGTACCATTCACATCAGAATCCAAAGAAGCAATTGCATCATATGATGAAATTCTCAAAGAAATGAAACTCGCAATCCAAGAATGTGGAAGAAAGCTCGGATCATACGTAAACAAAAAGAAACGTGTGGGACTTGAATTAAAGAAACGAAGCTACATTGAAAAATACATTCCACACGTTGCAGACGCACTCAAAGAACTCCTTGAACTCAAAGATGAAGATGATAAAAAAATCCAAGAATTACTCGAAAAAATACTTGAAAGTTCACGAGGAAAAGTTGCAGAAGTAGGAAAAATTGACAATCCTGATTATGATGAAAACTTTGCAAAAATAGGAAAAGCAGATGAAGGCGAAGAAGAAGAAAATGAGGAGGATGAACAATGAAAGTAATTGATGGCATCCAAAAAATATCAAATAATATTTACAAAACAATCCTAAAGAAAAAACAACCAGTAGTTGAAACACCTATTCGTTCACTCTCAAATGTAGAGTATAATGAAAAAGATGGCTATTTCAAACAACTAGGTAAAACAAAAGAGCGAACACTTACTGCAGCAACGATCAAAACATTCGCACAAACATTGCGTATGATGGCACTCTCAAAAGACATCGTAAGTAGAGATGACATGGCAACAAAGAGAGAAGCATACTACGTATCTAAAAACTGGGGCGATGCTCGCTTTAAAGAGCAACCTGAATCTGACACCGTAATGGATGACGTAGAAGCAATGCTTGGCGTAAACCGTGAACAGTTAGGATTCATCCCAGAAGAAAAAGGCGGAGATGTTGCAGGTGAACTCATCGTAATTGATGTTGATCCAAACACCGGAAAAGAAATCAAAGTAGATTGTACCAAATTTGGGAGCGGTGCATACTCCGTACCCTCATCAACAGAACATCTACAATTTGAAACAAAAGCAAGCTTTATTCTTGCAATTGAAACTGCGGGTATGTTTCAACGACTTGTAAAACATAATTATTACAAAAAAGCAAATTGCATTTTAATCAGTATGGGTGGGGTCCCAACGCGTGCACTAAGACGATTCATAAGAAGACTTAGTGATTCCCAAAAACTCCCTGTCTACGTATTCACAGATGGGGATCCATACGGTTACCTTAACATCTACCGAACACTCAAAGTAGGTTCAGGTAACGCAGCACACATCAACGAATACTTCTGCGTACCTAACGCAAAGTTCATTGGTGTAACACCAGGTGACATTGACGATTACAAAATTCCAACGCACCCACTAAAAGATGTTGATCTAAAACGTATCAAAGATGGTATCAAGAACGATCCATTCGTACAACATCACAAAGAGTGGCAAAAAGCACTTGAAAAAATGGCAAAGATGAAAGTCAGAGTAGAGCAGCAAGCATTTGCAGCGCACGGACTCAACTACGTAATCGAGAAGTACTTACCTGAAAAAATAAAAAACAAAAAGAAATGGTTGCCTTAGAGCAATCTAGGTATTTTTTCTAAAAGTTAACCATGTATGTGTTTCTTTTTCCTGTATGTGGATCGGTTTCAATAACATAATCTATGGTTTTTCCATGTCTTATGTATTCTATTCCCTTTTTTTGTCTTTCTTCATCAGCAATTCTCATTTCATCATCATGGTATGCTTTCCATTTATTGTAAAATAAACTATTTTCAATGCTCATGTGTAATTCTCCTATGGCAGTAGTTGCCATAATCTGTACTACCAGTAAGTGGTAAGAAGTACTTATATTCTCTCGCCCCCTTGAGGGGTCATGGATGTTAAAAAAACACTTGAAAAAATAGGCTTAACGGAAGGTGAATCAAAGGTATATCTTGCTTTACTACAAATAGGGCAGTCAACTGCAGGTCCCATCGTTGAAAAATCAGGTATTTCTAATTCAAAATCATACATTATTCTCTCAAAACTAGAAAAGAAAGGATTAGTCTCAGAAATACTGGTTGATGGAGTAAAGGAATTTATTCCAACAAATCCACAGCGTCTTATTGAAATACTAAATGAAAAAAAGGACGAAATTGATGATCTTAAAAAAAGTGTTGAAAACTCTTTACCGTACTTTAATGTTCTTCAAAGTATGCATGAAAAAAAAGTGCTCAAATGTATGTTGGTGTAAAAGGATACAGATCATCACTTGGTGATTTCATAATGGATCTCAAAAAAGGAGATGAATTCTATGTCCTTGGTACAAAAGATGACATACCCCAAAACTATAAAATCACTCTTCAGAATTTTTTTGCTTCAGTTAAAGAAAAAGGAATAGGTGTAAAAGCAATATATCATCAATCAACTAAAGACCCTAAAAAATGGTATGGTACATTAAAGAACATCGATATAAAATTTACAAACATACACAATCCTTCTTCTATTGTAATCTCAAAATCAAAAATACTCGTGATTGCATGGGATGTAGAAGGAATCCAAGTACTTATTACTTCAAAAGCACTAGCAAACTCTTTTCTTGACTACTTCAATAACTTGTGGAACATATCAAAAAGAAAAAATAAACGTTAGTCCTAAGCACTAGCATGCCAAAGCAATCGACCAAACTCTACAGGTTCAATTTTATCTTCGCCTTCTAGTCTGTCAATGAGTGTCCCAACAAATTTAATATTTTTATCAACACCTCTCTGGTACGCATCTCGTGCTGCAACAGTAAAGTATGTTTGGCCTTCTAATAATTTTCTAACGCCGCTGTACCATTTGAGTTGATCTTCAACACCAAACTCTTGTCGTACTAGTTCAGTGTCTCTCCAAAAACGCTGCATACCAAGCCCTGCAAGATCTGCATCACACAGTGCTTGTGCAACAACAGTCTCAGGATGTTGTGGAAGTTGCGTTGCTTCAATGGCTTGTGCAATAATCGCAAGACGCTCATCTTCATACCCCTGTTTACCAAGTAAGTTTCGTGCAACTTCTGCACTTCTTATTTCATTATCTTTTGCGCCCACCCTATAGATGATATCGTGCAAGGCAGCAGCATCTCGTGTCATGTCAAGCTCTCGCTGATTAAATCCTTCAGCACATCCGAGCTGATTACTTGTTCTAAATACAAAACCAACATGGTCCTTATTGTGATATGGCAATCGTGCCATTCTTGCTGTTGCATATCTCATCAAATGTGAGCAAAGTTCTGTGGTCATAATACCACCTCCTACATCTAGTAAGCGAAGCAAACAATAAGTAATCTCTTAGTAAAAAATACGTGAAAATGGGAAATTTTATATAGAAAATCCATTTTGGAGGTATTGTGAAGTTTCTTAAAACCTACGCAAACAATCAAAAACCGTGCATAGAAGCAAAATTAGATGCAAAAGACAAAAAACTACTCTATGCAATAAGCAAAGATGCAAGGCTATCAACATCAAAAATTGCAAAAGAACTTCGTCTATCAAGAGATGCAATAAAATATCGCATACAAAAATTTGAAGACCAAGGTGTCATAAAAGGATACAGAACTATTGTTGACACCGCACTACTAGGATATGATGCCTATCATTTGTTTTTACGTTTAACTAATCCATCTCCAAAAGTTGAAAAAACACTTGTTGATGCACTACAGTCATTTGATTTCATACGATCTGTAGTAAAATTTTATGGCCCATATGATTTTCAAGTTGCCATCATTGCAAAATCGCCAAGAGCATTTGATGAAAAACTCTCAACACTTATGAAATCAGTTGGAAGTTTAGTACAGGAAGTAGAGCTCCTCACAATTACTAAAGGATTCAAAAGCGGAGCACTTCCAGAAAGCTTCACCCTCAGTCAAAAATACGATCGTTCAAAAAAGAAGGAAACAGATATTGATGAAAAAGACAAAGCAATCCTAAAAGTATTACGTAACAATGCAACAAAATCGGTAGTTGATATTGCAAAAGAAGCAAAACTCTCAACAGACATCGTAAGATATCGCATGAAACACATGCAAGGGGGAATTATTCTAGGATACATTCCCATCATCCAATATGGAACGCTAGGATACAGCATTCATGCAGTCCTCATGAATATCACCAGCATGGATGAACAAAAAGAGAATACACTCAAAACATACACTGAACAAAATGATCACCTTCTTTGGGCTGTCAAAACCATTGGACGATATAATATTATGATGTATGTTGCCGTAAAAAAACAAAATGAATTTCATGAACTCATCAATGAATTAAGAATGCTCTTCCCGCTACAAATTACATCATATGCAACACTCAGTGCAAACACACAATTTGTATACACCTATGCACCTGATTGTATCTTTAATTAAAAATCTTCAAGAAAAGTAATTTCTTTTGCAGTGTCTTTTCGAATAAATCTAAAATTACTTCCTTCATCACATACTTTCCCATCTTTTGTATAAACAGTATTTATTGACAGTACGGTATGTAGTGAAAGTGGAATCATGTATAGCTCACCCACAAGTCGATAATGAAAAACATCAACAACTTGTCGTCCAAAATAATCACACCCGGGAATTTCAAATGATTCTTCACCTTTAAGAATATTCAAGGTAAGGTTTCCCACATCAGGAAGATATGCTGATGCAATGTATTCTCCCTCGGCTTTTAGTTCAACATTTTTTACGCCCATCCTATTATGTCTAAGAAACATCTCAAGTGTAGGTTTTGCAAGTGGTGGAACAATATGACTCATATCTATAAGATATCAATTAGAACATAAAAAGATAAGCCCAAGACGACCCTAAACATTTATAAAAGTTCTATCTTCCCTACCTTCTATTGGTCCCGTAGCGTAGCCTGGATAACGCGACAGCCTTCTAAGCTGTAGATCCTGGGTTCGAATCCCAGCGGGACCGTTTTTTTTTCACTGGACAAATTCTAGAGCAGATTTTATAATTAAAAAAATATTCAAGTAGCATGCATTCCAAATCTAATGAAATTCTTGCAAAAATCGTTGCCCTTCTAACAACGGACGGTCATTTACAGCTTGATAGTAGAAGAGGTGTTTTTTCTTTTTACTCAAAGCAAATAGAAGAAGTAAAACAATTCCAACAATACTGTAAAGAAGTATTTGGCATCACGGGATCATGCCATGAAGACCGTCGAGGAAATAACCTTAGATACAAACTATTCTTTTCAAATAAGAAAATATCCGCATATCTAAAGCAATATGGTGTGCCTGTTGGAAATAAAACTAATATTCCTTTTAAAGTTCCTTCTTGGATTTACAAAGGTAAATCTGAAGTGAAGAAGGCTTATTTACAGTCAATTTATGATGCTGAGGGAAGTATTTTTTGTGAGAGTTCAGGAAGGTGGAGATTAACATATACAATGAACAAAAATGAAGAGCTCATTACAGATGCTATGGAGTATTTTAGACAAATTAAATCAATGCTACTCGAATTTGGTGTTAAAACGTCTGGAATCAGATTGTCCGCGGGCAATAAAAGAAAGGACGGGTCTTTAAGCAAGACGCTTAAGATTGAGATCAGACCATCTCACATCTCTGCCTTTTCGTACAATATTGGATTTTCTTCAATAGCTAAAGCAGAACGTTTAGAAGAATGTATGAAAGTGAAAGCGGAGGGTGGGGATCGAACCCACGAATCTTCGGGATCTATCAGTCACAGCACTTAGGTGCTCATCATCCCGTTGCAGCCGAATGCCTTACCGCTTGGCTACCTCCGCATACCTACTGGTCGACAAAGCGTTTTTATAAAGTTTTGTGCGGATATTGAACATAACAAATCTTTTATACTCTTAAATACACAGGAATTACTATGAAACACATTTTGTTAGTAATGGCGCTTATTGCACTAGTTGCACTCGTTGGATGTGCAGCTCCAGCAGAGCAACAAGCAGAAGTAGTAGATGATGATATGCCTGCAATGGATGATGATGCAGTAGAAATGGATGATGAACCAGACATGATGGACACCATGGATGATGATAAAGAAGTAATGGGTCTTGATAATGTTGAAAAATTAGAAGGCATCCTAAAAATAGGCGACTACTTTAAAATAATGCCTACCAACAAAAAATTAGAAGTTGGCGACACCTATGCATTTGCTCACGGAATTACCAATCCGGGTCTTGATCAACTAAATGTACAACAAACCGTTGAATTTGTTGAAGCAAGAGACACCTACATGAATCCTATTCAACAAGCAGATGCTGATACTATCATGAGATGGCTAGACTCAGAAAGAGTAAGTGTAGTTAGCGTTGATAGAAATGGAATGGAAGTAGTAACAATTCAATTTACAGTGGGTGATGAAATTGCTCCAGGCGTAGATACCATGAAGGCAACATATGTCTTTAGAATTCTTAACCATAATGCAGATCAACTTGAAGGCGGAAGTCCAAAACTCTATGGAATTACTGACTTCTCAATCCGAGTTGATTAGTTTTTTTCTTTTTTTTCTTATTTTATTCTAAGTCTTTTTAATACCACAATCATTCTCACCATACATGTTTACCCTGCAAGATCTTCAAAGTACCATTGACTTACTACAACCATTTGAATACTACATCTTTGGTGGGTGGGCACTTGAACCATTCTCCTCAAAACCAAGGGAGCATGAAGATCTTGATGTCTGTCTAAAACAAGATCAGTTCACATCACTAAGAAGAGTCTTTGAAAATGAAGGGTTTGAGACATATAAAAAAAGTAACATCTTTGAATTTCAAAAAAATAACACACATATCGGTCTATTACTCATACATGAAGATGATAGTTGTTACATCACCCATGGGAATAGACGAAGAGAAATAACAAAAAAGGATGCTTTCACAAATACTGCAAGAATAAATGGAATACAATTTCCAATAATGCCTTTTGAATGGCTACAATCCTATCGTGGTGATCATTTTGATCCCAAGAAAAGAGAATGGAATGATGCAGCAATAGATAATTTTCCAACATCAAATCCACAAAACATTCTAAACAGTGTGAAAATACCTGATTATAAGAGGCAGAGAGTCCTTCTAGAAAGACTTTCATAAGGTAGTTTTTTAAAGCCATCCTCAATTCTCTACTACATGGCAAAAGTCTTGATGAACAAAGGAAAAAAGATTGTAGTAGAAGGTAGAGAGAAGACTATTGCAAAACCTAGAACCTACTACATCAGAAAAACAGATCAAGACGTGCACATCGAAGAAGGTACCATAAAAAAAGAAGACTTCAACAATAATGAAGTAACTACCAACAAAGGTGACGTATTCTCATGTTTTGATGCAACTGCAGTAGATGACATGACACATGTAAAACGAGGTGCACAAGTAATAACGCCAAAAGACGCAGGAATCATTCTTGCAGAAACAGGGCTAACAAAAGATTCAATCGTTGTAGAAGCAGGATCTGGGTCTGGAGCGCTTACCTGTTTTCTAGCACGCTTAATTAAACACGTCTACTCCTATGACATAAATGAAGAACATTTTGCAATAGCAAAACAGAACATCAAAAATTTACACATAGAAAATGTAACATTCAAACTACAAGATGTATCAAAAAAAATTGATCAAGAAAACGTTGACGCAGTCATTCTTGACATGCCAGAACCATGGACATGTATAGAAACTGCAAAAAAAGCAGTAAAAATTGGCGGTTTCATCGTAGCATACGTCCCATCAACAGTGCAAATTCAAGAATTTTGCAATCAAATACATGAAGATGATGGGCTCATGTGGATAAAAACACAAGAAATTATTGCCCGAAAATGGAAAGTAAAGCAAAAAGCAGTACGTCCAGTATCTGATGGCCTTGGCCACACTGCATTTCTCACCTTTGTAAGAAGACTAAAATAGAGTCTAGAAAGACATTTAAATAAAAGATAAACAAAAAGTGTATGCAATACAATACCTTCACCACCAAAACATGGCTCATGCTTCTAAAAGGAATATTTCATAATAAAACGCCAATTAGAATTCTCACACTCGATGCTCTTGAAAATATTTCGTTGGATGGAAAAATTATAGATTTGGGATCAGGTACGGGAAAACACAGTTACCATAATCATATTACATATGGTGAAAATGCTTCAATAATTAAAACTGATTTTTTTGATGAAGGTGAGGGTGTCATAAAACTAAATCTCGAAGATAAATTTAATCTCGAAGATAATTCTTTTGATCATGCACTCTGTTTTAATGTGTATGAGCACATTTTTAATTATCAACAAATGACTCATGAAATCAACAGAATTCTTAAAAAAGGAGGAAGCATGGTTGGTTTTGTTCCTTTTTCAATAGGATATCATCCTGATCCTGATGATTATTGTAGATTTACGTATCGTTATCTTGAAAAGCACTTTAATGAGGCAAATTTTTCACATGTAAAAATTACCTGTTTTGCACTAGGTCCTTTCTTTTTATTATATTATCACATGAGATTTTTTATTCCAAAAATCTTAAAATTACGGTTTTTACTATTTATACTCATGTCTCCTTTATTCTTAGTTGATTATCTGTATGTAAAATGCAGGCCAAAATTCAAGGTAAGGTGTATACTTGGTAATTTCTTTGAAGTAAAAAAGTAAGATGGACTCCTATTCAAGGAAAAACTTTTAAAACCCTATTTCTGCAATATACAGAGTAAGGGGGATTTATACTTATGGAACAACACCAAACACACAAATCTACTAAAAGTAGTCACCAGAAATGGATGATGATTTTAGCAGTTATTCAAGTAGTACTTGTACTGGTAATTGCAGTACACGTAAACACGATCAAAGAAGCAGTCGTATCCGGCGAAGTAGCAGCAGCACCAACTGGTGGCTCAGATCAGCCAACAGCACCAGCTCCAAGCGGTGAACCAGTAGAAGTGAGCATTGATGATGATGCAATCAAAGGAGACATTGATGCTCCAGTAACCATCATTGAGTTTAGTGACTATGAATGTCCATTCTGTGCACGATTCTACTCACAAACACTTAGTCAAATCGAAGAAAACTACATCGATACAGGAAAAGTACGACTCGTTTACAGAGACTTCCCACTAAGCTTCCACCAAAATGCACAAAAAGCAGCAGAAGCAGCAGAATGTGCAGGTGAGCAAGATGCATATTATGACATGCATGATAAGCTCTTTGAAAATCAAGGATCTCTGAGCGTTTCAAACTACAAAACGTGGGCTGGAGAGCTTGGTCTTGACCAAGAAGAATTCGATAATTGCCTAGACTCTGGAGAAATGGCATCAGAAGTCCAAAAAGACTTTAGCGATGGTCAACAATATGGCGTAACTGGAACACCTGGTTTCTTTGTAAACGGGGTAAAAATTTCAGGAGCACAACCATACAGTGTCTTTGAAGCAGCTATTGAAGCAGCACTAAATGAGTAAACCTCATTTATTTTTTCTTTATTTTAATTTCTAAATAGATTTTCCACACACCATTCTTTTTCTTAAGAAGTGTAATATTATCAAATTCTTGTGTAAATGAAATTTCTTTAGAAGTAACATAACGTAATATTTCTTCAAATTGCTCTGCAATATCTCTAAAAGCAATTGAAGCATGAAAATGTCCTATTCCATCAAAAGGACCCATCTCTATTTTCTTCATTGCTTTAATTTCGCTTTGGAGTTCATCATACACTTCTCGCAAAGGACCATCTTGATCTACAACATCTATATACACCACTTCCTCACCAAAATGTCCAATGCCCTCACACTCATAAGAAAATGAGCGAACACTGCTGCAAAAATCCTCTAGAAAATCAACCATGTAAGAAATATCATTTGTAGAAAACGGTTGCTTTAATGTGATGTGTGCAGGTATTTTTGTATCGCTATATTCATGCACACCAAAACGCTCACTCACATCTTTAATAAGTGCTTCCTGTATGCTTTTACCTTTTCCCTTCAGCAACGTAACAATCAAAAATTGTTCCATGATATCTCCTACAAATAATACCACATATTATCTTTACGTTGCTTCTCATCCATTTGAGAACCAACTTTGTTTGCACGAGGTCTATTACTCTCTTTATCTCGCCTAAACGTAAGACCAATATCTTTGAGGAATCGATTCATCCCCGTTATCATTTCAAACGGACCGTGTGCAATACCTTCTTGTGCAGGAATACCTTCAAACACAAGAATTCTATCTGATAAATAATCAATAAAGAGTAAATCGTGATCAATAACAACAGCAGTCTTTCCTTTAAGTTCCATAAAGTCTCGAAGCACTTTGGAAATGAGCAAACGCTGTTCTACATCAAGGTATGCAGATGGCTCGTCCATCAAATACAAATCAGCTTCCTTTGCAAGACAAATGGCAATAGATACACGCTGCAGCTCCCCACCGGAAAGCTCACTGAGCTTACGATAAAAGAGAGGCTCTAAGTTAAGTGGTTTTACCAGTAGCCCCTCATAATGTTTAATAGCATGATCAAGAGCACTCACCACCAATTCTTCAGAAGTCGTATCAATATATTGTGGCTTGTAACTAACCGTTACTTTTTCATCAACTTCCCCACTATCTGGTGTAATCTCTTCAGCAAGCATTTTGATAAAAGAAGTTTTACCAATACCATTCTCACCAAGTACACCAACAACATCTTTTTTCTTCACCTCTCCAGGTGCAGTACTAATGGTAAAGTTTCCAAGTGATTTCTTTAACTCGCCCCAAGAGGTAAGTGCCTCTCTAAGACCTTTTGAAAATGCCTGTCGCCGCTCAAAAGAGATTTTTTTATCTCTAAATCGCATGTTTTCTCCAGTAAGATATCCTTCAAGATATTCATTGATACCATTCTTTGTGCTCATGGGATGTGACACCACCCCATAGGCAGCTTCGCGACCATACATCACATGAATAAGATCCGTCATATAATCAAGAATAATTAAATCGTGTTCAACCACAAGTACAGCCGTATCTTCATTTGCAAGAGAACGTAAGAACTTTCCAACACGAATACGTTGTTTAATATCAAGAAAACTTGTTGGCTCATCAAACACATACAAATTTGCTTCCTTAAGTACTGTTGCAGCAATAGCAAGCCTTTGCAGTTCCCCACCTGAAAGTTTTGAAATATCTCTCTCGAGCACTCGAGAAAGATCAAGTGCCTCAACAATCTCATCAAACTTACCACGACCATCCACTTTTTCAAGAACGGATCGAACGGTTCCAGACGTCGTTTGAGGAATAAGATCAACTTGCTGCGGCTTATAGCTAACTACAATCTCTCCTGCCTTAACTTTTTCAAAATAGAGCTGAGCTTCACTCCCTTTAAAGCGAGCAATGAGATCATCCCAGGTACCTTCTCTTTCAAAGTTACCAAAGTTAGGAATAAATAATCCCCCAAGAATCTTCATGGCAGTAGATTTACCAATACCATTTCTTCCAAGAATACCAACCACCTTTCCAAACACAGGAATAGGAAGATTATACAAAGCAAAACCATTCTTGCTATATCGATGAATTGGCGCTTGCTGTAGATGTGAAGGTAAATTGATAATTTTAATAGATTCAGGCGCTACATTTGAGCAAATACCGCAACCAATACACAAGTTCTCGTCAATAAGAAGGCTACTTCCATCAAAGTACATACACTCGCTTCCCCCCCGATTAATAGGGCAAAGACTAGCAATATGCTTTTTCTTATCCATATCCTTGAGCTTATTATTATCAACTACAGCAATTCGCTTACTCATACACACACAAGATAATACAATCTTTTTAAAGGTTCTCTGGGTATAATTTAAATACTATAAAAACAAACACATGCCATGGACATTAGAAAGAATCTCTACAAAATCTCTCCAAATAGACTCTCAAGAATGGAGCTCAGATTTCTAGATTATGAAGAAAAAATACAACAATTACCAAAACATGCTCAAAAAACCATCAAAGAAAAAACAGCAATGTTCAAACAATTAAAAAAATATCATCGCATCATTCTTGCAGTAGAAATTACTTGTATCCTGCTCATCTATATCTCATTTATCTCACTACTTACTACAGACCTTCCAATTCTCTCATTACTCACAAAAGAAGCAGCAACGCTCTCCGCATCAATTGGCATACCAATTCTTACTATCATTCTCTTCTTCATGGAAAAAACAAAGAACCTACTCATCGTCGATGGCATGTGGGTGATGGGCGAAATCATTGCCATTACCACTACCTATAGTAAGAAAACCAAATAACTTTTTTAATACACTTTTTCTATTCATCTCATGACGTGGGGGAATCTATTACGACTAATAAGAGTACATCAATATTACAAAAATGTCCTCGTATTCATGCCAGTAGTCTTTGCAGGATTACTCTTCACACCAAATGTACTACTAAGAACACTCCTTGCATGCATCAGTCTTTGCATGGTTGCATCATCTGGATACATCATAAACGACATTCATGATCTACAAAAAGATAGAACACATCCAGAAAAAAGAAAACGACCAATTGCAAGTGGCGCTGTATCCATAAATACTGCAATACTTACCTCACTGCTCCTTTTATGCACCGCAGTGTTTCTCGCTTTCACGCTAGACACCACATTCACATTATTCATCATCGCATACTTCATTATAACCAACATCTACTCACTTATATTCAAACATGTACTTTTCCTTGACATAATTATCATTGCAATACTCTTTGTACTACGAGCAGTAAGTGGAGCATTTGCATCAATTCCAAACAACATAATCCAAATATCGCCTTGGCTCATACTCGTACCATTCTTCCTTGCAGTGTTTCTTGTTGCAGCAAAACGAAGATCAAATCTCCTTCTCCTAAAAACAAATGCAAAAGAATTTAACACCACACTAGAAGGATACGATGATCACACAACACAGTTTCTCTTCACCATCTCAACAACACTTGTGCTAGGATTCTATGCACTCTACACCCTCTTCTCACCCTACCCACAACTAGCAATAACCATTCCAGTAGTTCTTTATGCAATCATTTATTTTACAAAGAATGTAAACGAAGGACACATCATGGGAAGAGAACTCTCACATGCAATAATAAACCCACAATTGCTCACCTCATTGGTGATTTGGGCAATAATAACCACAATTATAATCTACATTATTCCTTCTTTTTAATCTTAATCATATCTCCAATGGTCATGCCACCAGAATGTTGAGCAGTAGGAATTTCGTTACCACCTATCTCAGATTCAATTAAGAGAATATCAAGTGCCTTCTCAAGCTTTTTTGCAACCTTAAATGAAGGTTTAAATTTGCCAGATTCAATATGTTTTAAGAGACTCTCTTTCTCATGCAAACTCTTAGCAAACTTCTCAATGTCAATACCTTTCTTTTGACGAGCACTCTTAATGACCTCATCAAAATCAGATACAATTCTATCAGTACTTTCTTCCTCTCTAAATTGTGGTTTTTGAGGACGTCGTTTAAATACCGGTTTACTAGAACGTGGAGTATCAAGAACAGTACCATATTGTTTGCAGCCATTGCATACCTTCATAATAGCGCCTTCTATCTTTGCTGTATACAATTGTCCACTGCTTCCACACATATCGCATCCCATACACACTATAAAATTCCCTGCCTTTTAAAACTTCTCCAACTACATTTAAATACTCATCATCTCTCCAAGATCCATGAAAGAAATCACCGCACTTGACCTGCATTATCTCTTAAAAGAATGGGACCTTGAAAAAGCAAAAATTGACCAAATATATCAACCAACTAAAGATGTACTCATTCGATTTCACATTCCAAATCAAGGAAAAAAGATCATGCGAATCACCAAGCACTCTATTTTCCTAACGGATTTCAAAGAAGAACAAGGCCTTCCAAAAGGATTTTGCATGGCGCTTCGAAAACACATCAAAGGAGCACGCCTTAGAGTAATAGAACAGCTAGGATTCGAACGTGTTCTACACCTAGTGCTAGAGAAAGAAAACGAATACCATCTTTTCATTGAGTTATTTGGGAAAGGAAATATTGTGCTTACAACTATGCAAGATGACAACTACGCTGTTCTTGCATCACTTAATCGACTCAAAGAAAAAACATACACTCCACCACAAAAAGACATCAACACAAAAATCATCTCTCAATCACAATTCAAACAAACACTCAAGGAACATGATGAACAAATAGTAAAAGTGCTTGCAAAAACATTTGGTCTTGCAGGATTTTATGCAGAACTCCTACTTGAATCAGAAGACAAAAAGAGACTGGCAAACGACTACTCGGCAAAAGAAGCAGAAACACTCTATGAAAAGGTACAGTCTATATTTACCAAAGATCCAAAACCTTCACTCTATAATAATAGACCAATTCCTTTCCATGTAGAAGGTTCAGAAGACATAGAAAAATCATTTGGCGAAATAGTTGCAGACAACATCAACAAACAACTCATTGAAGAGCAAGAAAAAAGAGACTTTGCAGCCTACTATAGAGAAGAAGAGAAAATACTCAACATCATAAAAGTCCAAGAAGAAACTATCAAAAAACTAGAAGCACAAGCAGATAAAAATCAACGTAAGGGAGAACTCATTTACGAACAATACGCAAAACTGCGAACCCTGCTTGACAATCTTACAAAAGCAAGAGAAAACCATTCTTGGGAAGAAATTAAAGAACACCTCAAAGATCACGAACTAGTAAAGAACGTCAACACCAAGAATCAAACCATCACTGTCGATCTCTAAATAATTTTTATGCAGAACTTCCCATACTCCAATACATATTAAAAATTATTTTCATTGCTTGGGTAACTTCTTTATTCCTTATGATTATCCCTATTAAATCTCCTTTAACAGTGTGAATTGCAGTATTGTTGCCATAGAGCAAAATCATTACAGGAAAATCTTTCATTGAGTCTAAAAATCGCATTTTGGTTAATTTTTGATATTGTTTATCATGAAATATTTCTTCATCTAGAGGAGCAATTACTATTTTAGCAGGAATTTTTTTCTCAAGCCTCATCATTCGTGCGTGATTAGGGATGTGTTTAAGAATTTCTAAAGCACCAGCATATCCTCCAAAATAGTATGTCTGCTGTTTCTTTGCAAATACATCTGTTAGAAGAGTATATACTCCTTTAAATCCTTCATAAATCTCAACTGAAGAAATATCTTTTATATTTGCTTTAAGTTCTTTTAAATCAGGAAGAATTGCATCAATGAGATCTTTTTTTTCTTGTAATTTTTTGGATAGTTTTTCAGGATCTGCTGCAGTAAAATTACTAACTCCTTTTATTTCAATTTTAGAAACAAGTCCTTTCTCAATAAGTTGGTTGATTGTATTATATACTGTTGTTCTTGGATACTCTAACTTTTTTACTACTCGCTGTAGACTCACTGTTCCAAGAGGAAGTAGTGCAAGATATACGCCAATCTCTTTTTCTGAAAGTCCAAACTCTCTCAAAGCACTTTTATGGTTCATACATGGGCAAAGACATCATTCTTTAAAAATGTTGTCCATTTTGGTGGACACTCCTTTATCTTATAATCTGCATTACCCTTTCATATGAATAATAAGACTGGTTTAGAATCAAAATTAGACACAGAAACATCTTCGTCTGGATCTTTTGTAAAAAATTGGGCAATTGATACCTCAGCAAAAGCAGCAACATTTACGCCTTTACTAGCAACTATGGAGGCACTAACCGGACTTTCAGCAGAACAAATTCTAAAATCAAGACTGATGTCACTTGCTGTAGATTCTGTGTGTGCTAGAGGATACACAAAAACAGCTGACTACTTATGCAATAAACTACACGTTGATCCAAAAAATGGTGGTGCAAAAGCGTGGGCAATAGACACTTCATCAATGATTTTAAACTATGCACCAGTATACGCAGGAATTCTATATGCAAATGGTGCATCATCTAAACAAATTGTAAAAGCATCAATTGCAGCAGCAGGTATTGCAACAGTTACATCAAGACCATTTAGAAAATATGTGTTATTTCCGTGGAGAGAGTACTGTAGTTATGGTAGATAATTTACGGCATCACTGTAGATCTCTAAACCCTTTCTCAATAGCATCAACAACACTCGCATCAGCAAGTGTAGACACATCTCCAAAGTCACTACTGTCTGCAACAATCTTCTTCAAAATCCGTCTCATAATCTTTCCAGAACGTGTTTTAGGAAGGCCTTCAACAAATTGAATTTCATGTGGTTTTGCAATAGGACCAAGAGAAGAGCCAACAAATCCTCTTAATTCATCAACTAATTCACTACTGCCAGAAAATCCTTGTTTCAAATTAACAAACGCATAAATACCCTCTCCTCTAAGTGAATCAAGACAACCAACAACAGCAGCTTCCGCAACTGCAGGATGAGCAACCAGTGCGCTCTCAATTTCTGCAGTACCAAGCAAATGACCACTCACATTAAGCATATCATCAACACGACCTATGATCTTATAGTTTCCATCAACAATTTCACACTCATCTGCAGGATAATAATATCCTGGATATTTTTCAAAATACGTTGTAACAAAACGCTCATGATTTCCATGGATAGTTCGTGCTTGACCTGGCCAACTAGAACTAAAACATAGCATGCCTTTATTGCACTCATCATCGCTCTCATTAAACACAACAGGAGTAATACCAGGTAAAGGACCTCCTACAAAACCAGGCTCTTGCGTCTCAAGTGGAGCAAGCATAATGCCACCTGTTTCTGTTTGCCACCACGTATCCATAATACGACACTTCCCTCTACCGACCTTTTCAAAATACCATTTCCACGCTTTTGGATTGAGTGGCTCTCCAACACTGCCAAGCAAACGAAGAGAACTCAAATCATGCTTAGATACAAACTCATCACCCTCTCGAATCATTGCACGAATTGCAGTTGGTGCAGTATAATACACACTCACCTTGTGCTTTTCAATAATCTCAAAATGTCGTGAAGGAGTTGGATAAAAAGGCGTTCCTTCATGCATCACAATGGTTGCACCAGCACTTAAAGGACCATACACAACATAAGAATGACCAGTAATCCAACCAACATCTGCAATGCACCAAAACACATCACCTTTTTTGTAATCAAAAACGGTTCTAAACGTATAATTGGCATACACAATATATCCACCACTTGAATGAACAATTCCTTTTGGTGTTCCAGTAGAACCTGATGTGTACAAAATAAACAACGGATCCTCTGCATTCATAATTACAGGATCACAAGAAATAGGCATATCAGCAACAGCATCATGATACCACACATCTCTCTGCCCCCACTCAACATTCTCACCAGTATTTTTCACACAAAGAACAGTCTGAACAGATGTTTGATCAATAATAGCATCAACCTCTTTCTTTAAAGAAACAATTTTACCACCACGAAAACCACCATCAGCAGTAATGACCAATTTAGCATCACAATCCGTAATTCGCTTAAGTAAACTTTCTGAAGAAAAACCACCAAAGACAACAGAATGCACAGCGCCAATGCGTGCACACGCCTGCATAGCATAAATTGCTTCAGGAATCATAGGCATGTAAATAATAACCCTATCGCCGCAAGAAACATATTGATTAAGCGCATTAGCAAGTCTGTTTACTTCAGCAGATAATTCACCATAGGTAATCTCTCTACTATTAGATGGATTATCTCCTTCCCAATGAATCGCAACAACATCTTTTTTAGCAGGAAGATGTCTATCAATACAATTATATGAAACATTCAATGTACCATCAGAAAACCACTTCACGCTACCTGATGAAAAATCACTCTCATCAATTTTATCTGGAAATATTTCCCAGTCAATACATTTTGCTTCATCTTTCCATGATATGTTCATGAGAAAAGGCATCCATGATACCATATAAAACTTGTGGAAGTACAATACAGCAACGTATACACGAGAAAGAATGCATAAACTATATAAACTCTCTAGATGACCTTAACCCATGAAAATTTGTATTGTAGGACTAGGATATGTAGGTCTTCCCCTTGCGGTAAAGTTTGGTCTAAAAGAGCCAGTAAATGCCTTTGACATTAATGAAAAACGTATACAAGAACTCAAAGAAGGACATGATAGAACCAATGAAGTAACAAAAGAAGAACTTGAAAAAACACAAATCACATACTCATCAGATCCATCAATTATTTCAGAATCAGATTTCATCATTGTTGCAGTCCCAACACCTATTGATCAATCAAAAAATCCAAACCTTAAACCACTTCTTGGTGCATCAACAACGGTAGGGAAACATCTAAAAAAAGGTTCAATCGTAGTATTTGAATCAACAGTATATCCTGGATGCACAGAAGAAGATTGTGTCCCAATTCTTGAAAAAGAATCTAATCTACAGTGCGGAACTGATTTCAAAGTAGGATACTCTCCAGAACGTATAAACCCTGGAGATAAAAACCACACTGTTGAAAAAATAATCAAAGTAGTCTCTGGAATGGATGAAGAATCACTAAACACCATCGCTCAAACATATGAAAAGATAATTGATGCAGGAGTACACAGAGCATCTTCAATTAAAGTTGCAGAGGCAGCAAAAGTAATTGAGAATACACAACGTGATATTAACATCGCAATAATGAATGAACTTCTTGTGATTTTTGATAAACTGGGAATAAAAACTCATGATGTACTTCAAGCAGCAGGAACAAAATGGAATTTTGGAAAATACTATCCTGGACTTGTTGGTGGACACTGCATTGGCGTTGATCCATACTATCTTGCATACAAAGCAACAAAAGTAGGACATAATCCCGAACTCATTCTTGCAGGAAGAAGAATAAACAACAGCATGTCAGAATACCTTGTGCAAAAAACACTGAAACAACTTTTGAAAATGAATACACAAAATCCAACTGTTGCAGTACTGGGGATTACTTTCAAACCAAACGTGCCTGATGTAAGAAATAGTCAAGCAAAAAATATCATTAACTCACTAAAAACATACGGTATTAATATTATTGCATGTGACCCACTGATGGACAACGAATCAATTCAAAAAGAATTCTCTATCAGCAATTCACCACTAGAGCAAGCAAATAATGCAGACGTAATTCTCTTACTTTCAAACCACGATGAATTTTCATCATTCCTCAAAGAAACAACCAAACCAATCGTGGAGCTTTACGAAAAATGAAAATTCTTCTTACCGGTGGAGCAGGTTTTATTGGGGCACATGTTGCAAAAGCACTCATTCAAAGGGGTGATGAAGTAGTAATTGTCGACAATATGAATGATTACTATGATCCAACACTCAAGGAAGCAAGACTCAAACAAGTAGTCCCAAAAGAAGCAGAGTTTCACAACACAGATATAACAAACTATCAAGCACTACAAGAATTATGTAAACAACATTCTTTTGATGCAATCTGTCATCTTGCAGCACAAGCAGGAGTGCGGTATTCATTACAAAACCCTCATGCATATGAGCAAACAAACAATCAAGGAACACTAAACATCCTCGAACTAGCAAGACATAATGATATCAAAAACGTCATCTATGCATCATCTTCATCAGTCTATGGTGGAAATACAAAAGTCCCATTTGCAGAAACAGATCCGGTAGAAAAACCAATATCGCTCTATGCAGCAACTAAACGATCAAATGAGCTCATGGCATACACATATCATCATCTATATGGACTTAATTGCACAGGCCTAAGATTTTTTACCGTATATGGATCATATGGAAGACCGGACATGGCACTTTTCTTATTTACAAAAGCAATTTTAGAAAACAAACCAATCAATGTATTCAACTATGGAGATATGGAACGAGATTTTACTCATGTGGATGACATTGTAGCAGGTGTACTTTCTGCAATAGATAAGTCCTTCCCATATGAAATCTTCAACCTAGGCGGAGATCATCCAGTAAAATTATCTCACTTCATCGAATGCATTGAAAAAGAACTTGGCGTTGAAGCAGAAAAGAACCTTCTTCCACTCCAACCAGGCGACGTACCAAGAACTATGGCAGATCTCACTAAAGCAAAAGACATGCTTGGATTTACACCAAAAACAAAAATAGAAGATGGAATTAAACAATTCGTTTCTTGGTATAAAGAATTCTATAAACAATAAATCCAGAATAAAATTTGCCTGGTTCAAAATATGAGAATAAAAAAGTGGACAGCTTACCAAATTTCCCGCGTAGTGCAGTACTCAACGATACGGAGGCCTTCTTAACTTCTGTGTGCGGATGGGAACAGGTGAACCAGGCCCCTATGACCGTCCATCTACTAGAACCCAGGTTCTATTTATAAAGATTACTGATCAAGATACCCGTTTTCAGTTAAATAATTAAGAATTTTCTCTACACTCTCTTCTACAGTTTCTTGATGCGTATGGCAAACCACTTCAGGCGATTCAGGAATCTCATATGGATCATCAATACCTGTAAATCCTTTAATCTCTCCAGCACGTGCCTTTGCATAAAGGCCCTTCACATCACGCTTTTCACAAACAGCAAGAGGTGCTTCAACATACACTTCAACCATATCTCCAATACGCTCTTTTACCTGTGATCGAATCTCATTATAGGGAGAAATTGCTGCAACAATGGTAAACACATCATTACGAGTAAGTAAGTGTGAAACAAAACCAATTCTGCGAATATTCTCGTCACGATCTTCTTTACTAAATCCAAGACCTTTGGTAAGATTTGTTCGCACAATATCTCCATCAAGAATTTCGTGTTTAATCTCTCGTGATTCAAATTCTTTCTTTAGTGCTCGTGCAATAGTACTTTTTCCAGAACCACTAAGGCCTGTAAGCCAAATAGTTGCTCCTTTCATTTTCTATATGCCTCCACAAGTACGTCTGCAACTTCGGGTCGTGTAAACTCAACAGGAGGCTTATCACCTGCAGAAAGTAACTCACGTACCTTTGTTCCAGATAAATGAATGCGTTCTTCTTTCCCATGAGGACACGTTTTATTACTTACCATATGGCCACATGCAGTGCAATAAAATGCATGTTCAAATTTTAGAGGAACAATCCCTAGCTCTTTTTCACTGAATTGATCAAAGATATCTTGAGCATCGTATGTACCATAATAATCACCAACACCTGCATGATCTCTGCCAACAATAAAATGTGTAACACCATAATTTTTTCGTGCAATAGCGTGCATAATTGCTTCTCTTGGGCCTGCATATCTCATTGCTGCAGGAAATACGCCAAGAAGTACACGGTCAGTAGGATAGTATTTATCCATGAGCACTTCATATGTTTTAATACGAACATCTGCAGGAACATCATCTGCTTTAGTTGCACCAACAAGTGGACTAATTAAAAGACCATCACACATTTCAAGAGCAACTTTTTGTAAATATTCATGTGCTCTATGTAGTGGATTTCGTGTTTGAAATGCAACTACTTTTTTCCAACCTTTCTCTGCAAAATGTGCACGAGTTTGAGCAGGAGTTAATCGATATTTATGAAAATCATCATGTGTAACAGGAGTACATAATTCAATCTCGCCACCAAGGTATACTTCTCCACTGTTCATCACAGTTTGAACACCAGGGTGTGAAAGATCAGTTGTCCCATATACGTTCTTACATTCCTTCTCTTTATCAGGAGTATATTTTTCACTCACATGCATAACTCCAATGACCTTATCACCTTGAACAAGAAGCACATCATCCTTAACAGATTCTGCAAGCTCTTTAGAAACAGGAAGCGTAACAGGAATTGGCCAAACAGTGCCATTTGCAAGTCTCATCTCAGACACAACACGATCATAATCACTCTTTCCAAGAAAGCCCTTTAGAGGAGAGTAAAGACCTGTTGCAATACACTCTACATCGGCAAGTGATCTTCCCTCAAGCACCACCTCTGGAAGCGCTCCTCTTTTTGGAGCGTGAGCTAAGGTGCATTGATTAACAAGAACGCCACCATGTGGCATAATTTGATCACTCATAGACGTGATGATCTCTGGGCCTTTTTAAAAGTTATTGATCTAAAGTTCTTGTTTCACTGGCCCACGTGCTCTTTAAAACAAGGTACATAGACAAAAACATAATGCTATAGCGTTGCAATACTATAGCAAAAACAGCTCCTTTAATACCATAAAAGAATACGAGAACAAGTAATAACAGTATGTTAAGTATAGAACCACTAAATTCAAACGTATAGATTTCCTTCATTCGTGCTTGCGCTCTAAGAAACTGATTAAATAAAAACGTGATGGCAAGTGGAGGAATTGCCAGTAATAAAAATTGGGCGTATGGAACTGCAACAAGATAGTCCTCTTTAAAGAGTGAAAATGCAACAGGAATGGCAAAATAAAATATTGCACCAACAAATATACTCAAAAGAAAAACCGGCAGAAGTGTTCGTTTCATTAATTTCACAAAAGAATGTTGTTTCATTCGAGAAAATTTAGGGATAAATATAGGTAATGAGGATTTAATGAAGCTTTTTGACAACTCTAAAAAAATCTTTGACGCTGAAAAAATCGCCAGTGCTTCAACACCTAAAAGAAAAGCAAGAAGAAGTTTATCAAAATGTGTTGAAACTGATCCAATAATGGAAGAAAGAGAGAGATTCATACCATATGAAATAACATCCTTTTCAATCGTTGGTTCCTTTTCCTTCTCTTCAAAGAACATATAAAGTAGATTTAACACGATAGTTATGATAATCATACCTAAAACAAGAAATTCTGCACTTCCATAAACGAATGCAAGAATAATTAATGAAACATTAATACAAATACAGGAAATAATTGAATAAATAGATTGTTTCTTAAACGACTCAGTTCCAGAAAGAAAAGATTGTACAATATCAGATGACTTATACAAGGGGAATAAGAACGCACACACCACAAGAAGAAACGCAATCCTACTATCTCCTGCAATATAGTTTGTATACCCTGCAACAACTAAAATGCACATTGACCCAATAAAAGACCAACGAACACGTTTAAGAAAATAGCCCCACTCATATTTTCTTCCCGTTTTTGCAACATGTCTGGAGAGTGCTTCTGAAATACCTGGAACAGATGTAACAGCAAGAACACCTATGACTGAAAAAATAAAATTGTAGATGCCATAGTCTCTAACAGAAAGATACGTCAATAAAGCAAATGCAAGAAATGTTTTAAGAACCGTTGATGTTATAGATGCTGAATAAAGAAAAAGCCCATTCTTTATGACATAGGTTAAGTCTATGCCAATTCGTTTCCCAATTCGTTCTATTATTACCAATGCAGTAAATTACCTCTTTTATACAAAATAGTTATTTGTTACAAATGTGATCTGCAATTCTCTTGCTTGTCATTCCATCCCACAAAGGAATGTCCTCAGACCTATATTTTGGCTGTGAAAGCAAATTTTTAATTTGCTCAATTGCACGGTCATCATTGATTTTAACAAGAGTATTCGTGCCTTGAGTAACAGTAATCGGTCGTTCAGTGCTATCTCGAAGAGTAATACACGGTACATTCAAATAAGTTGTTTCTTCCTGCACTCCTCCAGAGTCTGTAATCACACTATGAGCTGAACTTTGAAGTTTAAGAAAATCAAGATACCCAAGAGGCTCAATAATCTTCACATTGTCAAGATGCGACATGAGATCATACTTCTCCATCATGGATTTTGTTCGAGGATGCATGGGATACACAACAGTATACTCTTTTGAAACCTCTTTAATGATCTCTACTATTTTTTTAAGACCATGAAGGACATCAACATTTTCTTGCCTGTGAACGGTACATAACACATATTTTTTCTCATCTACACCAAGAGTATTCAAAATGATGCTCTGCTCAATTTGAGGAAGAAATCGTTTTAATGTATCAATCATAATATTTCCTGAAAAGAAAATTTTATCTTTACTAATTCCCTCATTAGTAAGATTTTCTTCCGCACCCCCTTCAGTAGTATGTAAAAATTCAGACATTTGATCCACAATTGTTCTATTTATCTCTTCAGGCATACGTCTATCAAAGCTTCTAAGACCACTTTCTACATGGTGGATAGGAATACCTAATTTAGTACAGGCAAGAGTTACTGCAAGTGTAGAATTAACATCACCAAAAACCACTGCTTCATCAAGTTCCTTGATCTGTTCATGATTCATGGTTTTTTGAATGATATTTGCAATAGTCTCAACATGATTTCTTCCAGCAGCCATGAGATTAATGTCTGGTTTTCTAAGACCAAATTCTTCAAAGAAGATTCCTGCCATCTTGTAATCATAGTGTTGGCCGGTGTTTACAAAAAGTACATCTACATTTTCTCTGGAATCTAGCTCTCCTATAAGACATGCAGATTTTACAAAGTTAGGTCTTGACCCAACAAATACACCAATCCTTTTATTCTTCTTTAATTCCATAATATGATTTCATCCAATCAACAGTTTTCTTAAGTCCTTCTTGTAGTGAAATGGTATTTTCTAGTTTCAAATCTCTTTTAGCTTTTGAAACATCAGTCTTTTTCATTTTTGTAGTAAGCACTTCTGATTCCTCATAGGTAATAAGTGATGGATCAGCACCAGTGTATTTCCAAATAAACTCGGCAACTGATTCAATATCGTGATACTCAGAACCACCAATATTGTATACTTCTCCGTCTTTAAAATCATCTACAATATTTGCAAGAGCTTCACATGCATCATCTACATACGTGGACGTTCTATAATGCCCTTTGTAAACGGTAATAGGAAGACCATGTAGCGCATGGTAACAAAACTTACAATTTACACTTCTGTATGGATGATACCACTCACCCTCACCATATGTATTAAACAATCGAACAATAACGGTTTGTGTCTTAAACATCTTCCGAGAATTTGCAATCTGCATCTCATTTGCCCATTTAGTAATAGCATAATCATTGAGTTGTTTGACTTCTTTTTGATCCATGATCTCTTCAGTCATAACATCTTCTACATCACCATACACTTCAGAACTTGAAAAATGAATTAATTTAAAACCCAGTTTTTCTTGCAATCGAATAATATTCTTAAGACCAATACAATTACTCTTCCATGCTTGTTCATAGAAGTCTTCACCATTCCATCTTCCAAATTCGGCAGCAGTATTGAACACATAATCAAATGGTCCTGCAACTTCAAACACTCGTTCAATTTGTCTAAATTCGCCGATGTCACATCGTGAGTATGTATGCTCAGAAGTACCCATCTCATGAATATATCCGACCTCGCCAACGTGATGTCGTAAATCAACTCCAAAAACCTTATGTCCCTTTCGTCGTAAAATTTCAACAAGTTTTGTACCAATTACACCTTTTGATCCTGTTACTAAAATATTTGCCATCTTATTCCTCCTTTCGAGCAAGCACGATAATGTGCCTACCTCGTTTTGATCCTTTCTTTATTGCTCTATGTTCCATCCCCACAAGGATCTTCCGTAGAAGCTTAAATTGTAAAAGTCCTGTAACTACTTTCTTTTGAAAATCAACCACTGCAACAGTTGAAGCTCGCTTAACACGCAGTCCGTGTTTCTCAAGAAGTCGTGTCATATCTCTCACACTAAATTCTCGAACATGAGCATCACCATGTTTATTTACAGCATCCATAGTAAATTCAGTAAGGGGCACAAATGTTCTAAGGCCTAAAAATCTCAGGAACCTACCATAATATGTACCATCTGCATTAAAATGTGGAACAGTAATTAACACATATCCCCCTTTTTTAGTAACTCGTTTGAGTTCTTCAATTGCTTGATCAAGGTGAATAACATGTTCAAGTACTTCAGAACAAAGTACCACATCAAATTCTTCATTATCATAACCTATTTTTTCAGTATCTCCAACAGAAAATTCTGCATTTGTAATCCCACGCTTTTGAGCAATATCCTTGCATACATCAATAAAATGTGTAGAAATATCAACACCAACAACTCGTTTAAATTTGTCAGCAAGGTCTAGTACCTGTTTACCTGATGCACAGCCCATATCTAAGAAACTAAATTCTGGCGAAGTAGGAATATACGTGTATATTGCCTTTTCTCTTGCATAATTAGTTAGTCCAATTCTTGTTTTTGGAACAAACTTGCTTTTGTAGTACATCATTGCTTTTTGTGCAGCATAATCTTCCCACATGGTTGTGTATGTATTTGATTCAGTATTCATTAAAACCCCCTCAAAAAGCCAGATAGTTTCATACCCATGGCTTTCCAAGTATATTTTTCTTCCACTAGTTTTCTTGATTGTCTTCCAATAGAATCGAGTAGTTCTTTATCCTTTATTAAGGTTAAGATGCCCTCCCTAAGAGATTCTACATCATTTGGCTTAACCATAATGCCAGTATCTTCCGTGATTAAACGGCCTATGTCGCCTACATCGGTAGATATCACGCCTTTTGCCATTGACATATATTCAGTAAGTTTTGACGGAAACGCATAATAGTTTACTCTATCAGTCGTTCGTGGAATAACGAGTATGTCTGCAGAATTGAGAAGTGATGGCATTTCAGACCCATCTACTTGTCCTACAAAATGAATATGTGGGCATTCATCAAGCACTTTCTTCTTTTCAGCAGGAATATCTGCAGTATTGCCCACAAATACGAAAAGAATGTCCTTTCTGCCAATAGTAAGTGCTGCATCAAATAGATAATCTGTTCCTTGATATGTTCTAAAATTGCCTGCATACATCACAACACCTGATGCATGCTTCTTTTCTTTTAATGCAACTATTCTTGAATCCTTATCAACACGTGGAGAAAAAAACTGAGTATCACACCCTCCCTCTATAATTACTCGCTGAGAACAATACGTTTTAGCAACCCTATCTACGCCAGAATTAACACTCACAATCCCATCTGCAAGAATCATTCCAACTCGTTCACGAATAAAGTTTACATACTTCTTAACACTTGGTTTTTGCTCATCACTCTTAAACGAATGAATATCAACAACAATGGGAACATCAATTGACCTACTAAGTGAATACACATACCATGCAGTATTTATCGTAGAAGCAAAAATGACATCATACTTTTTTTCACGAAGTACTTCAGAAAGATCTTTTTTATTATCAGAACGAGATTTCTTAAGAAAGAATACCTCTCCAACTCCTACAGGTAGGTCTTTTTTATCATTAAAACCTAAATAATCTACATCAATATTCTCATCAATAAGACTTTGAAGGATAGATTTTGCTCGTCGTGGAGTCCCTCTTGGTGTAGTAATGTTGTCTCCAAACACATACAGTACTTTCATCATCTCATGTCTTTTAAAACATTTAAAAATTTAGTGGATTTCTTATCTATATGATGGTTTTACGGCCTAATTCACTTGAATAATATTTTTCCAAAGAAGAGAATTGGACTAAATAAATAATATAGTAATCTATTTTTTTTACTCTTTTTCCACTCATCATCATATCTAATGGTCAGATCAGAAAGTGATGAGCGCATTCTATTACCATAGATGATATGGTGGTGTTGCTTGTGAGATATAGGTTCAAGACTAACTGAAAAAAAAGTAGATATTCTTTTCAATTCATCGTCAGTATGTGAGCATAAATCTCTATATGTTGTTTCAACAAAAGAAATGTCTTTTTTTCTAAACAATCTACGTAGCATAATGTCATTTTTAATCCACTTAACAAAGAGTTTCACCCGAGAATCAGTCTTTCCTTGTTTTCTCATTTTTCTCATCATAGAAAAAATCCACTCTCTAGGATCTTTTTGAATATATACAATCTGGAGCTGTACATTAAGTTTTTTACAAACCGCACTGACTTTCTCAAGTGTTTTCTCTTCTTTGCTAGAATCAATAAGTGATGTATATCCAAGATCCATACATCGCTTAACAACATCACTATACTTATTCTCAAATGATTCATCATTCCAGTGAAATGTTGACCAAAAGGAACACGCATTTCCCTTAACGCCACAAGAACATAGTTCATTCATATCTTTATCATGCCTACCAAGGCCTCGTAATTCACCTAAGGAAATAGACCCATGTATTCTAGATAACAAATAACAAAGTAGAGTAGATCCACTATGTGGAAGACTAACAACATAAAAGATAGTAAATGCCTTTTTCATATTACGTCACACTACACTTGCATTAAAAAGCTGATTATTTTCTCCCCGCGCCTATCCCATGTGTATTTCTTTGCATCAGCAAAAGCATGTTTTTTACGTGTATCGGACTCCTTCTTATCATCACATGCAGAAACAATTGTTTGTGCAAGATCTTTTGCATTATCTGCTTCAAAAAAGAATGCGTTATCTTCATTCAAAACTTCTCTCAAAGAAGGAATATTACTTGCAACAATAGAAACACCACTTCCCATGTACTCAAACAGTTTAATTGGTGATGTATACTTTGCAGAAATCTTTTCTTTTGCCGTATTTGGAAGCACAAGTAAATCAGATCCCTGTAAAATTCCCCCAATCTCTTCATGCTTCACACGTCCAAAAATAGTAACATTCTTCATACCACTACACTTTTTTTGATATAATACAATATCTTCATCTGTTCCACCAACAACCAGTACATGAACATCCTTTGGCAGACTTTTTGCAGCAGCAACAAGTGTATCAACACCTTTCCATGCATACAGGTGTCCTGTATATGTCACAATCTTCACATTATTCTTAAGATCAAGTTCTTTATGTAAATCTCTTTTTTTAGATGAAAACATTCTTGGATCAAAACCATCTGAAACAACAATTGATCTCTTAAACGAAAATACCGCACGTGCATCATCGATTAAACCCTGAGTAATCCCTACAATTCCTTTTACACGTGAAAGCATTCCCTTAAAAGATCTCATCTTACGTTTTGGAATATCATGTAATTCCATGGTTATATCTCTGAAATAAGAAAGTACATAACTCACAAAATAATCTCTGGTAAACAAGGCATGTCTTGGATGTAAGAGCGCATAAATAAGAGAGGATAGAGAAAATGATATTGCTTCAACATGATATGAAAATCGTCCAAGAAGCCAGTGCAATGGCAACAAATCAATCACGGGAAGTCGTCTAACGTGAAATGTATTCTCAACATCATAAAACGAGTACACATCTTCCTTAATGTGATTGAATCGCATAGGAACAACCAGAGTGACATCACCTTTGCGCCCAAGAGCCTCACATGTTTTAGCAATTTGAACACCTCGTGCTTTTTCAGTAGGCATTCTATCATTGGTAATATACAATATCTTCATAGAGGAATAAACCTCCTAAAGTCATATGCTCCAGAAAGCCATGCAATATACAATTCATCATCAGTATAATCTGGATCAAGAGAATCCCTGTGCAGTAAAAAATCATCCTCGTTATTAAAACCAGGAACGATACTTGCCGCATGCGTATATCCTGCTTGCCTTATTATTTCAAGTGTCTTTTTAGAAAAATGTTTACAACTTCCAAAAGGAATTGCAAAAATCCGCATTTTTTTACCCGTAATCCTCTCAAGTGTTTCCTTATCCGTCTCTACTTCTGCCTTAACAACAGAAAGTGATTCTTTCATCATATGAATATGTCGAACGGTATGCCCACCAATAGTAAAATGATTTCCAAGAAACTCAATGTCTTTTTTATCAAGCGGGTCATCAAATTTCACATGTACATTGCCGCGGATAGAATCTATCTCTCCAAGTACGCCTGAATTGATGAAAAACACTGCAGGTATTTTTTTTTCAAGAAGTACAGGTACGGCATTGCTCATCCAGCTCTTATACCCATCATCAAACGTAAGTACAAGTGAAATCTTCTTTGAATTATACGTTCCTTTGCAAAATTCTTCATAACTAATGATGGTAAAATGTTTCTGTAAAAGAGCAATAACGGCTTCAAATCGTTTTTTACTTCTTATTTTATGAAATGTAACAAATCGAACTCCTTTTCCAGCATATAACTTATACAATCCAGTTCTATACAATGTTTTAATCAATTTATTTCTCACCATCTAAACACCTTCCCTGTAAGATCAGTTAGTTGCTTGTTCCAAGATTCATATCGTTTTCGAAGATCGTGCAAATCAACCTCTTTCTTATTCCACCCTCGTTGAATAACATCAAACTCTTTTAGTGTATATTCTTTCACACCAAGAAATGAAAAGACCTCATTAAGAATCTCTTGTGGGTG
>CAZJAJ010000002.1:76837-284727 GCA_964544335.1 uncultured Methanosarcinales archaeon | reverse complement strand
ATAACCTATCGAAACCTAGGGCGTATTTATAAAGTTTATCGTTGAATTTGAGCAGGATATTTAGGTGTTTTATGTAGTACTATATATAGTCACCAACACCATTACAAGATCCATACGATTTTCTAAATTTTTACAGAGTATTAATGCATGCTATTTCAGCGGAACATTTAAATATGAGTAATCCTGAAATTGAGTCATACATATTAGCGAGGTGTATTGTTATGAATAAAAAAGGCGCATTAGAATTATCCGTGAATGCAATTGTCATTCTTATTATTGCTCTAACTATCCTAGGTTTAGTCCTTGGGTTTGCAGTGAGTAAATTTAGAGAATTAAGTGGTCAGATTACTATTAATGAAGATACTCCGGAAGCAACACCACAAATTCCAATTCAGTTCCCTGGTGGAAAGAGTGAAATTACCTTGAGTAAAGCACAACCTACACGAGCTGTTTTGAGTATCTACAATCCAAGTGCCTATACAATTGATTTAACAGGGACAGCTTCAAGAGTTGAAACATCATGTGTTGGTGGAGGCGTAGGTGCTAGTCTTGCTTCAGGAGACATCACGGTTACTGCAGCAGGAAGCATTGATGCAGGAACCACTGGCGAAGTACCAGTTGTATTTACTTTAGCAAACAGCGTAGTACCAGGAGAATATTCCTGTAAGTTTGCAATAATGGAAGATGCAACAACCACAGAACAAGTATCCAGAAGTCTATTCATCAACATTGAATAGATTACTTCTTTTTTTCTTTCTTTTCTTATCATATAATTTATATACGAGTTCTTCAATTCAATTCCCATGAATAAGAAGGGTGTGCAGCTAGCCATTAATCAAGTAGTTATTCTTATTATTGGACTGGTTATTTTTGGTCTTGGGCTTACGCTCTTGTTTCAGGTATTTGGAAGTGCATCCTCTGTGCTTCCTGGTGTTGATGGGCAACTTGAAGAACAACTTCGAACTACGCTGAGTAGAGGGGATGTTCTTGAAATGTCTTTGAATAATAGACGTGGTGGCGCTGACGATCTTATTGTGTTTACGTATGGGATTAAGAATGATCCTAGAATTACTTCAGGCGTTGCTAACTTTACTGTCATGGTTTCTTATGTCAACGGTATTGATAGACGAGGGAATGAGTTATGTAATTTAGCAACGACTGCAATGAGTGATAGATGTAAGTACAGGATGAATACACAATCACTGCTTCTTGGACCTGATTGGTCAACATCTGCTGGCATGGATGATTCAAAGTATGTTGCTCGACAGTTTATTGACATGGAAGAGAATGAAATTCTTGTAGATAATATTGGATTTATTGGAAAGGATCATGAAGAGTATCAGGGTCCTGGTCAGTATTACTTTAATATGTGCGTGTGTGTTGGTTTGTCATGCATAGATTCTATCACAAGTGCAGACATTACTGAATGTTCTGCTACTACCTGGGCAACTGTTGATAATCCATACAAATTCTTAACGTTTTCAGCCACGGTAGAGTGATTGGAGTACTTTTTTAGGATTCTTTGCTTTGACTACTGCTGATGCAATAAGTACTCCTTCTGAGCCTAGTTCTCGTCCTACTTGTATGTCTTCTTTAGAATGTACTCCTGCTCCAATATAGAGTGGAGTGTCATGTGCGAGTTGTACTGCTTTTTTGATGAGTCTTGGACGTGATGCAACAGAAAGTGTTTTGCTTCCTATGAGTGCTGGTGGTTCTACACCAATGCAATCTGCACCATATCGACGTACTCGTTTTACGTCTGCTGCAGATGGTACAAGGATCATGGTTTTGAGTCCGAGTTCTTTGCAACGCTTTATGGTTTTACGAGCGTGACGTGATCGGTGTTCTGAGTGATTGAGTAGTGTTCCTTTTACTCCATATTCTAAAAGTGTTTCAGGAAGGAGCCATCCGGTGTGTGAACCAGGCGTTATGGGATCTAGGTGCTGCGCCCACACTTCACATTTGGTTTTCTTTGCCAGATGTAGATCTGCTGCTTGCAGACATACGATTGGTCTTGGCCGCAGTGTTTCTAATTGTTTTAAGAGTTTGAGTGCGTTTTTACCTGTTCCTTGGGTGTAGGTTTTGCAGTTGATGATGAACTTCATAGTTATTTTCTGGACGATCGAGTATATAAACTTGTTGCCGATAGAAATGTTTAAATACTTCTGAAGCGGATGTTTTAGTATGGATGAACTGCGCAACTATGTGTTGAAGTGTCGAAGGTATGGGATGAGTGATGCTCATATTAGAAAGACACTCAAGGAAGCTGGACATCAAGACTTTATGATTCGGCAAGCGATGGTTGGTAGAAGACAATCTTCTTCATCATCAGGATTTTCTGTTGGCATGCCCGTTATTGTTGCATTGTTTGCAGTACTTGTTCTAGGCACGATTGGTTTTGTTGCTATGAATACTTCTGGTGGCATAACTGGCGCTAGCGTTGCTGAAGTAAACTTACAGGATGATCAATTACTTCTGCTTCAGGCAAAAGAGAACATGCTCAAGGAGCGTATTTCTGAAATTGAGTCACTTGATATTTCACTTGAAGAAAAAGAGCGTCTTATTGCAGAACAACGTGTTGAAATTGATGCATTGTTTGTACAAATTGAGTATGAACGAGCAAAAACACTTGAAGGTAGTGTTGAGTTAATCAACAATATTCTGCGTAAAGAGTAGGCATTATTATGCCATGTATTCTTCTTTGAGAAATGATACGAGTTTTTCTTTCACGTTTTCTTTGTCTATGCCTACGCCCTTGTAGATGAATCCGTTTTGTTCTAGTTCTGCAGTATTTTTTACGACATTCTTTCCATCAAAGATTGCTTTGTTTCTCATGATACTTATTTTATCAAGATCGGGTAGACGGAACTGCTCTTCTTCATTTCCAATGATGATTCCATCCACTTCTGGCGTTATGGTTGCATATTGTTTATCCACGAGTGTGTAATTGCCCTGTGGGTGATCTTGTTTAAAGTTTTCTCTTGCACCCTCAATGATGTCGTAGATGATGAGTGATGCGCCTTCTTGCATGAACCATTCACAGAGTCTTACTGATTGACTTTCACGTACATCATTAGTATTTGCTTTAAAGCCAACGCCCCAGATTGCAAATGTTCTTCCTTGCAGGGTTCCATAGTGTTGCTTTATTTTATTGAAGAATGTGTGTAGGATAGTGTTATTGATTGATACGGTTGCATCTACAATAGGGAGTGGTTCTTGGATGAGTTTTGCATATTCTGCAATTGCTCTTGTGTCTTTTGGAAAACAACTTCCTCCATATCCAAAACCAGGGTAGAGAAAATTACTCCCAATTCGTGGATCTGTTGCGAGTGCTTTTCGTATTGCATTGATGTTTGCTCCAACGGTGTCAGCAAATGATGCTGCGTTGTTCATAAAAGAGATTCGTGTTGCAAGCATGGCATTTGCAAAGTATTTTGCACATTCTGCAGATGTTGGATCCATGGTGATAATCTTGTCTTTTGCGTGCAGTGGGGTGAATACGGATACCGCTTTTTGCATTGCTGTTTTATCATTAAGTCCAATAACAATACGTGATGGAGAACGTAGGTCTTCCATTGCGGTTCCTTCTGCTAAAAATTCAGGACAGGATCCTACTGCAATGTTGTGAGATGAATGTTGTTTGATAATTGATTCAACGAGGAAGGATGTTCCAGGTGGAACGGTTGATTTTGTGAGAATGATACAGTCTTTTTTGATGTTTTTTGCTATGTCTTCTGCTGCTTGACAGATGTAGGAGAGGTTTGCTCTTCCGTTTTTATTTGGTGGTGTTCCAACAGCAAGAAGAATGATGTCTGGTTGCTGTAGTGCAGTATTCATGTCAGAAGTTACAGTGATTCGTTCTGTATTTCTTTTGAGTGTTTCAAGTAGGTCTTTTTCATGGACATAGAGTTCTGCTTGATTCTGCAGTGATTTTTGAATGATGTCTATTTTTTCTTTAATTGGGTCATAGAGTGTTACGTTATGCACGCTTGCTAGGTGAGCTGCTGTAGGTAGGCCAACATAGCCCGCACCAAAGATGGTGATGTGTAATTTCATGTTTTAGTGTCCATGTATTGATTTAAAAGTATTATGTACTACTTCTCCTTCAAACTCCTGCAAATCTTTTTATAGAGCGGGGGTGTTTGAGAGGGTATGAAGCTAAACGTTGCACCATATGATATTACATACAGAGAGGACGGAGATAGTGTGAACGTGGTGCTGTTTGGAAAGCAGAAAAATGGGCAAAAAGTATGCCTCATTCATAAGAATATTGAACCGTTTTTTCTTGCACGACTTGATAGTCCTTCTGTTATTGATCGCATTAAACAGGTAAAGGTTCCCGTTAAAGAGAGTGAAATTGGTGTTAAACGTGTTGAGGAAGTTGAGAAGCAGATTGGTGCTGATACGGTAACGCTTGCAAAGATTGTGTGTCATGTTCCTCGTGATGTTCCAAAAATCCGGGATGCGATTAAGGATGCCGTAGTTGAAACGTATGAATTTGATATTTCATTTACGCGTAGATATTTACTCGATCATGGAATTATTCCACTGCACTTTTGTGAGGTTGTGGGTGAGAAGGTAGAGAGTGAGTTTTCTGTTCCTACGTATGAGATTGAATCCATTACCTGCAGTGATGAGGTACTTGATGATATGAAGGTACTGGCACTTGATATTGAAACATATGCTAAAGAGTTTAATCCTGAAAAACATCCTATTTTGATGATTGCATTGTCCAATACAACTGCTAATACAACGTATAAGAAAATTCTTACCTGGAAACCGATTAAAGGAAAACATGTTGAGGCGCTTGAGTCAGAAGAAGCCATGCTTACACGACTCAATGAGATTCTTAAAGAAGAAGATCCTGATATGATTACAGGTTATTTTTCAGATGGTTTTGATTTTCCTTATATTATACGGCGGGCAAAAACACTTGGTGTTCCATTAACGTTTGGTGTTGATGAAAAGGGTCCTTCTTTTGGTAGAGGGAATGAGACTGAAGTTCGTATTCTTGGTATGCCGCATGTTGACATCTATAAATTGGTTAAGAAAACGGTTGGGATGCAACTTGAAACGTATACGTATAAACTTGATGATGTGGCAAATGAAGTACTAGGTGAGAAAAAACATGATGTTGATCTTTCTGAGCTTGGTCCTGCATGGGATAGTGATGATTTAAAGACGCTCAAGGTATTTGCTGATTATAATGTGCAAGATACGGACCTTACGCACAGATTATTTGAGAAATTGTTTCCTAATCTTGAGGAGATGGTTCGTATTGTGGGACTGATGCCGTATGATGTGAATAGAATGGCATTTTCACAACTGGTTGAGTGGTTTATTATCAAGCAAACAAAAGAGTTTAATCAAGTTATTTTGAATAAACCTTCTACTAATGAGATTAAAGGTAGGAAAAGAGAGCGATTAAAGGGTGCGTTTGTGTTTAAGCCAACACCTGGTTTGTATAAGGACATGGTGGTGTTTGATTTTATGAGTCTGTATCCCACGATCATTACGAGTCATAATCTGAGTTTGAGTAGTTTGCGTAAGGGAAAGAAGACGTATGTGAATCCTGATGATAAGAACATTTGGTTTGGTGATACGCCTGGTTTTGTTGCAGTTATTTTAGAACGTATTATTACTACACGTATGCAACTCAAACAGGAATTTAAGAAAGATAAAACGAATGCGATGCTCCAAGCACGTATTGCTACATTAAAGTTGCTTGCAAATAGTTTCTATGGATATCTTGGATTTTATGGTGCACGATGGTATTGTTTTGAATGTGCTGAGACAACTACTGCTTTTGGTAGACACTATATTCAGAAAGTGATTAAAGAATCTGAAGAAAAGGGTTTTACCGTTGTATATAGTGATACTGATAGTATTTTCATTTCTCTAGGTGATAAAACTAAGGAAGATGCACTGTCGTTTGTTGATGCAGTAAATGAGGAAATGCCTGGACTTATGGAACTCGAGTATGAGGGGTATTATCCTGCAGGTATTTTTGTTTCTGCAAAAGATGATAGTGGTGGTGCTAAAAAGCGATATTGTCTTGCTGATGAGGAAGGTAAACTCAAGATTACTGGTTTTGAAGCGGTTCGACGAAATGTTTCTACTATTGCAAAGCGTGTGCAAGAACATGTGTTTGATCTTATTTTGAATAAGGAAGATACAAAGGGTGCTGTGAAGTATGTACGATCAGTGGTTGATGATTTGAAGAAGGGAAAAATTAAGGCAGAGGAACTGGTTATTCACACTCGTCTTTCTAAACCGGTTGATGATTATGATAGTGTTGGTCCTCATGTTGCTGTTGCAAAGCGTATGATTGAGCGAGGGGAAATTGTTGGCCCTGGAAGTATGATTGATTACGTAATTGGAAAAGGCGGAAAGGTTATTCGTGATAAGGCAAAAGCGCTTGATGAAATTGAGGAAGGTGAGTATGATGCTGAGTATTATATTGATCATCAAGTGATTCCTGCTGTTGAGAAAATCTTTGAAGTCATTGGGCATAGCAAAGAAGAGCTGGTTGGCGGTGCTAAGCAGACTGGCCTTGGTAGTTTTATGTAGTGATTCCTAGATATTTATAGAAAATGGTAGCGGAGAGTGGATTTATAACAAAAATCAAAGATTTTTGAACAAATCAACTCTCACAAGTGAAGAAAAAATGGTAGCGGAGAGTGGATTCATAACAAAAATCAAAGATTTTTGAACAAATCAACTCTCACAAGTGAAGAAAAAATGGTAGCGGAGAGTGGATTTGAACCACTGACCTCCGGGTTATGAGCCCGACGAGCACTCCTAACTGCTCTACTCCGCTATAACTAGGATATAATATAGGCACTTGGGCGTATTTATAAGCGTTGCGGTAGAATTGTGAAAAAAATTGAAGAAAAATAGAGCATAAACAACTTATGCTCGTCGTTTGAAGATCATTGCAGGTTCGTTACGTTCTGAACCACGCATGAGAATAAGGTTGAGTGGAACCACATTTACGATTTCCCAACCATCTTCACCCATTTTGTTAATGGTTTTTTCAAATCGTTCAATAGTTACTGCGCCTTTTCGTGCATCTTCTGGACTTACACTGAGTTTTACTACACGAAATTCCCAACCGCTTGATGATTGATCATCGAGTGCAACTGATACATAGCCTTGGTTTGACTGTTGCATTGTTTGTTGCACTTGTTGTTGAGGAACATCATTGAGTGTTACTGAGTAATCGTTAGGTGCATTCATTGGTGCTTGTTGCGTGTTGGTGATGCCATCACGTCTATTATCTACGCACCCTTGGCACATGTACGTGTTTGTATCCGTTTGGTATACTTTCTCTAAAAATGAGAATTTTTTTCCACAATCATCACAAGTTTTCATAAAATGGATTCTGAAGAAGTTGTTTTTAAACTTATCTGTGTTTGAATGGCATGGTTTTATGATGTGATTCTACTCTTCTATGAAAGAAATATTTTTAAATGGTTTTTCCAGTGATTTAATTTATGAACGTTGTTGCTGTTAAACGAAACAATATGGGCATACTTTGGACCGTTGTTATTGTTGTACTTCTTGCCATTATTCTCTTGCCGACTAAAACGGTTACGTATGAAACTACTGAAGATGTAGTTGTTACACAAGAAGTAATGAAAGAAGTTCCTGTTGAAGTGACACAGACACAAAATGTAACCAAAGAAGTGGTTCAGAATGTGGTTGAAGAAAAAGAACTAAGCTATTCTATTGAGCCATTTGAGAATATTGATTCTATTTTACGAATGGGTAATAGATATGCAGAACAGGATTTTAAAGTAGAACTTGAAGATTTTGCAGATGGTTGTTACACATATGAGTATGATTTTATTCAGAATGACAATGTTGCACGAACAGAACAAGACGAAGTATGCTTTTCTGCATCACGCGTATCAATTATTGAACTCGAGGAGCGATTTGAGGGAGATATTGAAGACTTTTCCTATGAGGTTCGTATGATTGAACTTCCTGTTGCTAATGTTACTGTGAGTAAGAATGTTACCTACATTATGGCAAATAATACCAGTGATGTGATGTATGTAAATAAAACCGTTCGAGAAAACGTAACATCAACTGAAGTTGTTGAGAAAACCAAAAAAGTAAATTGGCTCTTTGGATTTCAGATTTTTTAATTTCTTTCTTTTTATGATTCTGCCCAATTGATGATTTTATAGATAATTGCACCTATGATGATGAAGGTGAGTGATACGGTCCAGGTGTTGATTGGTATGCCGTTTGTGCACTCTTCATAGATGTTGTTGGTGCAGTCTTCAAACCAAGGGTTGCATGCTTTTTCTACCAGATAGCAGCTTTGAAAGGGCGGTACTTCATACCAGATGATTGCAAGTACTGCAAGAAAGGTAATTGCTATGGTGAGCATAAGCATTGTATTTTGCTTCATGTGATGTATTTAGTGTTTTGATTAATATTGATTGTGGTTTTAGAAATTGCTCAATGTAGTTTGTTTAGTCTGCAGGTCTCACAGCTTCCTGGGTTTTGGCAGGATTCGTGCTGTTCTTTTTCTAAATCAATTTGACAAATGAATGGGTTTGTTGCAGAGACCACTACTGACATTTCAATGTTTTTTACGGTAGGGTTTGCTCGTAGGTGTTTGTCTACGATGGATTCGATTTTCTTTAGTGAGTGTGCAACGATGAACATAGATACGTTGTGCACGCCACTGAGTGTAAATCCATTGACAAAGAATGAGCATTGATTAAGATGTGCTAAGAGTTCTTTTGCGTTTGCTGCGGTACAATCTACACGAACAAGAGACATGTCTGCTTTGTTGGTGTCAATACCGTATTGTTCACTGAGTAGTCCTTGTGTTTTTAGTTTTTGTACTCGTGCATTGACACTTGGTTGTGATAATTTGAGTGCTTTTGCTAGCTCAGATTGTGATACTTCTGGGTTTTTCATGAAGGTATTAAGGATGGTTACGTCCTTATCATCGAGTCCTAGCTTTTCTTTTAACATATCGTCGAGAAGAGCCCGAAGCTTTATAAAGCTACCTATACTTATTAAATCAAAATAGCAAAAAACCTATTATTTATAGCGCGTAGCTTAATATATGGTGCACAAAAGGGAGAGCTTATGGACGATAAAACAGTACTCATTAGTGAAGATATGACAGTTGGAGACATTATCCAAAAACATCCTCAGGTAACTAATACCCTACTTAAGTATGGGCTTCATTGCGTTGGATGTCATGTTGCGTATTGGGAAACCATTGGAGATGGTGCCCGTGGACATGGTATGAGCGATGAAATGGTTGCGAAGATGATTGCTGAATGTAACGAGGTTGCAGGAAAGGCACGAGAGGATATGAATGATGGAAACCCTGTGCATGTTACTGGTTTTGCAATCAAGAAAGTAAGAGAACTCATGGAACGGAATGAGACTTCTGGCAATTTGAGAATTGCTGTGGTGTCTGGCGGATGCAGTGGGTTTAGTTATGAATTTAAGATCGATGAAACAATTGATAGTGAGAAGGATGTTTCTTTTGAAAAGGAAGGTCTTACTATTGTTGTTGATAAAGAAAGTCTTGAGAAACTCAAAGATGCGCATGTTGATTACGTGGAGAGCTTCCAAGGCAGTGGATTTAAGGTTGATAATCCTAACAGTAGCTCCTCTTGTGGGTGCGGGAATAGTTTTGCGTGAGTGATTATGAGTAATACTGAAGAAAAACAATTTCGGGGAAAAAAGCATGAAGTGAATGCTGATGGTGCTAGAGTGATTACTGGTCATTATGATGAAATAAAGGACTGGAGAATGGACCCGAAGGGATATTTTCTGATTCGTATCAACCCTGAAACAAAAATGCTTGAAGTTGGGCACTGCATTAAAGGAAATGAAGTGCTTACTATTGTACAAGGCGATAAACCACAGGATGTATACTTTTCTGTGGTAACTGAAGGCATTACAGAAGATCCAATTCATCTTGCCTATCTTGGGAAAGAACTTGAGAAGGCATTTATTGCAAGAAAACTCGGTATTGAGTATGTTCAAGATAGTGAACTGGAGTTTTGATTATGAGTGATCTTATTCCTTTGCAGGGCATTAATCGTGAGACGTATGATCATAAGAATGAAGAACGTTTAACGTTTAAGGCAGAGCCAGGAATTTCTGAAGCGGTGGTAAGAGAAATCTCAAAGCAAAAAGGTGAGCCTGAATGGATGCTTGCAAAACGTCTTGAAGGTCTTAGATTATTTGAAGAGATGAAGGTTCCTACATGGGGTCCTGATTTGTCTGATCTTAATTTGGATGAAATTCATTTCTTTATGCGGCCTGATGCAAAGAATAATGCCATGGATTGGGATGATGTTCCAGAAGATATTCGTTCTACGTATGATAAACTTGGTATTCCTGAAGCAGAGAAGACATCACTTGCAGGTGTTGGTGCTCAGTATGAGAGCGAGGTAGTGTATCATAGTTTGCAAAAAGCATTTGCTGAACAGGGCGTGGTGTTTGTTGATATGGATATTGCGGTAAAGGAATATCCTGAACTGGTTCAAAAGTATTTTATGACTTCTTGTGTTCCTGCAAAGTTGCACAAATATGCTGCGCTTCATGCTGCTGTGTGGAGTGGTGGTACGTTTATTTATGTTCCTAAAGGTGTTAAGCTCGATTTACCACTGCAAGCATACTTTCGTATGAATGCAAAGAAGGGCGGTCAGTTTGAGCACACACTTATTATTGTTGATGAAGGTGCTCAGGTGCAGTACATTGAAGGGTGTAGTGCTCCGCAGTATTTGAGTAATAGCCTTCATGCAGGATGTGTTGAAGTTCATGTTCTTAAGGGTGCACGTGCACGATATAGTAGTATTGAGAATTGGAGTAAGAATACGTACAATTTGAATACAAAGCGTGCGGTTGTGTATGAAGATGCCGTGATGGAATGGGTGAATGGTAATATGGGAAGTAAGATCACTATGCTCTATCCTGCAACTATTTTAGTTGGTGATAGAAGTAGTGTTGATTTTCTGGGTATTGCATTTGCTGGCAAAGACCAACATCAAGATACGGGATGTAAGATTGTACATGTGGGTAAAGATACGAGCAGTACGATTACGTCAAAGAGTATTAGTCAGGATGGCGGGATTACTTCCTATCGTGGTCTTGTGAGTGTGATGAAGGGTGCAAAGAATGCAACAGTTTCTGTTGAGTGTGATGCACTGATGATGGACAATCAAAGTGAGAGTAATACGTTTCCTTACATGGATGTACATGAAGAAAGCACCACACTTGCGCACGAAGCAAGTGTTGGAAAAATTGATGAAGATCATTTATTTTACTTGATGTCTCGTGGCATTGATGAAGAAACTGCACGGAAGATGATTATTAGTGGGTTTATTGAACCTATTGTAAAGGAGCTTCCTTTAGAGTATGCAGTTGAGCTCAATAAGTTGATTGAACTTGAAATGGAGGGCAGTCTTGGATGAGCAGCGTTTCATTTAAACACGGGGAGAAAATTCTTATTGCACCTAAAGACTTTTCTCTTGCAATTGGAAAAGATGTGAGTCTTTCTTGTCTTGATTTTAGCACGAGTATTCCTGCTTCATTTTTGGATGATAGTTGGAAGAGTATTACTGATGATGAGATTGGGGCGTGTGCTCTTGCAGGAAAACGATTCTTTGTGAACATTGATCATGATGGTGAATTTGAGATTGATCTTTCTTGCAATGATGGTGCATACTTGCTGTGTGTTGCTGTAAAGATGGGTGTTACTGCACATGTGATTATTTCTGGTAATCATACGGGCAAGGCATTTGGCGAGATTCGTGTAAGTACCGATAGTGATAGTGTACTTCGTGTTACACGACGTCATCCGGGTGGCGAGCTGTATGAGACAAAGAAAGTTCATGTAGGAAAGAGTTCTGAATTTATTTGGAAAGAATATGTTCATGGATCACCTTACACGCGAAGTCATATTGTGTGTGATTTACTTGGTCTTAATTCTGTTGTAGATGTGCAATGTGGATTTGTATGCAAAGGGCATGAAAAGAGTGATGTGTATACGATTGCACGGCATGTGGGCAAGGGATCTAAATCTAATCTTGTTGCTAAAGGTATTGTGCTTGATAAGAGTCAGGCTCTTAGTCGAGGTCTTATTCGTATTGAAAAGAGTGCCGATGGTAGTGATGGATATGAAAAACAAGACACACTTGTACTTAGTGAGCATGCTGAGGCAGATGCTATTCCTAATCTTGAAATTTGTAATCATAATGTAACATGTAGTCATGGTTCTACAGTTGGTAGAATTGATGAGATGATTTTATTTTACTTAATGAGTAGAGGGATGAGTAGAGCAGATGCGATTAAGACTGTTGTTTCAGGATACTTTAGTGGTATGGATGAACTGGTGGAGGCGGCATTATGAGAGCACACTTTCCTCTCTTAAAAGATGTGGTGTATTTAGATAGCGCTGCAACTACGCAAAAACCAAAGAGTGTTATTGATCGTATTAGTCAGTTTTATTCTACTGAGAATGCAAATATTCATCGAGGATTGTATGCGTTATCTAGAAATGCTACTGAGATGTATGATGATGCACGTTCCATTGTTGCAAAATTCATTGGTGCACGATTTGAAGAAGTGGTATTTACTTCCGGTGCAACTGAAGGACTGAACATGCTTTCATATGTGCTTCCTGCACTTGTTGCAGAAGGAAAAGATGAAATTGTAATTACGGAGATGGAACATCATGCTAATATTATTCCTTGGCAGCAACTTGCTAAGCGATGTGGAATGAAGCTTCGATTTATTCCATTGCATGAGAACTTGACATTGAATATGCAAGAAGCTGAAGAGATGATTGGTGAGAAGACAGCCATTGTGAGTGTTGTGCATGTATCTAATGCACTTGGTATTCAAAATCCTGTTGAACAGTTGTGTTTACTTGCACGAGAGGCTGGAGCGCTTAGTATTGTTGATGCCTGTCAGAGTATTGCGCATCAGAAGATTAATGTGCACACGATGGGATGTGATTTTCTTGTGTTTTCTGGTCATAAGGCGTATGGGCCTACCGGTATTGGAATTTTGTATGGTAAAATGGAACTGATGAAACAGTTAGAACCGTTTAAGACGGGTGGAGAAATGATTCGTTCTGTTACTCGTGAGGGAGCAGAGTGGAGCAAGACACCATATAAATTTGAAGCGGGCACTCCACACATTGCTGGTGCGATTGGTCTTGGGAATGCTATTTCATTTATTGAAACCATTGGTTTTGATGCCATTGATGCACATGAGAAGGAACTATTTGCGTATGCGTATGAACAATTACAATCACTTGACTTTTTAACAGTACATCATCCTGGTCCTGAATTTGGAAGAGGTATTCTTTCACTTTCTATGAATGGGATTCATGTACATGATGCTGCAACTTTGCTTGCAGAAAAAAATATTTGTGTTCGGGCAGGACATCACTGTTGCTCAGTGCTCATGGACTCCATGAGTGTTGAAGGAACGTTGAGGGTGAGTTTTGCTATGTATACAACAAAAGAAGATATTGACCTGCTTGTTGCAGGTTTAAAGGACGTTTACGAGGTGTTTCATGAAGCTTGAAATAATTGATCTACACGCAAGTGTTGATGGAAAAGAAATATTAAAAGGTGCTACATTAACGATTGAAGAGGGCAAGGTTACTGCCCTTATGGGACCTAATGGGAGCGGGAAGAGTACGCTTGCTCATGTGATCATGGGTCATCCTTCTTATGAAGTAACCTCCGGTAAGATTTTACTAAATGGTGAAGATATTACTGAGATGGATGTAGATGAACGTGCTAGAAAGGGTTTATTTTTATCTTTTCAGTATCCTAAAGAGATCAGTGGTGTGACTATTGGTTCCTTTTTACAGAGTGCACTTGGCTCTCTTAAGGGCGAGGCAGTTATGCCTGATGAATTTTCTGCTCTGCTTAAAGAGAAGATGGACATTCTTGGCATCACTGATGCATTTTTACATCGATACTTGAATGAAGGATTTAGCGGTGGTGAGAAGAAGAAAGCTGAGATTTTACAAATGCTTGTACTTGATCCCTCTGTAGTAATTCTTGATGAGACTGATAGTGGTCTTGATATTGATGCACTTCGTATTGTTGCAGAAGGTGTTAATGCATTTATGAATGAGAAGAAGAGTGCGCTTATTATTACACACTATAAGAGAATTTTAGATCATGTTAAACCAGAACGTGTTGTTATTCTTAAGGACGGTAAGATTGTTCAAGAGGGTGATGGTAAACTGGTAGATAAACTTGAAGAAGAAGGATATGCGTGGCTTGAAGAATAATGTTATTGTATGAAGATATTGTATGGACTGAAACTGAGGATGGTGCTAGAGGGAGTGTATACAAGTATTTTTTTAGAGATTTTAGTTCTGCTGAGATTGAAGAGGAACTTGGTCCATATACAATAACCGATGGAGAGCTGCACATTCGTGAGTATTCAGAAGAGCGTAATGCTCGTAAAGTGGTGCAGTTTTTTAGACGATTTAAGAAAGATTTGACGTATAAACTCAATGGGAATCCTGCGGTGTATGTTGATGAAGATTTAGAACTTCCACTGATTGGTCTTAACTTTCTTGGTATTCTTGATAAGGGGAGTGAAATTCTTGAAATCAAACCAATTACAAATTGTAATGCTGATTGTTCTTTTTGTAGTGTCAATGAAGGTCCTAGTTCTGATAAGGAAATTGATTTTGTGGTTGATGTTGATTATTTGATCAATGAGACCAGATCACTGCTTGCATTTAAGGGTGCAAAGAATATGCAACTATGGATTAACCCACATGGTGAGCCTACATTGTATTCAGAGTTAGGACATTATTGTGAAAGGATGCTTGCTGATGAGCATGTGTCAAAGATTCATATTATTACGAATGGGATGTTGCTACGTAAGCCGCTTGTTGATACGCTGTATGAAATTGCGCAGGCATCAGGTAAGCGGATTGAACTTTCTGTATCCATGTCTGCATTATCAACTGGTGCTGAGGAGAAGAGTCGGGTAAATAAAGAAGGTCTTCCTTTGTCTCAATTGATGATGGGTAAAAGTTACAATTTATCTTTGGTGCTAAAGAATTTAGAGTATGCTGTAGATAAACTTCCTATGATGATTACCCCTGTGCTTGTTCAAGGAATGAACGATAATGAAATGAAAGGACTTATTGAATTTTCAAAAGCTCTGTCTTCACAGTCAAGTCTTGAAGAGAATAAGGAAGTTGGGATTATGATTCAGAAGTTTTGTAAGAATAAACATGGACGAAATCCTGTTAAAGAAGGAGATTGGGATTCATTCTTTACAACGCTTAATGGTCTTGAAAAAGATTTGAATGTAAAGCTTACAGGAGAACTTGGTAAGATACAAGAAACCAAACAACATGCTATTCCCGTCGAGAAAAAAAAAATGATTAAAGTTCGCGTAGTAAGTCCTGGTCGATATCATAAGAATAGACTAGGGATATTGGAGAGCGAAGATGGTGATCGTGCTGTGGTGTTATTTAACTGCAGAAATGACAAAGGTATTGTGAAGGCAAAAGTAATTCAGAATAAATATAATATGATTGTTGCTACGTGTTAGATTACTGTTAGGTGAAAAATGAGATTTATACGATTTGGTTCAAAGGTACTTGAAGTAAAGCAACTTACACCTACTGTGAAGCAGCTTCGATTTAGTACGCCCGAGGATTTTACTCATTTACCTGGACAATTTGTTTCGTTATTGCTTGATGTTGATGGGAAAGAAGTAAGAAAGCCGTATTCTATTGCGTCTGCTCCTCAGAAGGGGTGGATTGAACTGTGTGTGAAGCTTGTTGAGGGGGGTGTTGGAAGTACGTATTTACATGGGCTTTCTGTTGGGGATGAGGTGAAGTTCATTGGTCCTATGGGGATGTTTCGTATTAAAGATAAGGATGCTGCTATTACGTTTATTTGTACGGGTGCTGGCATTGCACCATTTAGAGCAATGATTCCCTGGCTACTTGAACAAGGACATACTGATGTTCGATTATTTATGGGCTTTCGATATGAGGAAGAGATTTTGTATGCTTCTGAGTTTAAGCAGCTTGCTAAGAAGTATGAAGGGTTTACTCTTCATTATTGCGTAAGTAGACCACATGGCATATATCATGGTGAAACAGGTCGTGTGCAGGGGCTTGTTGAGAAACATAGTGAAACATATGATGGTGACTTTTATTTGTGTGGATTGTTTGACATGATTAAAGAGACGGGTGCGTTTCTTTCGTCTCATGGCGTTGATAAGAGTCGTATTCGATTTGAACGGTATGATTGATTCTGTTTTTTCGGAAATTTTCCGGTTTTTTGTTGAAAAGTGTTATTAAAATAAAAGCATTCATTATGGTATGGGGATAGAAGACATACCTAAACAGGATCGACCACGTGAGCGCATGATGCGATATGGTGGGAAGTCACTGAGCACAGTTGAACTTGTTGCACTTATTATTGGATCGGGTGGTCGTGGCGAGACGGTAATGGATCTTTCTAAGCGATTACTTTCTCGTCATTCAGTTAAGGATCTTGCTGGTAAGAAGCCATCGTATTTTTTGACGATTCCTGGTATTGGGGAGGCTCAGGCATGTCGTATTGCTGCTTCGTTTGAATTGTCTCATCGTATTGGTGGGAGTGAGGAAAAGCGCGTAATTAGTTGTGGGAAAGATGTGTTTGAGGTGTGCAAAGATATGCAAGTGCTTACACATGAAGAGTGCAGGGTGCTTTTGCTTGATACGAAGAATAGATTACTTAAGGTGCAAACGTTATTTGTTGGGACACTGAATGCCTCGTTGTTTAGTCCACGTGAGGTGTTTAGTTCTGCGCTTGAAGAGGGTGCTGCCAGTGTTATTTTAGTGCATAATCATCCTTCAGGTAGTTTGGATGCGAGTGAGGAAGATTTGTCTGTTACGTCGACGATGATTGATCTTGGTAAATTAATGGGTGTTGAAGTGCTTGATCATGTGATTATTGGTGATGGGTTTGTGAGTTTGGTGTAGATGCACTAGAGAATCTTTTTAAAATATACAATAGTGCTTCATGTATGTTTGATATATTACCACGAATATTTAGAAAACGCCCCGAATCAATAGATGTTAAAGATTTACCTCACTTGTATTTAGGTAGGAATGATGTATTTATTGTTGAAGGGATAGATGAATGTGTTGTTCGTGATGCATATAACGCTGCAATGCAATTTTATACATCTGGTTTTCCCGCAGGTCAATACGGTGAAGCAGCTTCAACACATGTCAACTTTTTTCGTGGACTCAGTAAAAAAGATACTTTATGCATATCAGATAGAATTGATAATAGCAGACATAGTGAAGCATTCTTTGAAAATGCAACTTCATTTGATACTACAATGATGAAATGTCATGATATGATGTTAAATGCTCTTGGAAAATCATTCAAGATGTTCTATTGTTTTAGATATATGAATGGGACTGAAGAAAGAGTAAGACCACATTATGATGGCATTAATGTTCTTGCACTAGCACCTAGAGGTGAGCCACTTGATGTTATGTTTCATGACAAATGGATTTCTCCTTCATTAGAAGATCATCAAGCGTTGATTTTTGGTGAAGGTGTTATGCATAGGGTAATATCTCCTGATCCTTCCATTGATAGATATTCTATGATTTTTCATGATATCTTATAGTCTAATACAAGAACTGCAGTATTTTCTTTGCAAGGGGTGTGAACTTTTTCCTGTAGTGATTTGCGATGATGGCTTTGTTTACGCGTGATGCGGTTGGGTATGCGTAGATTTTATTGAAGAATGCTTTTAGGGGGATATTATTTGTTTTGGCAAGGATGAGTTCTTGGTAGATTTCTCCTGCATTTTCTGCAACCATGGATCCACCAAGGATTTGTTCTTTGTGGATGAAAAGAATTGATTTTGCATTGGTTGTTTCTGTTACGATTGCTCTATCATCATCTGCAAAGTCAAGGACTAGTTTTGCATATGGCATCTTTCTTTCTTTGAGTGTTTCTTCATTGAGTCCAAATGTTGCAATTTCAGGTGATGTGTACGTAACCCACGATAGATTTTCGTTTGAGAGTTTCTTTTTGAAAGGTGAGAAGAAATTTTTGAGTATGACGCCTGCGTGGAGTTCTGCTGCATGTGTGAATTGGTATGACCCCGCGATGTCTCCACAAAGGTAGACGTTTTTGTTTGTAGTTTGTAGGTATTCGTTTACTTTTATTTTTCTTTTATCCTCTGTGAGTTCAATTCCTGCTTTTTCTAGATCAAGTCCTTCTATGTTGAGTTGTCTTCCTATGGATACGAGTACTGCATCAAATGTTATTTTTCCAGTTTTATTTTTTTGTTTTACAAGCACTTCATTCTTTTTAGTGAATTCTTGGGGCGTAGTGTTGAATGCGAATTGAATGCCTTCTTTTTTGAGTTGTTCAAGCAGTGGCTTTGTTATTTCGGGTGATTCTTTTGGTAGAAAATCATGACCTCTTTGGACAATGGTTACTTTTGATCCAAGTCTTGAGAATGCTTGCCCCAGTTCCATACCAATTGGTCCTCCACCTATGACGAGAAGACGTTTTGGCAGCTCGTTCATATTCCAAATAGTTTCACTATTGTATGCGTTTACTTTTTCTATGCCCGGTATGGTTAATGCCCTTGGACGTGACCCTGTTGCAAGGAGAATTCTTTTTGCGCTGTGGATTTTTCCGTTGATTTTTATGGATCTTTTTCCAACAAAGGTTGCTGTTCCAAGTTCAACAGTCATTCCTTTTTTTCTAAAGTATGCTGCATTTTCATGTGTTCGGATGACTGCTTGTTTTGATTTCACGTAATCCATTACTTTTTTGAGATCAATGTCTTTCTGAGTTTTAAGACCAAAAGGTTTTGCTTCTTCTGCTGCATGTATGTGTTTTGCAACGTGAATGAGTGCTTTTGATGGGACGCAACCAAAGTTCAGGCAGTCTCCACCGATGTGCTTGTCTGATTTGTCAATAAGAAGGACTTTGAATCCTGCTGCATTCATGAATGATGCAATGTTTAGACCACCAGATCCTGCTCCAATTACGATAATGTCGAATGTGCTCATTGTTTTTTCCTTTTTGATTGTTTGTTTGGTTGCTTTTTACTTATGATGTTATGCTCAAGTGCATATTTTCGTTCAATGATGGGAAATATGATAATGGCCATTAATATAATTATTGTTGAAGTGATGATCTTTATGAGGTTAAGTTCTGCTAATGAATTACCAAAGTGTGCTAGAAAAGGTGTTATAATGATTGCCATGATAGTAGTTGCAAGGACAAACATCCAGAGGGGAACGCTAGTTATTCCAAAGATGTAACTCATGAGGTTTCTTGGAAATAGAGGTAGTCTGAAGAATAATACGGCAAAGAACCCTTCTTTTTTTAGATGCTCATCAAGGTGTTCGAGTGATTTGTATTTTTTTTCTACTACTTCTCTAAAGTAGTCTTGTCCTAGTACTCTTGCTATGGTAAATGCAATTATTGGTCCAATAACTGCTCCGATAATGGCGTAGATAGTTCCGTAGACGGTTCCAAACAATAAGCCTCCTGCAATGCTAAGTGTTGCTGTTGGAAAAAGTACGAGTTGGAGTAGTATATAGGTAAGGATGTAGACGAGTGGCGCTAATTGATCAAATTGTGCTACAAAATCTCGAATGGTTGTTGGATGAAGGAGATGTTTGAAGTCAAAGAAGAAGATGGTTGCTGCTGCTGCAAGGAGTATGAGAATAAAGAGTGAGAACTTAAGATTTCTGTGTTGCATGATTGTGTATTTATTTGGTGGTATAAAAACTTATAGAAAGTGGTAGAATTCTGCGTCTTCTTTTGTATCAATGTCTCTTTTTTCATCTAGGAGCTTTACATTGAGGTCACTTGCTTTTTTGAGTGTTTGATCAAGGACTTTTTCAGTACTCCAATCGATGTCGTTGAATAGTGTGTGGTACTTTTTCATACCGATGAGATAGTATCCGCCATCTTCTGCTGGTCCTATGACTACATCATTGTTATCGAGTGCTTGGAGTGCTTGTTTGATGTCTTCGTGTGTGATATTTGGACAGTCTGATCCTATGATGATGACTTTCCCATGATCTGCAAGGAGTCTTTGGAGTGCGTGGGTTATTTTTTCACCAAGATCATCTCCTTGTTGTTTGATTACTGTTCCTGCAGGATAGAGTTTCTTGAATTTTCTTGCTTTGTCTTCTGGTGTTACTGACATATAGAATTGATATGCCCTGTTGTCATGTTCTGGAATGAGTATTCTTAAGAGACGTTTGTATATTTCTAGTGCTTTCTCTTCCCCGATATCTTGCGCAAGTCGTGTTTTTACTTTTCCTTGCTCAGGATATTTTACAAACATGCATAGTGCGTCCATGATTTTGATGCACACACTCCCCTTTATAAGGTTTATTTATCTTTTTTTAATTTGTATTAAAGATAAGGTTTATATGTGTTAATTATCTTTTTTGTTTATGGGTGATAAACGTTCGTGGATAAAGTACGGGGTTGTGCTATGTGTGTTTGTAGTTGCTATTCTTGCGTATGTGTTTACTCCACTTGGCGATGTACTGAGTGTTGATAGTATTACGATGTTTGTTTCTTCGTTTGGGATGTTTGCACCTGTGGTGTTTATGGTGCTGTACATTGTACTGTTATTATTTTTATTTCCTGCAACGATTCTTAGTGTTATTGGAGGAGTGTTGTTTGGAACGTTTTGGGGCGTTGTCTATGTGGTGATTGCTGCAACAATTGCTGCAAGTGTTGGTTTTTTACTTGCTCGAATGTTTAGAGGCAATGATGAGAGTCGTTTTAATAATGCTGTTGTGCAAAAGCTAGTTGGCAAATGTGAAGAAGAGTGTGAGAAACATGGGTTTCGTGCATTTTTTATTTTGCGATTATTATATTTACCTTACATGCCGCTTTCATATGCTGGCGGTCTTGTGAAGAGTGCACGATTTAGAGATTTTCTCATTGCAACATTTTTAACAAATATTGTTGGCAGTTTTAGCTTTGTGTATTTGGGTGGGAGTTTGAGTAATGGTTTTGGTGCATTGCTTATTCCTTTGGTGTTAATTGTATTGACATTGCTTATTCCTAAAGTGGTGAAGTATGTTCAGAAGTAGTATTTCTTAAGTTTTTTTGGCTGGATACCTAGTGTGTAGAGGAGCATGATCCATCTGTTCTTGAGTGTTTGTTTGATCATACCGTTTTGTTTCCATTTTTCAGGTGATGTGATTACTTTTTCTTTGAGGATGGTTATGTTAGTGTATTTTTTTGCTCGTTTCATGAGGTCAACATCTTCTAGGAAAGGTAAGTCTTTGTATCCCTTTAGTGTGTTGAAGAGTTGCTTTGTCATGAAGATTGCTTGATCGCCATAGGGAACGGTTACTTTTGACCTTAATGTGGTGAGTGTTGCAATCATGTGTAGGTAGGGTGTTTCATTTTTGAAAGAGAGAGAGAATGCTCCTGCGTGTGTTGTTTGTAAGGTGTCTTCAATTTTGAGGAGTGCTGTTTTTGGAAGATGAGTGTCTTGGTGGAGAAAGAGCAGGATGTTGCCTTTTGCTTTTTTTGCTGCTGCGTTCATGTTTTTTGCACGTGTGTTTCCTGATTGTACTATGATTTCTTTATTTCCTGGAAGAGTGTTTAGGTGATTGATGAGATGTGTTGGAGGAGTGTTTTTTTTTGTTGGGATGATGATGGAGATCATTCTTTGTTGTTTTGAGGGGGTGTTTTAAAGGTTATGTTTGAGAAGATAAGTCTTTTAATAGGTTGTTGGGGTTGATATGGTATGACTGGGAGAGTTCCTTCATCCATTGATGATAGGGTAGATCTCCATCCTGTGTTTTCTGATGAATATGCTGAAATTTTAGATTGGAGCCAGAATAGAGTTGATAAGGGGATGCATGATTATTGTGCTCTTGCTGGTGCTGTTGGTGTTCCTCATGCTGCTGAGTTTGTTAAAGCAATGCTTCAGGTTCAACAACATAGAGGAGATGATGGCGTTGGCATTTATGCGTTTGAGAATGGTACTCCTCGTCGCGTTAAGGAACCAGGACGTGTTGATTTTGTTTTTCAAGATGGATATAACTTTTCTAAGCATTTACCTGGTGATATGGCAATAGGACATAATAGATATTCTACACTTGGTAAGTTTGGTTTACAATCTGATTTGCAACCATTTGCTGACCACACCAAATATGGCCATGTTGTTCTTGCACACAACGGACAGTTACATAATGCTGAAGAAATTCGAGATAAGTTACTTCAGAATGGCTCTAGTTTTTCATCAACATCAGATAGCGAAATTTTATTGAAGGCAATTGCACAATCATCAAAAAAGAATATTGAACGAGCAATGATTGAGTGTTTTTCTCAAATTCCTTTTGCGTATTCTCTTTTAATTAAAAATGAGGATACACTCTATGCCATAAGGGATCCTGCAGGAGTAAGACCATTGTCTGTTGCAACAATTAATGGTGGATACTTGGCAGCTTCTGAGGATTGTGCGTTTCGTATTTTTCAAAATGCTGAGAAATTAGCAGATGTTAAGCCAGGTGAAATTCTTGCGATAAGTAAGGATGGGATACGACAAGTTCATAAGTTTGAAGGAAAGCATAGATTCTGTTCATTTGAATGTGTTTATTTTTCTGCTCCACGAACTAGTTATAATGGAAGAATGCACGAGGATTTTAGAAAAGGAACGGGTATTGAAATTTATGATCAGGAAAAGGAATTTTTTGACTTTTTGAAGAGACAACATATGGGGCATATTGCAGTTGTGCCTATTTTAGATAGTGGTAAACAAGGTTCCATTGGATTGTCTGAAGCTTCAGGTATTCCCTATAAAGAGTATTTTTTGAGACATCATAATGCGCCTGGGGTTAGTGGTAGAGCGTTTCTTGGAGGAGATGAAGCAACACGAAGAGAAAAAGCTCGAAGAAAATTAGATTTAAGAAAAGATAAAGTTCTGGGGAAGGTAATTATTACGGGTGATGATAGTATGGTTCGAGGAACAACTATGAGAGAGAATAATGATCGTCTTCGAGATGCAGGAGCTGAAAAAATAATCAATGTTATGCTCAGTCCAACTATTGTAAATACGTGTCACCTTGGCGTGAACCACCAAACGCTTGATGAATTGGTAGCACATGGTAGAAATTTAAAACAGATTGCAAAAGATGTGCATGCAGATCAAGTTATCTTTTTAGCACTTGATAGACATAAGAAATTATTGCGAGAATTTTATGGAGAATCTATGTGCACGGGATGTTTTGGTGGTCGGTATCCTAAAGCAGATTGTTGAGCTTTCGTACTTTTCGTACTTTTTTTATTGTTGACTTTTTGCATGTGATGAGATCTACTTCTATTTGGATGTTGTCTTTTGGTTTGAAGACTGCTTTTAGTGCTTCAAGTCGTCCGTTACCTTCAAAGGCGATGTAGTTTGGATGATCATACACTACTTTGAAATGTGAGATTGAAGGAAGGTACTTAATGAGTTCTTTTTTCTTTAGTACTTTTATTTTGAGGATTTCATCTTTTGATTTTTCTAGTGTGTTGATGCGTTCTTTGAGTTTGTTTTGTGCATTTTCTCGATCTAATTGGTGTATTGGATAGACGTCTTTGAGATGTACAAGAATGGGCGTTTCTTCACTTTTTAGGGCGTGTATTTCAGCAACCGTTGCTGCAAGCACTGCATCTTTGTAGTCTAGATGCTTAATTTCAGAGGTTTTTGATCGTAGATAAGTGAAGAGTCGCTTTACGAAATTCATGGTTTTACTGGGGTGTTTTGGTATAAAAATATGGTGGTTATTAAAGCAATCTTTATATTTCCTTGTTCATACCTGTGTTGATGATTCGACGGTTAGCGTATGGTGCTATTGGAGCTGTTGTTCTTGGGACATCTGGACTTCTTTATACTTATGAGCATAGTGAACCGTCTGCTGAAGACCTTCTTATTGAAAAAGCATCTGTTGAACTTGAGAGTAGAGCAAAGATCAATAGAAATCTTAGAGAACGTGTAGATACTCTTGAAGAAAGACTTGCTGATGTAGGTGAAGACCTTGAAAAGCAACGAGATGGTGCTAAAAAACTTCGAAAAGAGCGGGATGAATTAACTGAGCAAAATAAAACACTTGAAGAAGGTCTTGAGAGATTTGATGCAAAATATGCGGCAGTTGAAAGAGATCTTGTATATCTTAGACGACATATTATTTATTCTGAAGGGGAGAATGCACACTTGCATAAAGAGAATAAAGAAATCAAACAAGAGTATATGAAACTTCTTGCAGGATATGAAGATTTGAAAGAGAAGTATTCATTCCTTACTGATTGGGTGGATTCTACTAAAGAGCATCAACGAACGCAAATTTATCCTGTATATGAGCGTGCTATTGAGATGATTAATGAAGACGTCATTGCCCCTCTTGTTCGAGAAGAGGAACGGCAAAAGGAAGCATATCATACACTTGCATTTGATCATAAAAAAGGTGCTGCTGGAAAAGAAGCGCTTGCATACATTGAACAACTTGGTAAAGAGATTAGAGCATGGCAAAGAAAGCGGGAGTATTTTGAGGAAGCTAAGAAATATATTGCTGTGCCAGGAGATCCAGAAACGGCTCCAACACCTTCTACAAAGGAATAAGATTTATAAATGGTCTTTTGTACCATTTTTCTATTATGCCGCGGTCGCATAATCTGGTATTGCGCAGGATTGCTATGTACGTTTAGTGCGTAGATCACCTACAATATCACGCAAAGATCCTGTGTCCTCACGGACGTGCGGGTTCAAATCCCGTCCGCGGCGTACTTTTCTTTTACGCGTTGTGGACAAAAACTATATATAGTGGCTTTGTGATGCAGAATATATGGGTCAAGGAATTCGAAAGGTGCAACTGTCATTGTATTGTGTGCTGTTCTTACTCATGATTTTACTCACTCTTGGTGTGTTTGGTATGGATCACCTTACAGAACGGGAGAATTTCCAGTCTGTGGTTGATAATAGTACGTTTGCACATTATGATCAACACTTTCAATGTACATTTTTACAATGTATGTTTTCTGCAGAGAATAGATATGTAGTTATTTCTGCACAGGGTAATGGGTTTTATGATAGAGTTGAGTACTTTTTGATCTTGGGAACGATTATTGCAGCTGCGTTGTATATGCTGTATTCACATGCTGTTCATACGTCTCTTAGAAATTTGGGTATTCCACTCACGCTTATTGGATTACTTGCTGTTGTGCCAAGTGTGTTTCCAGTCATGACTCTTGGAGGAGTGAATGTGCAAGGCGCGGTGCAATTATTCTTTCATCCCATTATCATTCCATTACTTGTGCTTCTTGTAATTGGGCTTGGGCTGATTCTTTCAGGATATATTCTTGGAAAGAGAATAATTATTCAAACGCTGTAAGGTATTCTTCGTATCCTCTTGCTTCTAGATCATCTTTGTGAGTAAATTCTAATGCTGCTGAGTTCATACAGTATCTGAGTGTGTCATTTGGTCCGTCATCAAAGACGTGTCCTAGGTGCGCATCAGAGGATGCTGATCTAATTTCAGTTCGTGGATAGACGAGTTTGTAGTCAGTTTTTTCTACAACTGCGCCTTCACTAATTGGCTTAAAGAAGCTTGGCCATCCTGTTCCTGATTGGAATTTGTCAACAGAGCTAAAGAGTGGTGTTCCGTCGATAATATCTACATAAATACCTGGTTCTTTGTTATCCCAGTACTCGTTGTCAAATGCTGGTTCGGTTTCATCTAGTTGTGTTACTCTGTATTGGAGTGGTGTGAGTTTTTTGAATGTGATATTTTCCCAAGTTTCTTTGACAAATTGGTCTCTTCCTGAGAAGTATCTATAATAGGAATATCGTGCTTCGTTCTTTTTGTAGTAATCTTGGTGATATTCTTCTGCTTCATAGAATGCTGAATATGCAACTATTTCTGTTGCTATGGTTTGATTGAAGTATTGCTGGTAGAATGCTTTTGTTTCTTCTGCTGTTTCTTGTTGTTCTTCATTATGGTAGTAGATTGCAGGAGAGTATTGGAATCCTCTGTCAACAAATTGTCCTTCTGCATCGGTTGGATCGTGTGTTTTCCAGAATGTGTCTAAAATTGTTTTGTAGGTGGTTTTCGTTGGATCATAGTACACTTGCACTGATTCTCGATGTCCCGTTGCGCCACTTGCTACCTGTTTATATGTGGGATTTATTTCTTCTCCACCGCTAAATCCGGAAATGACTTCTATAACGCCAGGTACTTTTTCTATGTCTGCTTCAACGCACCAGAAACATCCACCTGCTAGGGTTGCTATTTCTAAGTCGTCTGTGAGTTGTGCTTTTTCTATGGGTTTTGGAATGAATACGACTGCACAGAAGATGAAGAGTATGACTAGAAGGTATTTTAGAGCAAGTTTCATAGGGATTCTATGATTTGTATGCTTATAAGTATTGTCTTTAAGTGCTGTGTATCTCTACCTTCGCTGATACAGATTTAAGAATGCTTTGAGCTGTGTTTTAAGAAGATTTACATCGTTTGAGAGTTCGTCAGTGAACCTGGAGATGTGCAGTCTGTAGAAGAATTTGTCGGTGAACCATCTGATGAAGAAGCCAAATGGATTTCGTTCCCATCTCTCACCGTATACTTTTGATACAAATGCTCTGAATTTAATTCGTACGTCTGCTTGTTGAATGGTTTTCTTTTTTCCTTGTACTTCCACTTCAAGGTTTTTGATATTATGAATACGAATTTCCATATTTACGTGGAATTTGAGAAAATCTGAGACGTATTTTTGTGGCTCTAGGTCTACTTCAATGAGTCTTCCTTCTTCTTCACGCCGTTCATAATGACGTTTTTCGTTTGGATCATAGTGGTGATTTTTGAAGAACGTATCTATAAGTACCCATAACTCTTTTACTTCAAATGGTCCTGAGTATTCAATAAAGTCGTCAAATACTGCGTATTCTTTGATTGGCATTAGTACTTTGCTCCTCTTGGTAGTGTTTGTTCAAGTTGTTCTCTCATAAATCTTGAGAGTTCAACGAGTTCATAGTACACTTTATCTTGTTCTATGATAATGAATTTATAAAATAGTACGAATTTGAGTAAGAATCTGTGTAGTGATTGCAAGAATGGAGTATTAAATCTATTTTCGTAGTCAAGAGTCATTTTTGCGTTGAGTTCTACTTTTATCTTCACATTCCACATCTTTTTTTCTTTACCTTTTACTTTTACCACAATTTCCTTGATATCCCATGATCTGAAGACAAAAGAGAGTTCTGTTTTTCTATATCCGCTGTCTCTTCTTGTTCCTGACATTCGCCATTCCATTTCTGGTGGCTTAAATTTGTGTAGTTTTTCATTTACGAGAAACCCTCTTCTTAAAAACCAGCCATAAACTTCTGAATAAAATGTGTCAAAATCCACGATACCGATGTGATTAACACGTAAATCTAGAACATTAAAGGTTTCGGACATAGTGTTAAAAAGAGGGATAATGGTATTTAAATGTTGCTAAAGAATAAGGTTTAAATAGGACGATATGTATATTTTTAGTATGTCTTTACAAATACACATTACACTTACCAATAAATGGTTGTATTTTGTAGTTTTTTTACTATTATCTGTTATTGTTTCTGTGGTAGGTATTGCAACCTACACGTCACCTGTGCCAAGTCCTGGACATGGTGGTGATGGTGTTCTTATTCGAATTGATGGTGTTGAAATGACGCTGCAAGAAGCTATTGATACTGATTTAATAGGCAAGGATGAGGAATTCGTATTCACTGGAGAATATGTTGGTGATGGGACTGTTAATCGCATCATATCTGTTCCTGGACTTGAAGGTAGGACTCCAAAAATGGTTTGGGTTGCCTACACCACGGGCTATGGTATGCCGGTCTATCGTATTGGCGATGGTGTTTTACACAGTGAGTGTTCAGATAGTACTGAACGATGGTGTACGCATACTACTTCCAATAATTTACTGGGCGTAGCAGGTGGTTTTACAGTAAGTACTGGACCAATTAGTACAAATGCAAATGGATATAGATTAGAATATACCGTTTGGGTGTAGAAAAATAAATTTAAAAAAATTAGAAGGTAGTACTAAAAGGTAATTAATACTTCTGAGTCATCCCCATATCGTTTTTTGAGATCATCAAAGATTGCTTGCTTGATAAACACTTTGTCAGGAATGTTTACGGTTGCAAGTGCTTTTTCAAAGTCTTCAAGTGATGCGTTCTTTGCAGGGCCAAGCGATCCGTTTTCTTTTATTTTTGCTTGCTGAATTTGCTTTTCTTGTGCATCCATGTCATCGACCATAAATGCAACATCTCCTAGTAAGGTTATTTCTGCAAATTTCTCACCGTGTTTGACTCTGATTTTGGTTTTTTCAATTTGTCTTCCACGTTTTGCTTGGATGAAGTCGATGACCATTCGAAGGAATGCTTGTGAGTCTCTTCGTACTTTGTCTACTTCTGCTTTGGTGAGTTTGTTTGCATCGTGGTCTTTCTTTGCTTTAAGAATTGCTGCAAGCTTTCTTGCTGATTTTTCTGGCATGTGACCTGACTCAATAAGTGTTGATTTGAACTTTTCTTTGATGTTGCTTTCGGTTACTTTATCTACCCCTTCAAGCTTGAGTGCGTCTCTGATGATGGTGAGGGTATTTTCATAGATTTTTTCTATACTTTCTTTTTGTTTTTCATCCTGGATTTCATCAAAGAGTTTTTTGATACGCTTGAGGTATTTTTCAGCACCTGTTAAGAGTTCATCAATTTGTTTTCCTGTAATCTTAGAGGTTGGATCATGTTCTAGTTCTTTTCGTGTTTTGATTATCTTTTCTAAGATTTTTACGTATTCGTCTTCTAGGATTTTTTCTTTCTTTACAAAGATTTCACGAAGTAGATCAGGTGTTTCTTTTGGTGTTGGTGGTGGAAGCCCATAGAGCATGAGTGCTGCTTGTGATGGGTTCATGGTTGACCAAAAGCAATCTTCCATTCCTATTTCGTTGAGTTTTGCTTGTGTTCGTTTGATTACTTGCTCACCTGATGACATGTGCATGTCAATTGCTTCAGGGGATGGTTTGATTCTTCCCATTTTAAGAAGGAGTTTCCATGGCATGAAGATTCCTCTATCATAGAATGGAATTCCATCACGTAGGAAGGTGAAGTATACAGGGTTTGCTTCTTTGATTCCATCCCAGAAGTCGGTTAGGATGTATACTTGGACATTGAGTTTGTTTTTGATGCCAGTCATCATGCCCGCTTCTGTTGCCATACCAACAATGATACCACGAAGTCGTTCACGTAGTTCATATCGGGTCATTTTCTTTACGTCTGTGTCATCTACTACTACAAAGACATCAACATCAGATTCTGGTGTTGCTTTTCCTTGTACGAGTGATCCTGCAAGAACGTATGATACCACATATTTTTCGAATTTTTTGATGACCATACTTTTGTGTACTTCTGCAATTTTGATGCCTGCCATCATACCGGTGTCGTATACGATTCCTGATTGTGCTATGAGTGCACTAAGTTCGTGTTTTCCATCGTAGTTATTTTGCCAGAGTTCTTCTAAAAGAATGGTATCTGCTTTGATGTTTTTATCGACTGTTTTTGCTATTTCATCGATTTTTTTGAATGCGTCATCTCTGAATTTGAGTTTTTCTTGGAAGGATACATCTCTGTCATCTACTACTACAAGTAAATTGATTTCTTCTTTTTTGTCCTCTTTTGGTGGAAGTAGTGAAATTCCTAGAATTTGTTTTACGGATTTTGTTGCTTTTTTTGAGAAATCATCTAGTTTCTTCTTCATGTCAGCAAGCTTTTTTTCTTGTTCTTTGGTTAATTTAGGTGGTTGTTCCATTATAATCTCCTCTTTCTTGGTCTTTTATATATATACTGTAGTATGTAGGTCAAAAGAGTATATAAACATCTGTAGGGTTTGGCAGTAGTTAGTGTGACATTTTGATCATATGTGATCTAGGTGCAGAAGAGCCACTTTCATGATCATATAGCGCCGCAGTGCTAGAAGCAGGTAAAGAACGATGACTAGATCGGTGATCCAATAAGAAAGTCCTATACTTTTTAGAAGTGTCATGAAGACTGCGATAATGATGAGTCCTATTACGAGGAAAATAATCGTGATGAACATTTTTGGTAGTTTGAGTGTTCCGTGTTTGAATGCTTGAGTTATGGATTCATAGAGTTTGTGATGCATGAAGTATGCGTGATAGAGAAATAGTCCAAAGTAGGCTATGATGAAATAGAGTGCTATGTTTGCAAATATGAAGAGTTGAAATGTAGCAAAGATGTTTGCACTTAGGTATGCTGTTCCCGAGAGCAGAAATACTGGTATCAAGAGTAGTGCTATTAATGGTGTCCAAATGAGTGTCCAAATGAATTTAAGGAGTATGAATTTGAGGTATTTTTTTCGTGTGAATTTTTTTTCTAAAAGATCAGTCCATACAATTGCTCTGGAAAGACAGAATGCTATAAGTAGCAGTAATATTAGGGCTATAGTTGCAAGTGCAAAACTTGATATGAATACGTTCATGCTTGACACGAGTGCATCAACTTCTGCAGTACCTGCTGCTTGAAGTGCTTCTATTGGTTGTGATGTGGTTTCTATTATGTATCTATAGAAAATGAAGAGTCCTGAGACAAAGAGCCAGAAGAGTGCTTCGACAAAATACATTTTATTGAATTGGTGATTCCATACAAAGGAGCTTTTTAGGATGTGTACTTCTTTTGCTAGGTTCATATTCTGTTAAATACTCCTGAATCTCGATTATTTTGTGCACGTTGTTCTACTTGTGGAAGTACTGTTGGGTTGGTGTCTGTGATATCTGCTATTTGTGTGCAGAGTTCTGGTACTTCTTGGTAGAATGCATCAAGTGGTTTTTCTCCAGTAAAGACAATACAGACTTCATTGTAGTTGTAATCTGAGTAGGATGCGAATGCGTCATCTTTTGTGTTTACGATTTCATCACCGTTTTCAAGTATTGCATCTTCTTGCAGCAGTGTTACGGTTCTTTCTCCAGAGAATACAATGTTGTAGTCATATGCTACTTCTTGTGATGTTCGTGAGTATTTTGTTTGTGAGGATGAAATGGTTCGTGCTGCTGTTTTTATTTCATTCCATACTTGACGTTCTTGTGAGTTGAGTCTTCGTTGGTCTGATTGTGCTGTTCGTGATGCCACTCCAGTGTTTCTGCTTGCAGATTGTGGTGTTCCAAAGAAGCCTTGTGATTGTCTTGCTTCTGGATTCTTGAGTAAGTAGGATACTTGATAGAGATAGGTTGTTCCTGTTGGTGTTTCTATCATTTGTTTTGTTGCTGTAATGGTACCTGATGGGTAGAGATAGCCATCTTCGTTAAGAGAGTAGATGGTTGAGTCTTGTCCTTGGCCAATGTCTGCTTGTGTTTTACAGATTTGTTCTGACCAGTACTCTGCGCCGCCAAGGAATGCGTTGTGGAATATTTTGTCTACTTCAATTGCCCAGTCGTTCACGCAGGATCCACTACAGAAGATGGATGAGAGTTGCGACCATGATTGTGCTTTTGATGCTGCTGTGTACCATTCTTGTACTTCGGATCTTATTGCTACTTTGTTTTCATATGCTTCTGCTTGTGCTCCGGTCATTTGAACGAAGTTTCCGTTTTCATCTTTTTCTTGAATGTAGAGTTTTTGCTTTGTTGGGTCTTCTGGATCTGGTCCATAGAATGCCCACCCATTTTCTCCAAGGTCGTCTTTGATGTTGATACCATTACCAACTGTTCTTCCTTGTGCATCCACAATATTGATTCTAATTGGTAAAGTTCCTTCTCCTTCATCTCTTGCAAAGGTAATAATTTGACCACCTGAGATTCTGCTTCCTTTTGCATCAATTTTACCTGCAGATTGAATTGTTACATATTCCTTTGTTTCTCTGTGAGTAATAGTGAAAAATCCATTACTATCTGTGCCGTATTCATATTCCTCTCTTGGAAATTGTTTTGCAATCTGGCTTGCTTCTGATGCAGAAAATTCAGCATCAATTGGGATTCCCCCATCGTCTTGGAATTGCACTCCAGGAAATCTTGTGTCAGCAGACAGACCTGATTTGATGGATTGTTGTGATTGAGTTCCTCTAGGGATAATTGCTATAGGTTTTGTTCTACTTTGTTCATCTTTTACTTCTTTTGATGTTGCAAGTATCTGATCGATGAACTCACCTTGTGATCCAAATTCTTCAGGTCCTAACTGTAAACTTTTGATATTAGTAGGGTATACTGTTTTTGGTCCTTGGTCTGTTTGGACAGTGACTAAATCAACCCAATTCCCGTTAAAGAATACTTGATTTTGAGCATTTCTCATTCCAGGAAGTAAGACGCCATCTTCACCTACCATTCTTTTTGCTTTGTAGTTTGCTCTGAATACTTGTTCGTATGCAACTTGCTCTGCATTATCATATGGAAGATTTGCTCCACTTTGCTGCGTTGTTGATCCTGATGTTGATGGAAGTGGTGTTCCGATGTATCCTATTGATCCGTCAGGCAATAGTACTCTTCCTTGCGAGTCTACTACTCCTTCTTGGAGTGGTTGGTCTGGTGTTGTTTGTGGAGGCTCTTTTCCAAGAACACTGTAGAAATCTTCATCACTTAATTCTCGTACTTCTTCTTCAGATACGCCCATTATATTGGCAACTTCACGTACATCATCATCTGATCTTGTCGATGTTGAATAAGTAGAGGTTGGTGTCGTACTGGCATCTGTTGAAGATCTTGTGCCTATTCTTGTAAGTGTGTTGAGCTCATCAGTACGACCATTACTTCTCAAATCATTTTCAAATGATTCAAGTTCACTTCCAGTTAATTTGCCATCACCATCGATATCATATCCATATGCTTCATTTGCTAGATCCATCACATTTGCATCCCCATTTTCAGATTCAAGGTAAGACTCATATTCGAAACTAAACTCTTGATTATTCGTTGAAGAAATATCGGCACTGATATATTCATCAGGTCCTAAATCAAATGCTTCCTGATAAAACTCATCATCTATGAGATTATAATTGGTAATCTGTTCTTGTGTAAAACCGGCATCAATTAGATTTTGCTGTCTTTCAAGTATTTGCTCAGAAGTTAAATCGGTGTCACCTTGAACTGTTGCAGATTGAAGTGCTCCTGGACCTGCGAAAATAGCATCGTCATAATTCCCACCATACAGAAGAAGATTATCATCTATTTGTTCTTGTGTATAACCCATATCCAATAAATTATTGTTTCTTTGTTCTAATTCATTTAAATCATTTGCAAGTTCTGAGATTTCTTCTTGTGTAATTTCTCTAGGGTTATTTTGAATATCATCTAAGATTGTATCTAATGCAGTTCTATCACTAAACTGCTCTATCTCATCACCACTGTCATCTGGTTGGTCTATTGCTTGGCCGGTTGATTGGCACCCTGCAAGTACTAGGATGAATATCATACACAATCCGAGTAGTAGTTTAGTGTTCATAGTATTCCGTATGGTTTTTTGGTAATCGTTTTTGTGAGGCCTTCTAGTAAGTCGGTTCCTGCATAGCCTGCAAGTAATGCAAGGCGCACATCTGTTGTGAAGATGTAACCTACGACAAAACCGATGAGTACTGAGATGGCCAGTGTGATTATAAAATGTGATCCCCTTAGTGGTTCACCGCGTTTGATTGCTTTTCCAAGTCCTACGAGCGCTCGAAGTGCTCCCCCAAGACCGCCAATGATTGCCATGGTTAAAAGACTCATCGTGAAACAAGCCCCCGTGAACTTGATGAACTGCTACTGCTTCGTCTACTATTTGTGAGGTCCTTACAGTAGTCGTTTCCTCCCTCACCTTTGAAAGATTGAATCATTGATTGTACATCTGCAAATGCATCTGTTGCAACATTGACAATGTCAACAATGTGACAGGTACTCCATGCTTCTGGTTCTGCTGAAAGAGATGCACAATATTTGTTGAGGATAAACCCAAATGCAACAAATGGATCTTTGAGGATGTTTTTAATATTGTTCACTACATTATCTACAAATGCAACGAGTGGGAATGCGGTAAACATTGGTGTGACAAAGTATTTACAGGACATGTAGGATTTTTGAGATTCACATGCGGTTGGTGGGAGTCCTGCTTCTACGGCAATATCTTGCAAGCAATGTCCGTACCAACATTGTATTTGTCTATATTTTTCCATGTTGTGAATGATGCCCGGAATACAGAGTGTTGCAACGGAGAGGATGTAATTGTTTTTGACATCCAGATAGGTACTTGGGTCTCCTTCTCTACAATCACCACCAAGGCAACCAAGATAGTCTTCAGTTATTCCTCCAAGATCAAGTGCACTAAAGAGTTTATCATTCCATGGTGCAAGGCCACCTGCAGTTTCAACGGTTGCTCCATGTGATTCTTTTGTTGCTCTACAGTTTGCAAAATTACAGAATTTTTGGAATGCTCCTTTTTGTGCGGTGCTTGCTTGTAGTGCATAGGTTTCTCCTGATCTCACACCTGCACCAACTGGATTTGGAATGTTTCTTGCAACAAGTGCAGATGCAGAGGTTACTTTCGTAAACACAGATGAGATCCTACACAATCCTTGTGCGAGTTTAAGGAATGTGTTAATGGTTCCAATGGTTTTGAACATGCCCTCTGCATACTTTTCTTTAATCGTTTCAATTTCTTGCATGACTGCATCGTCTGGTGTTCCAATTGGATTGTTAAAGAGCGGAATAGTTACATTGACGGTTTCTGTTTCAGGTGTTGATGTAAGTTCGTATTCACCAATCTTTGATGTGATTGAGAGATCACACGTTACGATAATTTCATCCATTTCATAGGTGTCTTCTCTAAATGTTAATTGTAGGTATGGGTGTGCGGATTGTCCGTTACCCAGATATGCTTCGTGTAGTAGACCTTCGCTATCGCTACAACTTCTTATGTTGATATTGAGAATACTTTGTGTTGGACTTGCAGGTTCTAATTCAATTTGACAGTATGCTTGTTGTTTAATGAGTGGACCAATGTTTCTATCAAGCGCACTTGGCGAGCAGGTAATTGAACTGGTCCAGTAGTTTGCATCAGCATCATCGATTAATCCATATACAGTTGGAAGATCAATGGTTGTTGATTGTACATTTCCTGCAGGGTCCATGAGATATAGTTGTGCTTCTTGTGCAATGATAGTTCCTGATTTTGTTACATCAACTTCAAATTCACATGTGATAAAAGAGGTATCATCTTTCTTTGTTCTTACCGTGTGTGATTCTCCATCAGGTGTTGTTTCTTTCCAACTTCTTACATCTCTTCCCCCTTCACAGGTTCCAATGGTAAAGGCTTCATCTGTGTATGCAGAAAAGTCAGCATATGCAAATACATTGGTGTATTCTTCTAGTTCCACTTGAACGGTGTAGGTGTCTCCTTTTGTTGGAACACCTAATGCTTCTGCAACATCACCTGTTACTGCACCTGAACTAGATGAAGAACCACTGCGGCCAATGACTCCTGAACTAAATTGTTCTATTTCTTGTTGTTCTTGTGGACTAAATGATTCAAATGATCTACTTGTTGAAGTAAATCCTGCAAATGGTACATCAATAATACGCGGTGGCGTTGCATCTACGTATGCGCTAAATGAGAATGGTTCTGCAAGTGTATTTCCAAGATCATCTTGTGAACTTGTTGATGCAGGAATTGATTTTACACCATCTGATGTACTGCTTATTCCTTTGAATATGCATGTGTTTTCAGTGCAGCTTTGTGCTCGTAATTGCGGTGTTGCTGAAAGTGATCTTAGATCAAGATAGATATTTCCTTTGCTGATGCCAACACCTCTGTCTTCTACTTCAATAGTGATATTCTTTTGTGGACCAAGTACTACTGCACTATCAAGTGTTGGATTGCCTGATGCTACCCTTCTGAATGTTGGACCGGTGGTGTCTACAATGATTTCTTTTTCTAGGGTGTAGGTTTCTTCGTTTCCTAAATTATCTGTAAGTGTGATGTCAACAGAGAATGTTCGTTCTCCTTCTGACTGCGTTGTTTGGAAATTGATTGTTTTTGTACATACAAATTGATCGCACGTGAAACTCGTCACTGAAGAAAGAGAAGGGTTGAGTTCTGAGAGGTCTGCTTCTATTGCTGTAAATGGTTCTTGAATGTTAAATCCAAAGAGCACGCTTATTGGTTCTTTGTATCCCACAATGTCAACGCCATTTTGTTGCAGGAAGAAAGGTGTTTGTGGTAAATAAGGTGCTGTGTTGTCTACTTGCAGTGAAAGTGATTTGGTATTTGCTGGGGTGTTGTCAAAGATGTCGTTTACTTTAATGTTAAAGGTGTGAATCCCATCCTGTGTTGTGAGTGCATTTACTGGTACTGATTGTGTTAGATCAATGCTACACTCGCTTGCGTATACATCAATGGTGTGTACTTTATTTGATCCTTGGAAGATATCAATGGATTTTATTCCAGAACATCTGTCAATACATGCTGTTTGTACACATGAAGAATCGCTTGCTTTTATGTTCAGTTGAATGTCTGCGTCAGGAGAAACAGGTGTTGTTGGACCAGTGATACTGTCTATTCGTGCACCAACTCTGTCTGGCACTATGCTTGCGGTGGTTTCTCTTCGTTCTGATCCTGCAATGAATTCAATGGTGTAGTCTTTTGGTGAGATTAATCGCTCGGAAGGGAGTGTGAGTGTACAAATGCCATCAACACATTCATCAAATGATGTTCTTCCCGTTATTTCACTTAGATAGACATTGTTGGTGTTAGGGTCTGCAAAACCACCTACCTCTGCTACAATGGTAATGTCATCAGTTTCTCTTGCAATTTCATTAATTTCATCGTTTCCATACGCTACTGCATTGATTGTTGCTGCAAAAGATACTGGCATAGTTAGCACTAATAGAACCATACATAACCCGAGTAATCGTACTCGTTTCATTCTATTAAATGTGCCATCTCCCTTTCATAAATTCTTGTATACAGTGGTATGTCTTCTACAGGTATTGGAATTGCGTTTTCAAACTCAAAGACATAGAATGTGATTTGTGATGCAGTTTCTAGTTCAGTTGCATCGATATACAGTGGCCTTGTTCCATTTACATCTTCTACAAATGAAATTCCACCAAGGATTGCCCTTGAACCAATGTCAGGTTGTAGATAATTTGCTTGATCATCTTCGCCTTGCTCATTGATGGTGGATGCTAGGAAAGTGTTTTCAAAGAATTCTTCGTTTTCTTGAATTCTTCTTAGAGATTCAGATGTGTTTTCATCTGCATATGCAAATAAATTATCAAAGTCAAGTGAGGATAATTCTGCAAGCGTTTGTCCTGCAAGTGTTGCATTGTCTGGACCAAAGAGATATCCATTGACGTTGTAGTCACCATCTACGAGTTGAAGTTGCTCTGGGTTTTGAGAGAAGGTTACTTGTGTTTGATAGTCGCCATCATCTCCCTCTCTGTCAAGTCGTTCTAATGTGATGACTGCTTGTTCTTCAGGTGCTAGATTTTCAGGAGGTCCTGCAATTGTCCAGAGTGTGCCCACTTTTTGCATAGGTACTTTTTGTACTTGCACATCAACGGTTTTGTATGCACGCATACCTTTGATGGTGTATTCAATTGCTTGCGGGGAGTGTTGTACTCCTTCTGCAAGATGATCTGGATGATTTGCAAAGATAAATGCACCAAGTACACCGGATGGGATTTGTACTTCTGCTTGTCCTGTTGCGTTGGTTATGCCAAGAGAACAACTTCTTGGTCCTGCTTGGAATGAGAGTGCTGCGTTTGGCAGTGGATTACACGTGATGGTATTTCCAAACGTACAATTGTTGTCTTCTACGGTTACAAGAACGGTTTTGTTTCTGTTGAGTACGTTACATACATCTGGTCCTTGATTGAAGAGTAATTCGAATTCTTGTGCGTCTGGTGTTACTGCTTGATTATTTCTAATGTTTCCTTCAAGACCAATGTTGAAGATAAATCCTTCTCCACCAAATGCTGTTTTGTCATTCATGCTTACAAGTACTGGCCAACTCACATCATAGAGTGCTTCATATTTTTGAAAACCTACATTGATAAAATCAATTCCTACAACGTCGGGTTTTACTATGCCACCATCATCGTTTACATCAAAGTAGAGTGGCCATGAAAGGTGTTGGAATCGCACGTCACTTTCTTGTAGGTTTGCTTCAACCGATTCTTGTGGGAATACATCAACTACTGGAAGAATCATGTTGTCGTACACATTTTGACGTACTTCAAATCCTGGATCACTTGGGAAGATAAATGCTGGATTGTAATTGTTTGCTCCTTGTACTTGCATGGGTTGCGTGTTGGTTGCAAGGATATTTTGGATGTTTTGTTCTAATTCTTGCACGGTCCATGAATCACCCTGGCTTCCAAATGCAAAAGTGAATTGACTCATAGGTGCAAGATCTCTGTCAACACCGGAATAGTATACGATAAGAGAGAGTAGATGTGTTTCAAGGAATTGATTTTCTACTTGTGCTTTGGCAATGAGTTGTCCTAGTTCATGCATGTCTTTTAACCTTACAGGAAGACGAGTTGCGTAGTTTTCAATTCGTTCTTCTCTTAGGTTGTCAGTGATGTTTGTTTGCATGTGTAGATTAATGATGACATCTGTTTCTGTGATGAAGGTGGTTGTTGTTGGTGTTGCTGCTGTGATAGCAAGACCTTGCTGTGTGAGTGGATCAAAATTTTGTAGGCAGGTTGCAAGATTAGTGTTGACGTATCGGTCAATCATTGCTTCCATGTTTGCATCGTTTCCAAATGCTTCTGTTATTCTATTTGCACCATCATTTTCATCACTTTGGATGGTTGGTACGTTTGCACCGAATTGATATGCTGATTTTGCTGCATTAGGAGATTTTAATTGATACCAGTAGGGTACTGCCACACTTGGATTGAGAAAGAATGCGTCTGCATCTGTTGGAGAGGATTGTGATGCAGTTAAACCATATGCCTGATAGGAGAGGTAGTTCTCGTTTTCTGTAAAGAGGTAGCCTCCTCGCTCACCAAGAATTCGTACGGCTCGCTCACCAATTTGGTCAAGACAAGATTCAACGTATTGCTGTACTGGAGAGTATTGGGTTGGCACGCTATCACGGAGCACTTCACCACGCGTTAGGTCGTCTGGGCGCAAGAAGAAGAGCGCTCCCGTTACCATGAGTAGCAGAAATATGCCTACAATGATAAAAATGGTCACCTGACCTTTCATCTACTTTTTATCCCCCCACGTCAATTTTTGTATTTCTTCTATTTAAATTGTTCGTTTTTTATAGAGGAGAGCTTCTTGGTATTATCCAAATACTTCTGCAAGTGTGGTGCAGGTTTCTTTTTTGTATGGGTCTATCATTTTTTCACATACAGAGAAATCGTTGCTGTTATATGCATATGTTAGGTAACACTCGTCTCTGGTGTTTGGTGCTTTGATGAATTTACAGTATGCACCTTCTTGTGAGTTTCGTGCTACTTGGTCATAGCAATGGTCAATTTTTGATTGCGTGGTTATTTTGTCACATTCTTTTGACGCAGCATTTGCGCCATCTCTTTCTACTACTTCTTTGATGTGTTGTGTGATTTGGTAGTTGGTCATTTGCGTGATGCTTCCTGATGTTTGCCTGCAATCTTCAGGACAGGTTGCTGATGATTCGAATTGTTCACAGATAGCATCTCCACATACTGGAATGCTACAGTCTGCTGAGCAGGTAGTTGGATTTTCTGATGCATCACAGTAGTTGTCACCACAGGTGTCTGTTGGTGTTTGGTCAATTGGGTCTGTTGGTTGAGTGGGCTGTGTTGGTGTTGGATCTGTGTTGCAGTCTTCAAGGCAGATTTCTCCTTCTTCGCAGATGTCATCCCCACAGGTTGCGCAGTCTTGTGGGCAAACTTCATTGATGTCGCAGACATTGTCACCGCAGATAGTTTCTACTGTGAGTATGTAGGTGTTTACTTGTGGTGTGTCTTTGTGTGTTACGGTTACTTGAATAGTGTAGGTTCCTTGCGGTAGTGTATTTATTCTGTATGTTCTTTGGCCTGAGTAGGCATCTACTGATTCTTGTAATGTGTCGATGATAGATCCTGATTGTAAGATGTCATACTTTACTATGACGGGTGTTGATTTCTCTGCTCCTTGGAATCTTACAGAGAATGTTGGTTGAGTGGTTGGTGAAATTGATGTTGCACCTGGACTGAGTGATGATGTGATGACGGTGTCATCTTGCAAGATGTTTATTGCAAGAAAGATTCCTGCGATGAGGACAATGAGTGCACCAAGAATACTAATGATAATGAGGAGTTTATGTTTGTTGATGTGAGATGGTGTGTAGGCTTCTTTTATTGCAGATTCTATGTCCAAAGGAGAATATCCTTGCTGAAGAAGGTAGGCCCTTAGTGTTTGCAAGCTGTATCCTTTTGCGTGATTGTCTTGGATGTACTTAACAAGTGATGCATCTACCATTGTCTTTTTTGTGAAAAAGAGGTATATAAGTTTTGGGTTTCTCCTTTTTTGTATCTAGGAAAATATAAATAGGAGTTTTTTTAGATGAAAAATATGAAACCTGCATTACTAATTGTACTTTTGCTGCTATTCCTTGTAGGATGTGCGAGCAGTGTTGATGTTGAACAAGATACGACCGATATGGTTGATGATGATTCTGAGTCTATGGATAGCATGGATGATACTGTGGATGATGAGGGTGATATGGCAGATACGAGTGCTCCTATGCCTGCTGTGGATGAGAGTGATGTGGATGAAATGGTTGTGGAAGATGAGATGATGGACGATTCCATGGATGCTGATGAAGAAGAGACCGCTCCTGTTGAGGGGCAAACGACCTATTTGTATGGCGATGAGATTGATGTTGCGGTGCAGGATGTTCGTATTATTAGAACTGCAGGTGATGGTATGGATACGTTTACCGTAGAGTTTTTGGTTGAGAATGTAGGTAGTGAGATTGCTGAAATTGACTGGTTGGTACTTCGACATGCGACATTAAAGAATATTTCACGATTTCGGTATGAAGGGCCTTGGGAATATACCCTTGGAGTTGGTGAAGAGAGATGGATTGCAAGCCCAATTCCTGGTGAAATTGCATCAGATCTTGATTTTGAGGTAGAAGTTCGTGGTCGAGTGGATACTCTTCGAGATTCTGAAGAATCAAATGATCGATTTAACGATGTAGTTCTTGTAGCGCCTAGTACGGCGTAATTCTTTCTTTTTCTCTATTTTTTATGCAATATACCCCGAATCTTTATAAATGCCCATTTAGTACTACTTTCTAATAACAATAATAGGTCTATATGACTGAATTATTGACAATAAGGGGAGTATTACATGAATTTCAAAACACTTGCAATTATGTTGATGTTAATTTTGAGCAGTTCTTTTGCTCTTGCTAACATTGACAATGTTTCAGTAAGCTATGCTCCTGGTGATTCTTTTATTCAAGGCACCAGCGGCACTGGTACACTTACCCTAGAAAACACTGGTTCTTCAGATATTTCTAGTATTCTTGTTACACTATCAGACGTTGTAGATCTGAGTGGATCTGAGCTTGACGTTGCTTTTTCAGAAAGCGATGTGAATCTTCTTGTAGGAGAGAGCAAAGATGTTACACTTACGTTTACTTCTGAGCTGAGTGATACGTTTGGTACGTATGGCGGTGAAGTAACCATTACTGTAGATGATGCTGGCCACAGCGATGATGGTCAAAGCGCTATGCAGTCAGTTACTGCGCAAGTACTTGAACTACAAGAAACCATTAGTACTGCAGGCAGTGTTGGTGTTGAGTGGGTTAATGGTGCTTCAAGTGCTACTTCACAAACTATTACTGTTACGAGCACAGGTAATGTTGATCAGGCAGTTACTGTAAGTGTTAGCGATCTTACTGGTCCTTCAACCGTTAGCAGTGTTGGTATTGATGTAAGTAATGCAGGATTTAGTCTTGCTACTGGCGAGAGCGTAGATGTTACGTTTACACCCGAGAATCTAGGCAGTCTTACTGTTGGTACCTACAGTGGTACTATTACCATTTCACATGGCAGTGCATCAACTGATGTTCCAATTAGCCTTGTGGTTAGAGATGGTGTACATAGTCTTTCTGCTGTGAGTATACTTACCTTTGATGGAAACATTAGAGGAAATACCGTAACTAAAACAATTACCGTTACTAATACTGGTGACTTTGACGAACACAATCTGGCTGTTGATGATAGTCTTAGTGGCTTTAGTGCAAGTGTGAGCCCAGCATCTATCGTAACTATTGCAGCTGGTGAGAGTGCTAGTATTGATGTTACTGTAAGTGTTCCAGATTCAGCAAATACCGTTTCACAATCTATTGGAAATGTTACTGTAAGTAATGCTGATGTTGAAACCGTTACTGAAGTTGTGGTTGCTCCTAGTTCAAAGCTATCTATTACCGATCTTGATGTAAAGGTTGGTTCTAAAACCGATAAAGGTCTTGAAGATGGTGATACCATTGGTGATGAGGCTGAACCTGGTGATGAAGTAACATTCAAGATTGAAGTATCAAATCTCTTTACTGATGATGAGGATATTGAAATTCAAAACATCGAAGTTGAGATAACTATTGTTGATATTGATGATGGTGATGATATTGATCTTGATTCAAGCGACTTTGATCTTGATGCAGATGATGATGAAGATGTTGAACTTTCCTTTACTGTTCCTACACTTGTTGATGAGGACACCTATGATGTGATCATTAGTGTAAGTGGTGAGGATGAGGATAATGTTGATCATAGTCTTCTTTGGACTTTGCAACTTGAAGTTGAGAAGGAAAGTCACAAACTGATTTTAGAACGTGCTATTCTTAGTCCTACTGTGGTGAGCTGTAGTAGAACAAGTACTATTGATGTGCGTGTTGTAAATGTTGGTGGCGATGATGAAGAAAATGTACGAATTAGTGCATTTAATTCTGATATTGGTCTTGACTACGAGAAGCATTTTGAAGTAGATGAAGGCAACGACGATGATGCTCGTGAACAATTTGAAATTAGAGTGAACACAGATGATATTGCTCCTGGTGTTTACCCGATTAAAGTTGAATTGTTTAGAGGAAGTAGTCGTGAAGAAACGCAAACTCTAGAACTTACTGTTCAGGACTGTAATGACGATTATGTCTTTAATGACAACAATGTGCGAAATGATGATCGTGATGCAGATTCTGGATTTGATGTTGTTACCAGTACACCGGTTAGTGTACCTAACAATGTGGTAAGTTCAGGCAATAGCTTTAGAGACAGTGGGTATTACATGCCAACACTTGTTGCTATTGTGTTACTTCTTGGTATTGTTGTATTTTTTGTGATGCCAAGACTGTAGATTTTTTTTATTTTTTTGAATTTTTACTTTTTTCAGATTAGATTTAAATACATAGAAAGCTTACCTTTTCTTTATGTCTCACGTTAATGAAACCATTACTTCATTTGTTGCATCAAGACTCTCACACTTGGTGTGGGGAAGAGATTATCCTGTTCATCCAGATGTTGCACTTGATTGTGTAGTTAAGGCATTTATTGAACAGGGATTTGATGTAAAACCTCATAGAGGTAGAGAAGAAATTGAATTCTATTATGATGGTTTTTCTCATTTGCGATCATATGCAGATGTACTGGGCGGATGGTGGTTTCATCCACATGGTTCTCCTGCGTCTCTTTCAAAAAACATTGAAGAGGTTTGTTTTCGTCTCATTCCACATCGTGGCAAGGGCAGGGATTGTGATACCATGATTGGAAAGGTAAGAAATAGGTATCATCACCATCTTTTTGCTACGCTTTCTCGTTTCCAGGAATATGCACTCATGCCTGTTACTCAGGAAAAGCCTGTACTTGAAGAACCACGTATTTTATCGAATGTTCTTTCATTTTATAGTACATCAGATCTTGCTGAATTATTTTTCAAAGGAGATCTTACTGAATCTAGAGAAGATAGAGATTTATTTCATGAACAGAATAGGTTTTGGGCAGGATACTTGCAGCGATTGTCTGAACAAAAAGGATATGATGTGAAATATAAGCTTACTTCTCCTCATGAGCTTGAAAATAATTGGCTCGCTGAGGGGACGCAAATCTTTCAAAGAGGTCTTTGAGTTGTTGCTGCATGTGTTCTGGTATTTGGTAGTGTAATTTCTTTGAACCAGTGAGTGCGTATGCGTGTACTTCATCATCCATGACATGATCGGCGTATCCTTTTTCTTTGAGTTCTTCTCGAAGTGCTTGCGTCTCGTATTGTTTGATGATATTGATTGCTTGTTGTTTGTAGTCCTCATGTAGGTAGAAGAGTGCGTGTGCTATTTCGTGATCAAATGTTTTGTGCGATGCTTCTTTGTGTGTTGCTATGATGTAGAACTTTCCCGTTTCTTCTTTGAAGAGATTTAGGATGTGTTGTTCTTCAGGTGTTAGTGGATCAAATTTTCCTTCTTTGAATGGTTGTAGGATGTATGATGGGAAGTTGAATCCATTCCAGTCTGTGTAGTAGGAGAACGTTTTGTATTCTTGTGCATACCATTCTTTGAATTCTTCTAGGGTGAATATTTTTCCTGCAAAGTGTGGGGATTCATAGTGTTCTTGAAATCTTAAAAGTGTTGAGGTTACTGCGTGTTGGTTGTCAAACTCAAGGTAGTAGATGCCTTCTTGAATTGTTTTCTTTGTGATGTTGATCATTTTAGAAAAAGAGTATTTGTCCTACCATAAAGACTACGTACATGACAATCAGTGCTATTCCGTTGTTTCTTGTGAGTGTTCCTTTTTTGATAAAGTGAAAGAGCATAAGGAGTGTTCCAATTGTCAGTGCTCCTAGAAAGAAGACGTTTGCTCTGCTAAATGCGAGTGATGAGAAACCAAAGATGCCAAGGAAGAGAAGTGACTTTGTGATCATACTTCCTATGAGGTCACCTACTGCTACTGCATCGTGTCCTTTTTTTACTGCTTGTATACCAAGGAAGAGATCTGGTACTTGTGATCCAAGACCGATGATGACGAGTGAGATTAAGAATGGTGAGAGTTCTAAGATACTTGCTATCTCTAGTGATGAGTTTACGAGGAAGAATGAACAGATGAGTACGATGATGAGATTTGCAATAAAGAGCGCACCATCTTTGTAGAGTGATTTGAGTTCTACGCTTTTCTTTAGTTTTCCTGATTCTCCTTCTCTTTTCCAGAGTACTATTGCATATGCGCAAAATGAGATGAGGAGTACGACACCATCTATTTTTCCAAGGCGTCCATCAAACATGAGTAAAAAGGGGAGTGCTGTTAATATGACAATATCCCATTTTGTTTTTTCAAATATTTTTTCTTTAACTGGTACGTTTTTCCCAAAGAATGCAAAGAATCCAAGGATGAGTGTTATCCCTATAAGGTTTGATCCAAAAATGGTTCCAAATACGACATCTGGACTTTCTAGTGCAACGCCTGAGAGTGATGCTAAGAATTCTGGAACGGATGCTGCCAGTGCAACTACAAGTAATCCTATGAGATAATCAGAGAGTCCTAGTTTTTTTGCGTAGTTTGAGATGCCAAGTACGGTGAGTGATGCTGCTTGTGCAAGAAGGATGAGACATACCACTATTAAAGAAATGTGAAATGCTAATGGATGGTTGATGACAAATGATTGAATAGCGTCCCAGAGTACCATTTTATACTACAGGCAATTCAATTTTATAAATGTATCTTTGTTTTTTATGGTGTGGACCTTGAAGATCGCTTAGGGAGATATGAGCATGATAAGATATATAAAACGATTCAACACGTTCATGCGGGCATAAAACGATATAGTTCTTATATTGCAGCAGGGGCAGTATGTGCTAGTGCAAAACTCCTTGTTTCTTTTAAAGAATGGAGAAGAGATATTTTTCAAGATTCTGATATTGGAAATACCCTTTATAGTATTGAATCCATGCCTTATGTTACTGCTGCATCCGTTCTTGCAGGTTCTGCAATGATTGAGTGTATACATTCTGTATTACATGAAGAAAAGAATGAACCGGTTCATTTATTTGATGGGCACCTTGCACACTCGTTGAGTACATCACTTGTGCATGGTTGCGCGGTTGCTGCTCCTTCTGCTGCGGTTGCTTTTTCGCGCGTTGGCTATGAGCACATGAATGATATTCTCTCCCTTGCCTGTATTAATGGTATCACTGGATTCATGATGAGTCAACTTGCAATAGGTGCACTTGGAATGGTTAAACCAAATAGGATTGTTAATGCAGTATTGGTTCCCACACTTATGGCTGCAAGAATGGTTCTTCCTGATTCTTTAAAGAGAAATATTGGTGATTATCTTCCAACTATTGTTTCACGTGATTTGGAGTCAACTATGCGATTGAATACTCTTTGTGTTAATGACGATGATACTGAGATGAAACATATTCTTTATTTGCAAGATAATATTGACCAATTTGATTGTGAACCTGCTTTTGCATCAACGATTTTTACAAAAACAATTTTTAATGCCATTGAACCTCTTGCTGTTCTTGAACATAGACTCGAAGGACACGATAAAGCATTTCTTTATCATGTCGATAAGGCACGATACCTATATAGAAAGGGAGATTATGTAGGGTGCTTTGAGGAACTTGACCTGCTTGAGACTGAACCACAATATGGTTTAGAACTTGCTTGTATTGTTGCGGGATTGTATGCTGATTTTGAAGATGATATTCGACTTCATCCTGAACGTTTTGAAGTAAAAGGCCTTTCTGAATTTTTAAAACACAACACTTTTTACTTAAAAGGTCAGCAGTTACTCAGAAATTCCTTTGTTGAGATTGCACGTCGTAGCAAAGATAGTTTTGTTAGAGGAGATAGGATCATTACTTTTTCCAAGCATCCATATATGCATCAATTTGTGTTTAAACAAGGCCTTATGTCTGAATTATATGACGAGTATATTCATGGAAGAGATCTTGCTTCACTAGATCTAAAAGAGATTAGTATTGCAAAAAATGTAGGTCTTGCTCATTTACACGGTGTTGAAGGTGTTAGTTCTCCTATTAATGCTTGTTTAATTACACGAATGGCATCAGGGGTTTGCTTTAGTGAAATAGAGGATCTTTCACTATATGAGCAAGCAGCTAGAGGTATTGCAGAGCTGCATATGAGAGGCACTTCGTGGGAAGGATTGCGTGATGTTGGATACGCAGACAGGTTCTTGATTGATAATGGATTTGAAAAGATGGTCAGAGATCCTCACTGGGATAGATTGAAAGATCTTGCCCGAGGTGATCCTGTGCTTCGACTCGATAGTCATGGGTTTAATGTGTTTGGGCATTGTGGTCATCTTGGAAAGAAGGCAGTTACGAAAATAGATAATGAGGACAAAGGGTATGAGAATGGGTTGTTTGATGTTGTTAAATTGTCTGTTCAATCAGGTGCTACAGGAGGAATTGGTCATTTAGAATCTGTTTGTAGGTGGTATGCACAATCATCAGGACAAGATCCACAGGAGGTTATGGATCGAACATTTGCTTGCTTGCCAATACTTGCTGCACGTGAATCTTTCTTACAAACACATGCACTAACGTGTACTGCTGCTCAAAAAAGAAAGAACTTAACTGTTGCAATTGATGCAAATACACAAAGTGGTTTTGCTGTACTTAATCCCTATCTTGAGCAGATGTTAGAGACTGCGCAATAACAAAAATTTGCTGCTCAAAGTTATCCCTGACCTAAAGGGCGAGACATGCACTTTTTGCTTTTATATGCAAATTTTTGGGATTAAAAATCTTGGAAATGTCGTAAATGAGATTTTCAATAATAAGCTTTTTATAACTGCGTCGTGTTTTCTTGGGTATGAGTGAGGATAAAAAACAAGCTATTACGGCAAAGAAAGATGAGAATTTTTCCGAGTGGTATACACAACTAGTAGAGAAGGCAGAACTTGCTGATATTCGCTATGGCATTAAAGGGTTTGTGGTCTATCGTGAATGGGCACAGATTACTATAGAAAAGATGTTTCGTATTATGAGCGATGCACTTGATATGACTGGACATATGCCCATTGTAATGCCAACACTCATTCCTGAAAAGAATTTTACAATTGAAGCAGATCATGTTGATGGATTTGCACCAGAAGTATTTTGGGTGACTGAAACGGGTGCTGATAAGCAACTTGAAGAGAAATATGCGCTTAGACCTACGTCTGAGACTGCGTTTTATCAAATGTATAGTTTATGGATCCAAAGTTATAGAGATCTTCCTTACAAAAGATATCAGAGAGGGAGTGTATTTCGAGCTGAGAAGAGTAAGGCAACACGACCGTTCTTTCGTGGGAAGGAATTTCACTGGATTGAATCACATAATGCATTTGCAACACACGAGGATGCACTTGGTCAGGTTGAGCAGGATATGAAGATTACGTATGATGTATTGTATACACGATTTGGTATTCCACATATTTTCTTTAAACGACCACACTGGGATAAATTTCCTGGCGCTGTGCACACGTTTGCAGCAGATGCATTAATGGGCAGTGGTAAAGTTTTGCAACTTCCATCTACACACTTGCTTGGAGATAATTTTTCAAAGCCATTTAATGTTACGTATCTTGATAGTGATGGGCAAGAAAAATACTGCCATATTACGTGCTATGGTCCTGCAATTAGTCGTATTTATGGTGCACTTATTGCACTGCATAGCGACGATAAGGGTCTTCGAGTACCATTTGAGCTCAGCCCAGTGCAGATTGTGATTGTTCCTATTTTCAAGGAAGGAAAAGAGAAAGTAGTTCTTGATTATTGTAATCAACTTGCAGGAAAATTAAGAAATTTGTATACAGTGTATGTTGATGGCAGAGATGGGTACAGTCCTGGCTGGAAATTTAATCAATGGGAACTGAAAGGTGTTCCTATTCGTATTGAAGTTGGTCCAAGAGATTTAGAGCAAGGTACGGTTATGGTTGCTCGTCGTGATTTTAATGAGAAGAAAGAGTATTTGCAAAATAGTCTTCCTAGCGATATTGCAAAAATTGCTCAGAGTTATACGAAGAATCTCATTGCACAAGCAGAATCTAGTTTTGAAGATAATACGGTAAGTGCAACAACACTTGATGAGGTCAAAGCTGCTATTGGACAGGATAAGATTGTTAAGGTATGCTTTTGTTCTGCAGGTGCTGAAGGAACAGAGTGTGCTGCTCAGTTTGAAGAGGCAAGTGGCGGTTTTATTCGAGGAGAAAAAGCATTTGCTGAAGAAGAGGCAAGTGGTGTATGTCCTGGATGTGGCAAGCCTGCAAAATCTGTTGTGTATGTAGCTAAGAGTTATTAGTTGCTGCTTTTTCTTATTTTGGTTTATTTATTCTTTTTAAATATATGACACATTTCGCATTGCTACTGTTGTAGAGGAGAAGTGGTCTTTTTTAGAGCACAACATTTATATACTATAATTCCCGAAATTTACTATTAGTGTGGGGGTAACACTTTAGCAATGTTAATACTGTATGTACTACTACTAGTACTTTCACTAGCTGTGCTCGTTCTAAGCGGGCATTTTATGGTTAGATCGCTCTCTCGCGTAGCATCTATGCTTCGAGTGAGTGAGTTCTTTGCCGCTTTTGTCTTGATGGCACTCTCTACGAGTTTACCTGAGCTTTTTGTATCTATTAGTTCAGGTATTACGAATACTAGTTCTCTTGCACTTGGCGTGGTCATTGGATCAAATATTGCTAATCTCTCTCTTATTGCAGGGATTGGTATTGTTATTGCTAAAGGATATATGCCCGAAACCATTACCATTAAGCGAGATACACGATTTATGTTTCTTGTGTCTCTTGTTCCTGTTTTACTTCTCATGCATGGTGGATCACTAAGTAGGATTGATGGAGTGATTCTGATTTTGATCTTCTTTGCATACTCTGCGCATCTTCTTCGAGAGCAACACTTTTTTCACAAGGAGAGTCATGCTCATCTTACACGATGGCAGAAGGTACAGGCGCCTGCATTATTTGTGGGGATGTTGATTGTGTTGTTTGCTAGTTCATATTTCACGGTGTTTTTTGCGGAGGCCATTGCATTTGAGAGTGTTATTGCGCCTGTACTCATTGGTCTTGTGCTTATTGCTATTGGCACATCGCTTCCTGAATTATCATTTACGGTTAATGCATTTTTGAATCACAAGGGTGATTTATCTCTTGGGAATTTAATTGGAAGTGTTGTTGCTAATTCTACGTTGGTGTTAGGTATTGCTGCTATCCTCTCACCAATTCATGCTAATCTTACGATTGCAGGGGTTGCTGCAATTTTCATGCTTATTACTACGTTCTTGTTCTACTTGTTTATTGAACAGAAAAATCATATTACAACCAGGGAGGGAGTGGTACTTATCATTGTGTATTTATTTTTCATTGTTACGCAAGTGTACCTGCCAACACTATGAACGTTCTGATGTTTGGATGGGAATTTCCTCCAATGAAATCAGGGGGCCTTGGTACTGCGTGTTATGATTTGTGTAAAGGTCTTTCTCGTCTTGGTAATAAGGTTACGTTTGTTGTTCCTCGTCTTGGCAGTGGTATGAACAGTGATGTTGCACAGCTCATGGGTGCTAATGAGTATTTTGCTCTTGAAGCAATTGATAGTCCTCTTCGCGGGTATATGACGACGTCATCGTATGAACAAACTATCGAATCATTGAAACGTCTTGATGGTGGTATTGGTGAGAATTATGGGAAGCATTTGTTTGCTGAAATTGAGCGGTATGCACGTGCTGCAAGTGTTATTGTTAAACGCTCTTCTTTTGAAGTGATTCATGCGCATGATTGGATGACGTATGAAGCGGCGATGATTGCAAAGTCCATTAGCGGTAAACCGTTTGTTGCACATATTCACGCAACAGAGTTTGATAGAACGGGCGGGAATCCCAACCATGAGATTTCACATCGAGAATATGAGGGTCTTCATGCTGCTGATTTGATTATTGCTAATTCTGAATTTACAAAACAAAATGTGATGCATCACTATAAGATTTCTGGCGATAAGATCCGTGTTGTGCATTGGGGGATTGATCAAGATAATCCTCATTATGATGATGGCATGGTTAGTCCTTTTGCTGATCAAAAGACTGTACTGTTCTTAGGACGTGTTACCCTACAAAAAGGTCCTGACTATTTTGTGAAAGTTGCAAAGGAAGTTGAGAAGCATGTACCCAATACGACATTTGTGTTTGCAGGAAGTGGTGATATGTTGCCGCGCATCATTGATGAAGTACACAAACAAGATATGGCACATAAATTTGTGTTTACTGGATTTTTGCGTGGTAAGGACGTACACCATGCATTTCAGATGGCTGACTTGTATGTGATGCCTTCGGTATCAGAACCGTTTGGTCTTGTTGCACTTGAGTCTATGAGAAATGGAACACCTGTGCTGATGAGTAAACAAAGTGGTGTTTCTGAAGTGGTGTCACATGCCTACAAGGTTGACTTTTGGGACATCCAAGATATGACGAATAAGATTGTTGCACACTTGGAATATCCTGCGTTATCTTCTGAAATTAAAAAGAATGCATATCAAGAGAGTAAAACGTTTACGCTTGAGGTCCCTGCTGAAAAATGTATTGATTGTTATAAGGAGGTGCTTGGATGGTAAAAGTATGTTTTTATTTTCAGGTCCATCAGCCACATCGAATGAAACATTACTCCCTGTTTAATATTGGACAGGATCATGAGTATTTTGATGAAGAAAAAAATAGAGAAATTGCAGAGAAGGTTGCGCGTAAGTGTTATCTTCCAGGAAATGCGTTGATGCTTGAGCTTTTGGAGAAGCATCCAGAGTTTAAGATCTCATATAGTATTTCAGGTACAGCACTTGAACAATTTGAAAAGTATACGCCAGAGGTTATTGCGTCGTTTAAACGTTTGGTTGATACGGGACGAGTTGAGATTTTGAGTGAAACCTATTATCATAGTCTTACGTTCCTCTTTAGTAAGGAGGAGTTTGTTGAACAGGTGCGCATGCACAAGAGAAAAGTGAAAGAATTATTTGGTGTTACCCCACTAGTTTTTCGAAACACTGAACTCATCTATAACAACGAACTTGCCTCCTTCATAGAGGGGCTGGGATATAAAGGCATCATCGCTGAGGGTTTTGAGCGAGTACTGGGTTGGCGTAATGCTAACTTTGTGTATGAACCTATGGGAACACAACACATTAAGTTATTGCTCAAAAATTACAAACTCAGCGACGATATCGCCTTTCGTTTTTCAGAAAAGAGTTGGGCCGAGTGGCCACTTACTTCTGAAAAGTTTACCCAGTGGGTGAATGCAGTGAATGGGAGTGGAGAGTGTGTGAATTTGTTTATGGATTATGAGACCATTGGTGAACATCAATGGGAAGATACGGGAATTTTTGATTTCCTTCGTGCTCTGCCATCACAAATACTTGCACATCCCGACAATTCATTTGCAACACCATCTGAACTTGTTGATGCACATGAACCTAATGACAAAGTCAATTGTGAAGAGTTCATGAGCTGGGCAGATATGGAACGAGATTTGTCTGCATGGGTTGGCAATGGCATGCAAGATAGTGCACTTGCTGATTTATACAGACTTGAAAAAGAAATTAAGGCTTCGGGTGATGCACAGTTGATAGAGGATTGGAGAGGACTTACTACCTCAGATCACTTTTACTACATGTGTACAAAGTGGTTTGCAGATGGTGATGTTCATAAGTATTTCAATCCGTATGATTCCCCGTATGAGAGCTATATTAATTTCATGAACATATTAAAAGATCTTAGACTGCGTTTGAAAAAAACAAATGTGGATCTTCGTACTCAAGAAAAAATAACGAGTTAAATTATAAAAGAGGCATATTATGGCGACAAAAAAGAGGACTAAAAAAGCTGCTAAAAAGGCAGCAAAAAAAGTTGTAAAAAAGACCGTTAAGAAAGCTGTTAAAAAAGCAGCACCAAAGAAAACGGCTAAAAAAACTGGAGCAAAACCTGCTAAGAAAAGTAGCAGAGTAGAAATTGTAGTTAGGGATCAGATTATGGGCGAGGCGCCTTCTGAACATTACTTTGTTCTAAAGGATGGTCAGGCACTTAAGAGTGTGCAAGAACTTGCTGATGCACTCGAACATATGAGTGAGGATGTATTTAGACATCACGTTGGTCCTATGCATAATGATTTTGCAAATTGGGTACAAGATATTTTTGATGATCGCATGTTTGCAAATGATTTGAGAAGAGTACAGAATAGAATAGAGACACGAATTAAGGTACTGCAGCGACTTGTTGATGCAGTTATTTCAGAGGCAAAGAAAGGTAAACGTTGAAACCTGATCTGCTGATTGAAGTCAGCTGGGAAGTTTGCAATAAGGTTGGTGGGATACACACCGTTCTTACCTCAAAGCTTCCGTTGACGCTCGAGCATTATTCGAACTACCTAGCAATAGGTCCATATGTTCAAAATAATCCTGTGTTTTTGGAAAGACCGGTTCCTGAAAAGTATGAAGGCATTTGTGATATACTTACTAAAGAAGGTATCAAGATTCATTTTGGAAAGTGGCTGGTTAATGGAGAGCCTGATGTCATTTTAGTTGACTTTTCTGGATATTATTACAAAGGTGATGAGATTAAAGGACAGTTGTGGGAAGATCATGGTGTTGATTCATTACGTGGTGGATATGATTATACTGAACCTCTTGTGTTTAGTTATGCTGTTGGACGGGTTGTCGCCCTCATCCAAGAGATGATGACTGGACAAAATGTGGTGCTGCATTGCCATGAATGGATGTCTGGTGGTGCTCTGCTCTATTGCAAGAAAAATAATGTTGATGTTGGCACGGTGTTTACCACACATGCAACTATTCTTGGAAGAACACTTGCGAGTAATGATGTTGATTTGTATACTGTGTTGCCTAACATTAATTCTGATGATGAAGCTAAAAAATATGGCATTGAAGGTAAGCACGGTGTTGAGAAGGCATGTGCACATGCATGCGATGTATTTACCACTGTTAGTGATGTTACTAATAAGGAAGCAGAACATGTGCTTGGTAAAAAAGCAGATGTGTTATTATATAATGGCATTGATATGAATTTGTTTCCTTCTGCAGAAGAGGGAGCAATTGTGCATGATCGTTTTGCTCGTAAGATTCATACGTTTTTATCATATTACTTTTTACCTCATTATCCTCTTGATATTCACAATAGTTTATTGTTCTTTATTGCAGGACGATATGAATTTAGAGATAAAGGAATTGATGTATATATTCGTGCTTTAGAGATTTTGAATGCACAATTAAAAAAAGAGAAAGGAAAAAGTGTTGTTGCATTTTTCTTTATACCTGGAGGAGTGAGTGGAATTGATCCTTTGCTGCTTCAAAAAAGAGAGCACTTCCATGATATTCGAGATGGCGTTGATGATGAGATGGTTGATGTGAAGGAGAAGTTATTGCAATCTCTTCTTATTGGTAAAAAGATTGCCGCATCAAGTTTATTGAGTAAGGATTTTATGCAACTGCTCACATTTAGATTACAACGATTTAAAGAACAAGGTAATCCTCCGTTTTGTACACATCATATGCAAGACATGCACGATATTATTTTACAACGGTTAGTGGAGAGTTCTCTTGAAAATAGTGCAAGTGATAGGGTGAAAGTCATTTTTTACCCGATTTATCTTGGTGGTGCAGATGGACTGCTTGATCTTTCCTACTATGAAGCAATACAGGGATGCGATCTTGGTGTGTTCCCTTCATACTATGAACCATGGGGCTATACACCAATGGAAACTGCTGCATTTGGTATTCCTTCTGTGACTTCAACGCTTTCTGGTTTTGGACAGCATATTGGTAAACAGGCAGGAAAGATTCCTGGAGTGTATGTGCTTGATCGAAATAAAGATGATCACTCTGCTGAAGCACTTGCTGAATATATGTATGGTGTTGCAAAGCAAACAAAATCAGAACGTAGTAAGAATAAACAACGTGCAAAAGAACTTGCAAATACGTGCGATTGGTCAATTCTGATTAAGAATTATCTTAAGGCACACGAAAAATCACTAGAATGAAAACAACATATGCGATAGGATCTTCGAAGGTTTCTGGAAAAGGTAGTGGACGTTCTTTTTTAGTTTCTGAAAATGGTTCATATTTATTTTTGGGACAGGGCGAATCACGATATGAGGGATGGCATGTGTTTGATGATGACATGTACAAGGTTCTTGAAGGGATTGAGATTGATGGAGATGTGCAAGAGTTTGTCCATGAAGGGACGTGTCTGAAAAGAAAGCGATCTCTTGTTGAGCGCTTTGGTGTTTTTGGTAGTAGTCTTGTGTATCAGCTGAGTAAAAAGGGTTCTTTTCGTTTAGTGTTTGATGTTAGGCGCTCATATGATTTGAGTGATGATGATCAGAAATATACATATGAGATGAAAAAAGATATGCTTATTGTTCGATTCAGTAAGAAAGGTAAGCAGGTCATGAGTATTTGTATTTCTGGAGGGAGTGATTTTCGATATTATGATCGGTGGGAAGAGCGTTCGTATGCCATTGATGCAAAACGTGGTTCTTCTCCGAGTTCTCGATGGGTGTATGTGCTTGGCGAGATGCAAGGGAAGAAAATTGTTGTAAGTGCTGGCAGAGATGAGAAGAAGGTGCTAGTTGCACATAAGAAGATGTTGAAAAAGACATTACGTAAAAGTTCTGCTACTGTTTCAAAAGGTACACTTGGGAAATATATGGCAAAGCAAAGTGTGTTGTCGTTGACACTTGATGATGGTGTGTTCGCAGGCCTTCCGTGGTTCTTTCAATATTGGATGCGAGATGAGATGATTAGTCTTGGTGGACTTTATATTGCTGATAAGAAAAAAGCAAAGAAGATTTTACTTTCGCGTCTTTCTTTAGTGAATGAACAAGGACGTTTACCTAATAGAATCCCGGGTTCTGATCTTGGGAGTGCTGATGCAATTGGATGGATGGCAAAGCGGTGTCTTGATATGCAGAAAGATTTTTCTTTGGCTGAGAAAAAACGAGTAAGTCTTGCATTATGTAGTGCAGCTTCAAAATTAATTAAGCATTATCACAAGGATGGATTTTTTTCAAATGAACCACTTGAGACGTGGATGGATACGTCGTTTGAAGGGGATGTTCGAAGCGGTGCTCGTATTGAGATTCAGTGTTTGATGCTTGCGTTGTTTCATGCATGTTTTGTGTTTTCAGGAAAGCAGATGTATGCACAGTTAGAGAAAACACTTGCGCGAAATGTGAAACGATATTTTTTGCATAATGGTGTGTTGTATGATGGGCTTAGTGATCCAACGCAACGTCCGAATATTTTCTTGGGATATTATGTGTATCCTGATCTTTTGGAGAAGAAAGAATGGGAAGGCGTGTTTGATTTTGCACTAGGTAAACTGTGGCTTGATTGGGGTGGTGTGAGTACTATTGATGTGTCATCTCCTTTGTTTAGTCCTGTGTATACGGGAGAGAATAATCGTTCATACCATAGAGGTGATTCGTGGTATTGGGTAAATAATTATGTTGCACTGTCTTTGATGAGAGTGAATAAGAAGAAGTATGCTTCGTATGTGAAGAAGATTAGAGAAGCTTCTGAGAGAGATTTACTTTGGATGGGTGCTATGGGATGTAGTTCTGAAGTGAGTAGTGCTAGTGTTCAAAGTGCTGATGGGTGCATGCTTCAGGCGTGGAGTTGTGCTACGTTTTTAGAATTGGTGAGAGGGAAGTGATAGTTAGGTAGGAATAGTAAATATTCCTGACTGAAATAGGCGCTTTCTTAAGTGGATTTTTGTAACTGGTTCATCGTATTTGATTCTAATTAATTTTAATCCCCCGTTTAGAATTAACTGATTTTTCATCAAGTCGCGTTTCTTTTGTCTTTCAAAAGCTTCTATAGCATTAGCTTTTTTTCGACCATACCATTGTACAGGCATATAATGCTGCTCACCATCATATTCAATCACTAAATTGAATTCAGGAAAATAAGCATCTACTTTCATCAACCTCCCTTTTTTTGATCTAAGCCAATCAAAGGACTCCTCAGCAACATACTCACTACACAATATTTCTCTGAAAAGATTCATCACAACATGCTGCTTTACTAGACGCTTGCTAGAAATATTATTTTTTCTTTTATATTCTTTCCAGCTCTTTTTTCTATACTTTTTCATTTACTTAAAATAGAAACCCTCCCAGTTTTCTTTATTCCACCTCATACTATTTCTATTTTTGTTTATCTTTTGACAACTTTTAGAGCATGTAATCTGAGGTCCCCTGGGATTAAATTTACCACCACATATTTTACACTTAATTATTTTTGGAACATACTTTCTTTCATGCTTTATTTTTGACCTACAGGTACCCCCACAAAATCTTGCATAAGGGTGTAGTTTATCTGTTAGAAATTTTTCACCGCATCTTTCACAGTATTTCTTCATATTATTAAGAAAAAACGAATATAAAAATAGATTACGTTAGAATATGTCCAGTGCTATTTCATCAATTCTGCAACAATATAGAGTGATTGTGCCCAACCAAGTGGCGTGTTTTCGTTTTGAATTTTATCATTAATGTATAACTCAGGCATCTCACCATGCTCATTCATTGATTCAACACACTTTCTCATATAGTGAGCATATTTACGAGGATTATTTTGCATTTTGTAAATGATTGCCAGCCACGGAAATCCCATGGTCCAGGAGGGTTCTGTGCCTTCATTATAATATTGGTCATTTACGTAACGGATTACACCCTTCTTTCTTACCAAATGTTTTTCTACGTTTGCAAGTATTTGCTCAGTTTGTTCTTTTGTGGTTACTTGGAATGGATAAATAAGAGAAAGTAGCGCTAGGTCTACTTCTTTTGTTGCACTCTCTCTTGGGAGTAGTGCGTTAAGGGTTGTTTCACCTTTTAGGATTAATTCTTGTGGGACATCAACGAGTTTGCTAATTTTACGTAAACCTGCAACGCAAGCACCAACAGATGAAGCATGGATTTCTTCGTTTTCTTCCCAAACGCCATTGTCTTTATCGTGCCAATACTCGATGCTGTTTAGATATGCAACTAGTTTTTCAAGAATCCTATAGTGAACATCATTATTTACGACTTTGATGCCTTTTTCTTCTAGTTCTCCAACTTTAAAGAGAAATGCACCTACTGCATCGTTTTGTTTGTTTCCCCACTCTTCCCAGATTTCTTCAAAGGATGAGGGGTCATATCGTGCGTGGATATATTGATATCTATGTTCTGGTTTGTTTTGGATTGCGTGGTCTATTTTGTATTCGTGTTTTAAGAAAATGTCAAAGAGTGCGTGAAATGTTTTTACAACTTCTCTTGTATTTTTTGTTACTTCAAGACCAAGTGTTTCATAGATACAGTCTCTAATCCAGGCTTTGTTGTATCCTGTGCCAACATTTTGTTGACTTGCGGAGAATACGCCTGAGGGGTATTGTAGAGACTTTAGGATTTGTACTGATTTGTCAATCATGTAGAAAGGGATGTAGTTCTCCTATTTAAATGTGTCGATTTTGTTGCTACTGAGAAGTAGTTAATTTTTATGTTTTAGTCCTTCAACAACTGAATCCAATGTGACTGTTGTTCTGCCAAGTCCTGCATCCATATTATACATAGGAATCCAACCAATCTCATTAGCACCACTACAACCAATAAAGTCAGCTACATCAGGTGCATTTGTAAATTTATTATAAATAGGAATTCTTGAAGGATAATAATTACCATCTTCACCAAGCAAAAAGTGTACTGGATCTGGTTTTTTTAAGGATTCCATATCATCTTCCTGTGCTAGTTTCTCAAGTCCAAGATGTCCAGGCATACTCACATTATTTGCAATGTCTCTTATTTCATCATATGAGTAGAGTTTACCATTATGTTCATAAACTGGAAGGTTACCACTTGCAAATTCATGTAATGTTGCATCATTTTTGCCATCTATTGGGATTACTATTTGAGCTGTTGCAGGAGAAAAAATAGAGGAACCACCTACTGCCTCATCTGCTTGTTTATGAAACTCCCAGAATTGTTTAGGGAGCTTATTAGATTTAATTCTTTCAAGGCCCACATGAGTGTATAATCGTTTACCCGGTGTTAATACTATTGCAATGAGATTTTCTGTGGACATTAAACCTATTGGTCTACTCTGCTCTTCACGAGCATTATTTGGACAATAATAGGTCAGTGCTCTTCTTATTGCTTCTGGAATAATTATCATATTTTCTAGATTGAAGCACCCCTATATAAAGCTTTCTCTTTTAACCACTAGAGAGTAGTTACAATGAGAAGGATTTAAATACTACTGATTCATCCCACAATGCATGAGTAGAGCACTTATTGTTGTACATCCATCAATGGATTATTTATCTGACCTTTCTAGCGGTTGCGAGTATGCAAAAAATACCAAAGGAGTATTTGATCGTATTGCACAGTTTGCTTCAACATATGATGGAGCCAAGATTCTTATTGAAGGAGCGGATCCAAGAGAATTTCCTACATACGAACGGATTGAAGATCTTTTTTCACATCATGAAATAGTTCATTCTTCAACTCACGCAACTCAATTTTTACAGGCAAAAGAAATGCTTGGGTATCTAGGCATTGATGCTGTAGATGTGTGCGGTGTTACGTATACTTGCTGCGTGCGATGTGTTTCTGATCTTTTACAAGGGATAGAAAATGATGAAATTGGAAAGGAGCGTTATGCAGAGGCTGCAGATGAAGATCTTGGCTTTGAATCTGAAGGTTTTGAAGCTTTGTTTTCAAGACGATATAATGTGCGTATTCTTGATGATTTAACTGATAAGGATAGTCCAAAGTAAGAGTTACGTTTCTGATATTACTTCAATAATAACCTTTATAAATCAACCTTTGATTCTGACATGTATTACCCGTACTAAACTACTTAGGTAGGAGGGATGTTATGAACAAAGAACAACTACTAAATGCATTAAAAGAAGCTCGTGGCAATGCTAAGAAACGAAAGTTTCCGCAAACCGTTGAGCTGATCATGAACTTTAAGGGTCTTAACCTGAAGAGTCCAGATCACCAAGTAGATTTCTATATGTCAATTAAGCATCCTTGGAAGAATACAAAAGTATGTGGTCTTGTTGCAGCAGAACTTACTGATAATTCTAAAGCAGCACTTGACAACACGATTACTTCTGAGGAATTTGCTAAATTTGATGGCAATAAAAAAGATATTAAGAAGATTGCACGAGAGTATGATTACTTTGTAGCGCAGGCAAACCTGATGCCGCAAGTTGCTAAAACTTTTGGTCGATTCTTTGGTCCACTTAACAAAATGCCAAATCCAAAGGCAGGCTGTGTTGTGCCACCAAATGCTAATCTTGAACAAGTAAAAGATCGGTTAAACAAAACCATCCGTGTATTTGTAAAGACTATTCCTATGTTTCAACTAGGTGTAGGTAAGGAAGAGAGTAAAGATGAGGACATTGCAGAAGATGTACTTGCTATTTACAACCAAATCATCCATCACCTTCCTGCTGAACAACAAAACGTGAAGTCAGTCTACGTAAAACTGACCATGGGTAAACCGGTGAAGGTGGAGTAAAAATGGCAAGTATTACAGCACAAAAAACCGAAAGCATCAACAAGGTAAAAGAACTTGTTAAGAAGTACTCACTGGTCGGCGTAGTAAACATGCACGCACTTCCTACTGCACAGCTACAGCGTATGCGTAAGAAGATGCAAGGCGATGTTGAGATTTTCATGACTAAAAAACGACTCATGAAACTTGCGTTTGAAGAACTTAAGAAAGATTTCAAGGGTATTGAAGAACTTGAAGGTAAACTTAAGGGCGTTCCAGCATTACTATTCACTAACGAAAACCCGTTTAAGCTCTATGGACTTATTCAAAAGAATAAATCTAAGGCTGCAGCAAAGGCAGGACAAGAAGCACCTAACGATATTGTTGTAAGTGCAGGTCCTACGCAATTTACCCCAGGTCCTATTATTAGTGAGCTTGGTGCTGTTGGTCTAAAAACGAGTGTTAAAGATGGTAAAATCGAGATTTTGAAGGACGCAGTTGTTGCAAAAGAAGGTGATGAAATTTCAGCTTCACTTGCAAGTTTACTTCAAAAGTTAGGCATCGAACCTATGGAAATTGGTCTTGATCTGGTATGTGTATACGAGGATGGCCAAATCTTTGGTAAAGATGTACTTGCAATCGATGAAAATGAATACAGAGATAATTTCACTAACGCTCATAGGTGGGCATTTAACCTTGCTATGGAAGCAGGTATTCTCACCGATGTAACTGCAGAGCTCACCATTCAGAAGCTCTTTAGAGAAGCTAAGGCTGTTGCACTTGAGGGTGGCATTATGACACCTGAAACAACAGACGAGATTCTTGCAAGAGCAGACCGAGCTGGTCGAGCACTAGATGCAGAACTTGACTTACCTGAAGCTGGAGCTGCTCCAGCAGAGGCACCTGCGGCAGAAGAGCCGGCTAGTGCTGATGCAGAGCAAGCACCTGCAGAAGAGAGTCAAGAAGAAAATAAAGAAGAACAATCATCCGAAGAGGACAAGGAGAACTAAAATGGAATATGTGTATGCAGCAATGCTAATCCACAAAGCTGGTAAAGCAGTAGATGAAGCAACAGTAAAGAAAGTTCTAGAAGCAGCTGGTGTAGCTGTTGATGATGCACGTGTTAAGGCACTTGTAGCAGCTCTAGAAAACGTTAATATTGATGAAGCTATCGAGAAAGCAGCAGTAACTGCAGCTCCTGTAGCAGCAGCAGCACCTGCAGGCGATGCAGGCAACGGCGCTGATGCGGCAGCTGATGCAGCAAAAGAAGCTGAAGAAGATAAGAAGAAAGAAGAAGAGGCTGCAGCAGGCCTTGGCGCTCTATTTGGATAGAGGCCACCTTTTTTTCTTTATTTTTCATCAATATTAATATTGTAGTCGAGTGATAAAATGACCGAAAAAGAAACAGAACAACAACAACCGCAAGAAACAGAAGACGTAACCTCTACTGAAGAGAGTTCTTCAAAAGAAGATATCAAGAAAGTTGATGCTACAGAGCTTGCAACACTTCGAGAAGATGTTAAGAATCTTAAAGAAGAACTCAACAAACTTAATGATGTTAAAGAAGAGTGGTATACGAAGCGGGAAGCGTATTCTAAGCAGATTAAAGAGAAGATCGATAAGATCAAGAAGTCTAAGGAAGAGAGAAATGAGAAGACTTCTGAAGTGCAGAATATTAAGAATGAACGTGATGAACTCAATGGTAAGATTAAGACCATCATTGCAGATCTTAAAGTACTTAACGAACAAAAACAGAAGATGTTTGGTAGTGGCAATGGTCCTCGAGTTGACCCTGCACGTGTGAAATCACAAATTGAACGTCTTGAGCAAAAACTTGAAACTGAAGTTATGAGTTTTGAGAAAGAAAAAGGCGTGAATAAACAAATTAAAGAATTAAAATCACAAATCAAAGGTATTGAAGGTACTGGAGATGTCCTAGAACAAATTAAAGTAAAGAGTCGTGAACTGCGAGATTTGAGAACAAAAGCTAAGGAAAAACACAGTATTGTACAATCCCGTGCTAGTCAGTCTCAAGAGCAACACGAAGCACTTCTTGCTATTTCTAAAGAGGTTGATGAGCTTAAGAAAAAAGAAGAAGAAGCATACAAGAAATTCTTTGAATACAAAAAGCAATTTAACGAACTTAACGATCAACTCAAAGCTAAGATCAAAGTGATTAATGCGAATAGTAAAGACGTTGCTAAAGTAAAGAAAGCTAAACGAGCAAAACGTGAAGCTGAGCAGAAGAAAAATCTTGAAGAGCTTGAAAAAGACGTGGAAGAGAAGATTAAGAAAGGTAAGAAACTTACTACCGAAGATCTTCTTGTGTTCCAGCAAGATTAGACTGGCATTCTTTTTAAACCCATGCGCATTAGCACATAGTTATGAGACAAATTGTTTTGTATACATGCGTCAATAGAAAAGATATTTATTGCGGAGATAGACGTATGCAAGGCTATGCTCCTTTGGTTGAGAGAATTCCCCGAAATGCACATCTTAGGCATAACGGTGAATATGGAACAACGTTTTTTTCACTTAATCCAAATGATAAAAAAATAGCGTGTCTTGCCATGTGTAATCTTCAGCGAAAGGGAAACATTCGTGCAGACCTCATGAGTGAAGGAAAGGTTGCTTTAAGAAATCATTATTCTCTTTATTCATATTATCCACAAAGACAAGTACCACTTGTTGGAGATGTTGTTGATGTGGATGCATTTCTTGAAATGATTGTGAGAGATTTTGAGGAGAGTTAGCTTTTTATATAGAGATATGTGTGCGTCTTTCATGCGAAGACATGAGTCCATTGGTGACTTGGAAATTATTCTTACACCCGTTATTAGGTCAGGGGTTGCAAAGGAAGATCATCCGTTTTCTTCTGTGTATAGTAGACTTGAGAAAGGAGATGATTTTGTTGAGATGAGCGGTGATGAGCACATGATCAGACTTGATCCTATGCATGCCTTGCCAAATTACTGCACTGAGGGTGATGTGGTTTACGCATTTGTTACTGGATATGAGAGTTTTGCGTTTGGTCTTCGTGATGATCCGCCTGCCGATATTTTTACTAGTACAGGAAAAGTGAGTGTGTACAAATTAGTTAAAGAACTTGTGCGAGAGATTGCAGATTATGATGAAGGGTAATCGTTTACTCGTTATATCTTATGGTTCCAGTAACTTCTGTGTCGGTTGTGGTTTCTAGAAGAAGGTAGTAGCCCTTTTGGACGTTTCTTGATTCGATGAGTTCATCAGTTCCGATCCACTCGTCGATTTCATCAATATTTTTTCTTTGGACGCAATCATCAATGGCATCTGAGTCGTCAACAAGATAGATGTTTAAGTCATCTGTTGCGTCAATATCAATAGTTACTCGCGTATCGTATGTGAATGGGAATGATGGATCATAGAGTGAGATGAGTGAACAGGTGTTTGCTGCAAGATCTCTATCAACATCTTCTTGCATGCCTGCTGCGTTAAAGACAATGTAGCAGGTTTTATCTGTGCAATGGACACCAATTCCTGCATCGGTGAATAATCCATCTCTATCTTTTACAAGAGATCTGTGTCCAGGTGATTCTAACCACCCATCAATTGCCATTTGTGCTACATCTTGTTCATTTACGTCATTAAGGTTGGTTGCATAATAGAGATTTTCTCCTGCAATGGTGTAGAAGAGTTCCTCATCTTTGAATCTATCACCTACGCCTTTTCCTTCATCATCTGTGTGGTGAAAGCCCGTTGTTTCAAGAGTTACTGCATAGGCATCTGCGAGCGTTTCAATATCCGTATTTCTTTTGAGATCTTTTGGTGCTTCACGTTCATTATTAATGTGTTGTAACACAAGCAGTGCAATGGTTCTTTCATTAAGATCATCTACAGTGTAGACGAGTTCTTCAAGAGATGAGAATGGTACATTGAACGATAATTCATTATCATCAAGATAGGTTCTTGGTATTTGAAAATCAAAACTAAATGGTTCTTCAAGATATGTTCCTTCAAAGGTGAGTAATCCAGGGAAAACTTCTTCTATTGGAAGTTTTATTTCCCCATTATATGTTTCTCCTACTTTTTTGTTGTTAATGATGACATCACCATCTATTGGAAAATTATCTGAAGTGAATTTGAGTGTAAAGTAATCAAAGTAATCTGCAGGTAGTTTTATTTCGAATTTTTTTGTAGTAAGATCTGTTTCTTTAATGTCGTATGAAAATGAAAATGGTCTATTTCGGTGTGTTCCTTCTATGGTGAGTGTTCCAGGAGAGAGTGCTTCTGTTGTAAGTTTACCATTTTCTGTTTGACCAAGAAGAAGATTGTTGAGGTAGACTGCACCATCAACTGGTTCATTGTCTAATGTAAAGGTAAAGGTAAATCCTAGTTGACACCCTACAAGAAACAGGGTGAGTGATAGTAATAGCAGTACTGGTACTTTTAGAGCCATTCTTTCCTCTTGAAATAGATGAGCATGAGAATTCCAATACCTATCATGACAGCCCATACGCTAGGATATGCCCACACTTGTTTGAGTTCAGGCATGTGTATAAAGTTCATACCATACACACCTGTGATAAAGGTAAGTGGAATAAAGATGGTTGAGATAACGGTAAGTACTTTCATGATCTCATTCATTTTATTTGAAATGGAAGAGAGATAAATGTCGAGCATACCAGAGAGCATTTCACGATAATTTTCAATACCATCCATTACTTGAACGGTGTGATCGTAGAGATCTCTTAAGTGAATAAGTGTTACTTTTTGTATGAGTTTAATTTCTCCTCGTGCCATTTCATTAATCACTTCTCGCAATGGCCAGATCATAGAACGCATTTTCATAATATCTCTTCGAGCTTTATGGAGTTCCTTGAGTGTTTTTTGAGAAGGGTTTCCAAATAGGTGGTCTTCTAGTTTTTCAATGTGCACACCATAGTTTTCTAATATGCTAAAATAGCAGTCTACAATAGTGTCTAAGATTGCATACGCCAGATAATCAAGCTTCTTTGGTACGTGATTTTTTTTCATGCGATCACGTAGTTTATCAAACGGTGCTTTTTCTGTAGAGTAGGTAATGAGACAGTTTTTTTTGAGAATGATACTAAATTGTGATTTTCGTATGTGATCTTTGTCAAGAGAAAGTTTTTTGAGAATAATGAGCGCATAGTCATCATAGGTTTCTATTTTTGGTCGTTGATCTTTTGTGGTGATGTCTTCAATGACTAGTGGATGAAGTTTGAATGCTTTTTGAAATTTGTCTAGATCAGGCAGTTTTTGAAAGTGAATCCAGCAAATCCCGGATTTTTTCATTGCTTTTTTTACGTCAGAGAGTGCGGTAGCTTTTGTGGTGTGGTATGTACTGTTGTAATTAGTTATTGTTGCTTTCATACGCCTACCTTGGGACATAGTTTTGCTAGCGGGCACATGTCACATTTTGGTTTTGGTGTGCAGATTGCTCTACCGTGCTCTTTTAAGATGTATGGAATGTCCTTCCACTCTTTTTTTTCTAGCTTATCCTCTAATTCTCTTTCTACTATATTAGCGTTTTTATTATGAGAGGTCCAGCCTAGACGATATGCTATCCTTAGGACATGTGTGTCTACAATGACGCCTTCTACGATGCCATAGGAGTTTTGAAGGATAGAATAGGCGGTTTTCTTGCCAACTCCTGGAAGATTGGTGAGTTCTTTTACAGTTTTTGGAACATTTCCACCGTGTTCTTCTAAAAGAAGGGCTGCTGCTGCCTTTAGCCGTTTTGCTTTATCTTTGGCAAAGGTTATTTTTGCAATGTGATTTTCTATGTCTTCTTCTGTTGCATTTGCAAGATCTTTTGGTGTTTTGTAGGCGTTGAATAGGCCTGGTAGTGCTTTGTTTACTACTTCATCACGTACTTGCGGTGAGAGTATGGTTGCTACAAGGATTTGAAAGGGTGTTGTTGCATCAAGGTAGAATTTTGGATTTGGATAGGCGTCATGAAGGATCTTTAGCTGATTGCTTAAGGTCATGTGAAATTTGTGATTTACTGGTATAAAAGTGTTTTTAATAGCAAGGTATATAAAGGAGTTTTATAGAATATCTTTCATGCCTGATCCGCAAGATTTTGGAAGTAATAAGGTACGAGGAAGACTGAGCTACCTGTTAATGAGTATTTTGGCACTTCTCATTGTGTATCCGTTTCTTATAGATGATATTACTGGAGCTGCGGTTATTACGTTACTTCTTACATCTATTTTGATTTCTGCCATGTATGCACTTGCAAAGGCACGAATTCACGTGATTATTGCAGCAGCCGTTGGTATTCCGTGGCTTGTTGTTACGTGGGTGGGTATTTTTCAGAATGTTCCTGTGCTGCTCATGATTCAACCCATTTTGGGAATTGCTTTCTTTTTGATTGTTATTTCTTTTTTAGTGATGCATATTTATCATACGCGAGAAGTTACGAGTGATATTCTGTATGGCGCAATTTCTGTGTATTTACTTGCAGGACTTATGTTTGCTGAAATATTCTTTTTGATTCAAGTTGATCCTAATGCATTTAGTTCAGTGCTTAGCTGGACAGATAGATTGTATTATAGTTTTTCAACACTTACGACTGTTGGGCATGGAGATATTGTTGCTAACTCAAATATTGCTCAAGCATTTTCTAATCTTGAATCCGTATTTGGCGTACTCTATACGACGGTAATTCTTGCACGTCTTGTTGCTTTGTATACTGCTCAGCACGCTGAGAAGATTGTTAAAGCGCAGACTGAACTTGAAATTGAGAAGCGTAAGACCAAGAAAGCAAAAGAGCGAAAAGATTAAATAGTTCTACATGCTTAGTATATTTTAGATGCGTGTTGTAAACACACTTGGGACTTTGCTCCTTTCAGGACTTCTTGCAGGCGGATGTGCTTCGTCACGGCATAACCTTAAACGGGACTTTACAATTCATGACAAGTTATATCATACAACGGCTCAATTGAGAAATTCTGCAGATGAACGAGTGTTTGCAGATAGACGTATTGCAGCACGATATTATTTTACTGAAAAGGAATTACAATATGCCATTGATTTATCTAATGCAGGTAGAAAGGATCTTGAGATTTATAGAAGTGCGCAGCTAGGTCTTGATGTATCTGACCTTACTGCATTTGAAGATACAGAAAAACCTGATTGTGTGGTGCTACTTACTACCGAGCATTATTGGAAAGATGGAAAGGAAACGTTCACATATATTCCAAAGAAAAAACCACACAGAGATCATTTTGATCTTGATCAAACAAATGCATTTATGGTTGCTCTTCGTGAGCATTATGATGTGTGGTATGAGTTTGTGTATGAGCAAAAGGATGTACAAGAAGCGAGGACGATGGTAAAGGAACCAGATTTGCTTATTATTGCAGGGCACGGGTTGTCTAAGCAAATAGCTCTTGCAGACAGGTATTATTTTACTCCTGAAAATGTTTATATTTCGAATTGGATTGATATGCTTCCAAAGAATAGTACGCTCTTATTGTATAGTTGTTTGAATGGTAATGGGAAGGACTCTCTTGCGATGCATTGTAAGAAGATACTGGAGAAGAAGCCTCACCTTGATAGACGGATGTTTGCAAGCATCCATTCGTTTGGATATGATAATTTCAAAGTTGATGCATATTACCCTCTGTCTGTTCGCTTCCACTTTCACATTGGAGAACATATGGGAGATTATCCAAAAAAAGAGCAAGACAACCACGTGTTTCAAAAGCCAACTGATGGTACGTTTACGTTAGATAAGACAGAAGATAAGGAGCTAGTGATCACCCTTACAGAGTAATCGCCCCCACACTGTAGATAGGTAGCCATATTCTATTCTTAAATGTGATACATATACTATCCTTTGTAGAGTCTTGGTGTTTGGTGATCATGAAGATAGGTCATATTACCCCTCTCATAGATATCTACCCTTACGCCAATTGATGCATCATCAATTCTCATAGGTACTTGATAGTTGAATGTTCCATCTTGCTCATTTCTTAATAGAAGATGAGACATTGTTTTGTCACCTACAGTTTCCACAAGAGGTATTCCTATCAATACTGCAGAATGAGTCAAACTCTTTTTCTTAAATAGTAAGTCATCTACTATTTTTTGCACCACTTCGTCTACAGATAATGATTTTTCCTCAAGAACTGGATTTTTTTTATCACCCATAATAGAAAATTGGTTTTTTGGTATATTAATGTTTGGAATTTAATAGATATGGTAGTGCTGCATGCAGACTGTCTGATCGAACTACGTTATCGGGCAATATATACTCTTCTTTGTTCCAAGGTGTATTAATGAGTACTGCTAGATGTACATGGGGCGCTACATCCTCAACATGGTGGAATTGGTCTTCTACAAATGCGTGTGCGTTAAGTGATGCAATTACTTCAGATTTTAGTCGTTGTTCACCTCTGTATGAACTGACCATGTGGATGTCACCAATTTGTGGAAAATATGTTTTAACAGCAATTTCTGTTCCTTCTCTTATGTGTTCAGGTCTTGCTGTAACGGATTGGATGTGATATTTTCTTGATAGTTCTTCTACTGCATCTTGTGCTTTTTGTATTGGACGTATTGCAGTTGGATATTGAATAAAAAACCAATCGATGAATGTTAAGGCTTCATCTAATGAAATTCCCCAAATGTCGTGCCAGTGATAGCAATGAAAATCATCTCTTGAGAATTTTGTTTTATGTATTTGATTGTATACATGATTTACGGTACCAATTGTATCAAATAGCACTTCGTCAAGATCTAGAATGAGTAGTGGCTTTTCCATAATTGTAGGTAATCAGATTTACTTTAAAAGTATAATTGAATGTTAAATGAATAAGAATGATTAAGAAAAGGTGTTAAGAAAAATTAATTTCGTTCCATGTAGCCACATTTACCACAGGTTTTTCGGTCTTTGTGTGCTGCCATGAACATACCAGGTCCACATTTAGGACAGGTTGGATGGGATGCTTTACCATCAGTGTATTTTTCAAAGCGTTTACTTGGTGTTTTGTTTTTTACTTCTGATTTTGCCATTTTTATTCTTCCTTCTTCTCTTCAGAGGATTCTGCTGCTGCTTCTTCTGCAGGAGCTTCTTCACTACTTTGCTCAGCAGCTGCTGCTTCTGCTTTTGCAGCTTCTTCTGCAGCCTTTGCTTCTTCAGCTGCTTTTTTTGCCTCTTCTTCTTTTTTCTTTTGTGCTTCGATCTTTTCTTTGATCTTTTTGTGCATAGTTAATTCTTCAATTCGTGCTTGTTCTGCAGCATCAGTGTATACATATACTACTACATCTGCTTTGTTTGTTCCAAATTGTGTCATTACTTCTTTTACAATAACTCTATCAGCATCTGCTTTGAGTTCTTTTGTCACGAGTTCTTTTACTTGTGCTTTTGATGGTGTTTGACCTTCAAAAGTCATTTGAATGGTGTGTTCAACTCTTGAGAGTAATTCGTTTTTTGTTTCTGATTTATTTACTATTTTCATCTTTTACTACCTTTATATCTTTACACTACTTTAATTGCGTAATCGCCTTTTTTTGTGATTCCAATTTTCTTTGCAATTTCTGATTGCTCAGGATTGGTTACTACGATTTTTCCTTTGAATGTTGAAGAAAAGTTGGTGCTACCGCATGCTGGACATTTGCTTGCTTCTGTTAATGCTTTACAGTTTTTACATGCTTTCATAGTTCACTCCTTATTCTGCTTTTGCAGCTTTCTTTTCTTCGTTCCATTCTGGCTTACCAAGACCTTGTTGTCTCATGGTTAGGCCGATTTTAGGATTAGTAATGTCTTTGTATGATACTGCGATGATTCTTGCTCGGCACAGATCGTTTACTTTTAGACTTCTGTTGGTTTCTTTACCTTGTAGTACTTTGTCTTTACTAAAGGATACGAAGTCATCCATGGTTTGTGAGATGTGGATCATACCTTCAATTGGACCTAGGGTGATAAATGCACCAAAGTCTGCAAGATCTCTGATTTTACCTACAATTACTTCTTGTAGTTCTGGTTTGAATGTGATCAGTCTAAATGATGTGTCAAAGTATGATGCTCCATCACCTGGAATAATTACTCCTTCGTTGATTTCGTCAACGTCAAGTACATCAATAACAACACCGTTGTCTTGAGAGATGTAACCGTCATACTTCTTCTTTACTTGTTCTAGTACTGCTTCTTTTGTTGGTTTTTCAAACATATTTGGCGGTACACGAATGAAATCTTGTAGTTTTATTGTATAGTACATGTGAGTCCCCTATTCTACTCAGAGATTGATGGTCGTTTTTAAAGGTTTCGCTGCTAATTTCGGGCTTGTCGTCGAGAAGAGCGGTTTTATTTGGTGTTTGCCTTTTTGCACTATTTGGTTACTCTGTAGCTTTCTACCTTCTTTTGGAGCTCTTTTGCTTGCTTATTTTTAGAAAAATGCTCACGAACTGGAATTAATAGCTCATTAATGTACTTTGCAGCAGTTGCTTTGAGGTCAACTGGGTGTACTTCTTTCTTGGTAAATGCTTTTTCAAGGTCCTTGTAGGATGAGAAGGTGAGATTTCCACCAAATTTCTCTGGCCGCTCAATAGTTATTTCATCAAATCGTTCAAAAATGATGTATTTACAGTATTCAAGAACAGGATTGTCTTCGACTTGTCCTTCTGGGCAGAATGCTTTTTTGAACTTTCGTTTAATGTCTGCTTCTTCATCTGTCATGAAGATTGCAGAATTTGGATCTGATTTGGACATCTTTTTTGCAATTGCTGCATCAGCCCCGGTCAGACCGGTGTCTTTTGGAGGCGTTAAACCCATTAACATGTGATGGTGCACGGCAATTGGTTTTTTTAATCCAAGTTTTGGTGCAACTTCTCGTGCAAGTACATTTACTTTTCTTTGATCCATTCCTAGCTGTGCTATATCTACTTCTAATTTGAAGATGTCTGCACACTGCATGACTGGGTAGAATATTTGTGCTGCGGAAAGTGAATCTGATTCTGATCGTCCCATGATTTGTGCACATCGTGTTATTCGTGCAACTGAATTCATTTTACCAATGGTGAGTACGAGTTGCCAGTAGTCTTGATCGATAAATTCTGATGTCCAGATGAATTCGACCTGTTTCATGTCCATCCCACATGCTTTCCACACTTCTATGAAGTATTTTCCTGTGGTTTGAATTTTTTCAAGATCGCCGCCAAGTTTATTGTTCATGAGTGCAAACCAGTCTGCTACCCAGAATTTAAAGTGGACTCCTGCTTTAGTGAGTTTGTTTACGTTAATTGCTCTTAGAAGCCCTTGCGCAATGTGAATGTTTCCAGACGGTTCAAAGCCATCATAAGCCGTTAGCGTTTTTTTCTCTTTTAGGAGTTCAACAAGTTCATCTTCCTTGATTATTTCTTCGCCAACTTCTTTTATTAATGCTAGTCGTTCTTCAACATTCATGCGATTGCTAAGAAAAGGAGCTATTTAAATCTTCTCTACTTTTTCTTTTTAGAAACGGATCTTGCTTGGACACGTAGTGCAAGGTAGATCACCACTGCTGCGTTTACGAGTGCTGAAATAAATCGTACTACTTCGTTAGTTACGCTCCATCCAACCATGTAGGACCAGAAGATGAGTACTACGCCTGCCATGATGAGTCCTGCTGCAATGTTCATTTTATTTAGGAACATCATGGAAACTAGCAGTGTTACAAGTCCAAGGATTGCTGCTGCAATAAAGTATTTTGTGTGATAGACATCTTGTGCTGCACTAAGCTCGTCATAACATGCGTTGTCGTATGCTTGTTTTTCATATCCTTGTGCTCTACATTCGCCAACCGTCATGTTGTCTGCACAGTCAAAGAGTGGTTCTGCAACAAATCGCTCTTCACAGTAGTCTTCGTATTGTGGCTCATTGAGAAATACGTTTATGCCTGATACGAGTGTAATGAATACGAGTACGCCAATTGCGATTCCAAATACTGCGTTGACTGTTTTGCTCATGGCATGGTTTACTGTAATGATGTTTATTAATGTTTTGATGAGTTTGAATGAAGTGGAAGTATAGCGATAGATTTTTATACTCGTAAATGATGATTTTGGACAGAGGTGATGTTTTTATGGCTAAAAAAGCAATGAAAAAAGGTACTAGTTGTGGATCATGCGGGTGCTGTTCAAGTGGTTGTTGTGGTGCATGGACATGGATCATCCTTGGTGCACTTGTTGTACTTAATGATGTATATGGCTGGGTTACCTGGGCAACATTTGTTGGACTACTTGCAGTAATTTACGGATTACTTATGTTTAACAAGTAGTAAGAATAATGTGTTTTTGCTGTCTTAATACAAGGCAGCATACTTCTTTTTCTTTTAATCGTCTTTTGAGTTCTTGATCTTGAGTTGCTACAATAGTGTTCTTGTCTGCGTTCTTTACGATGATATCATCTGCATGGCCACCTGTTGTTGTGATGATTTGTGCTCTTCCTTCTACGAGTTGTAGACCAAGGTTTGCTGCATCTCTGTTTTTTCCTTTTTGCTCTTCAACTATTTTTTTGAGTTCTTTGATTGATTCATCAAGTACAAAGAGTTTGTAGGGCTCTTTCATGACACCATCTATTTCTGAGAATATATCTACATTAAACTGTGCTGGTATGAGCAGGAAGTTGGTGTCTAGGATGATTCTTTTCATTATATACAGATAAAGCAGAAAGCTATATAAACGTTTTGCGGGTCTTATAGTGTATGTCATATGAGTTTTTAGAGCATACTGCAGACGCTAAATTTATTGTAAGAGCAGCAAGTATAGAAGAGGCGTTTTCTGAGGCAGCTATTGCTACGTTTGATATCATTACGGATGTTGAAAAGGTAAAGGGCGCTACTCAGCAGAAGATTCATGTGGAATCTGAGAGAAAACGAACATTGCTGTATGATTTTCTTAATGAATTGGTGTATCTTGTTGATACCGAAGGGTGGCTGCTTCATAAGGTAGAGTCCCTTTCTATTGTTGAGAAGGATGGTATGTTTGTGCTTGATGCTTTGCTACTTGGTGATAGCGGCGAGTATGAAATTTTAACTCAAGTAAAGTCTGTTACGTATTCTGACATGGAAATTGTAGAAAACGATGATGGTGTTATGTTAACGGTGGTGCACGATATATGAAAGAAGTAAAGATTGAACCAAAGAAATTGAATGAATATTCCTACATTGTTGAAAAACAAGGAGATATGAAGGTACCACTAAAGATTTTTGCAAATGAAAAACTGCTTGCAAAAATGCTTGAAGATCGATGTATTATGCAAGGAATTAATGTGGCATCACTTCCTGGTATTCAGGGCCATAGTATTATGATGCCTGATGCACACCAAGGGTATGGGTTTAGTATTGGTGGTGTTGCTGCACTTGATACGAAAGAGGGATGCATTAGTCCTGGTGGCATTGGTTTTGATATTAATTGCGGTGTGCGTTTACTTGCAACCAGTTTAATGAAAGAAGATGTACAGCCACGTATTCGTGAAGTACTTGACAAGTTATTTGCATATGTTCCACCAGGCGTTGGTGCAAAATCAATTGTTCGTCTTGATCACAAACAAATCAAAGAAGTTCTTGCAAAAGGTGCACAATGGTGTGTTGAGCAAGGATATGGTACTGAAGATGATCTTGAACATTGTGAAGAGAATGGGTGTATTGCTGAAGCAGATGGTAGCCTTGTGAGTGATAAAGCACGAGGTCGTGGGATGGGACAACTAGGAACGCTTGGTAGTGGAAATCACTTTATTGAAATACAATATGTTGGTAAAGTACATAATGAGAGTGTTGCTGCAACATTTGGTCTTAAAGAAGGACAGGTTGTTATTCTTATTCACTGCGGTAGTCGAGGCCTTGGACATCAAACATGTAGTGATTATTTACGTAAGATGGAGGAGAAGTATCCCGAGATCATTGAATCTCTTCCTGAGAAAGATTTAGTGTATGCTCCTGCAAATGATGATTTATCTCAAGAATATTTCAAGGCCATGTGTGCTGCTGCAAATTTTGCATGGGCAAACAGACATATGATTGGGCATCAAACACGAAAAGCATTTACTGAAATTTTTGGTGAGGATGTTGCTGTGAACACGGTGTATGATGTTGCGCACAATATTGCTAAGAAAGAAGTGCATGTTGTTGATGGTGTTGAGAAAGAAGTGTGGGTGCATCGAAAAGGTGCAACTCGTGCGTTTGGTCCAGGTCGTCCTGAAATTCCAACTAAATATCAAGAAAGTGGTCAACCTATTTTCATTCCAGGCAGCATGGGTACAAGTTCATATGTGCTTGCTGGAACAGAGAAAGCAATGCAAGAGAGCTTTGGTTCTACAGCACATGGTGCTGGTCGGTTAATGAGTCGTAAGAAAGCAAATGAAACGTGGACTGGCGAGGAAATTAAGAATAGTTTAGAGCAGCAGAATATTATTGTTAAGGCTGCTTCTGTTCGTGGTATTACTGAAGAAGCTCCACTTGCCTACAAAGATGTTGATGATGTAGTTGATGTGAGTGATAAGGCAGGCATTGGTATTATTGTTGCTCAGTTAAAGCCGATGGGTGTTGTGAAGGGGTAGAATTACCTGTGCTGTCTTAGGTACCAGTACAATGCATCAGTGCAGTACTTGGGGATGGTTCCTTTAACGAAGGTGTTAATCCACTCTTTTGTTTCACGCTGTGGTTCTTTGTCATCTATCATAGCGATGAGATCGTATTTGAGATCGTCTTCTAATTTTTGTCTTCGTGCAACGAGTTTAATGTTTTCTATGAGCTCTTCTTTGTCTAGTGCCGTTTGTGTTTCTGGATCGTTTTCAACGCGATTGCAAAAGTCTTCTATGAAAAAGTGCTCTCTTTTGGTTATGGCTTCGATCATCATGCCTGCAAGTTCTCTTGGCCACTCTTTTACTATTTGTTCTCTGTTGTCATGAACGGATTGGATGAATCCTGGAAGTGCGTCTTCTATTCGCTTTCCTTTGATGATTGCGATGAGTTCTTTTCTGTGCGAGAGCGGGATTCGTCTGAGCTTTCTTGCTTTGAGGAGGAGTCTTTTTTGTACTTCATGTAAGTCTTCTTCTTCTCGTTTGTATTTTTGGAAGTGCTCCATCATTTGATGTTCGAGTGTTCCTTGAAGGTCAACTATTTTTTTAGAATCTTCTAGTAGTTTCTTTTTGATAGAAACGTGATTTTTTGTTTGTTTATTTTTTGCTTGCACCATGGCGTGCATTCTTCTGAGGAATTCTACTTTGTCTTCCATTTTGAGAATGTCCATGTGTCCTTGTAAGACTAGATTAAATGCAAAGGGCGTTGGTATTTTTGTTTCTATTTCTTCGATGCGTATTTGTTTATCTTGTATGTCTTGTATGATTTGACGAGTGTGTTCTATGTCCATGAGATCTTCAAGGACTTCTCTTCGTGCTTCCTTGAGTATTGAGAAATTAGGATCGATGTCATTGAGCGCTTTCATTAAGACAAGTGCAGACATTTGTTGGCGTCCTACATTTCGTTGATTACCCATGTAGTTTCTTAAGATCATGAGTGCTCGTCCTGCCACGTGTCTGAATCGTCTTCGAAGAACTTCTGATTTTTCAAGTGCGTGTTTAAGTATTTGATCCAAGTTGTCTGGCGTTATTTGTTTGAAGGTGTCAAGGACATCTACTGGTTTTGGATAAGAGATATAAAATCCGTTATCGCTAATACCTACTTCAACGTCTCGCTTTTGTGTGAGGTTGATGGAGAATGCCAGTGCACGTGAAAGACAATCGTTTATTCTTCGACCATAGAGCGTGTGAAAGACAATTTTCTTTTCTTCTTCGTGATGATAGTGTTCTATGAGAATGAGTCTGTCGTTAGGCAAGGTGTTACAAAATTCATATTGTTCATTCATGTAGTTGTAGATTGCGTTTGCTGCTTTTTCATCAACGGTGAGGTGATTGTTAATGAAATCCATAACATCTGTTTTTGATTTTGCTTGCTCAAATTGTTCTTGCATGAGTCGTCTAAATCGTCCTATTGCAGATGCGAGATCAAAACTCAGCGGAAGTTGTTCTGAAAACCAGGATGGAACGGTTGGTGGACGTGATCCTACGGGTTTTACTTGCACTGTGGTTCCTTTTGCAAATCTAAATTCGTAGACCTCTCCTCCCAGTACAAAGATGTCTCCTGGTTTTAGACGTTCGAGAAATGACTCTTCAATGGTTCCAATAAACACATCACCTATTTTTACTTTGATTGAGGTTTCATCAGGAATGGTTCCGATGTTGGTCATATAGATGACACGTGTCATTCTTCCTCTTCGCGTTATCTTTCCATCTTGTCGTCGTATTTTTGCATAGACGTGTTTTTGCTCAAGGCTTACGAAATCACCTGCAAGGTACTGAAGAATTTGATTATAGTCTTTTCGTTTGAGATCTTTGTAAGGGTATGCTTGTTTAATGGTTTTCCAGAGCGTTTGTTCATCCCACTCTTCTGCAGAAGTCATTCCTACAATGTGTTGTGCAAGGACATCAAGACAGTTTGTTGGAATGTGGATGCGATCTATTTTTTTGTCCATTGCTGCTTTTAGCATGACACTACATTCTACTAGGTCGTCTCTATCAAGGACAATGATTCGTGCTTTGGTTACTTTTCCTACGCTGTGTCCTGCTCTTCCTGCTCGTTGAAGCAAACGTGCTACAGATTTTGGTGATCCTAAACAGATTACGAGATCAACGTACCCTATGTCTATTCCTAGTTCTAGGCTTGTTGAACATACTACGCATTTGAGCTTTCCTTGTTTGAGATCGTTTTCTAGTTTGTGTCGGTGTTGTTTTGAGAGCGATCCGTGGTGTGCTCCTATTGTCTTATTGATCTTATTTGATGCATTTGTTTCATCTTCTCCATCCCCTATTGCAGTGTAGGATTTTGGAAATTTATCACGCATGTAATGCACTATTCTTTCTGTTGCTGAACGCGTATTGGTGAAGATGAGTGTTGTTTTGTGTTCTTGCACAAGATCATGAATGGTATTGTAGAGATTATTGTGTAAGTCTTGCTGTGTTACGTTAATGAGATCTGGAACGGGAGAGATCACTTCAAAATCGTATTCTTTGATGAATTGTACATCAACGATGTTACATGGTCTGTTATTTCCTACGAGGTAGTGTGCTACATCTTCTAGGGGTGCAACAGTTGCAGAAAGTCCCACTCTGGTTATGCCAGGAGAGAGTTTTTGGAGTCGTTCAAGTGAGAGCGAGAGGTGTGTTCCTCGTTTGTTTTCTGCAAGTGCGTGTACTTCATCGATGATTGCCCAGTCAACGCCGTGAAAGTTTTCTCTAAATTTTGGAGAAGAAAGCATGATGGCAAGTGATTCTGGTGTGGTGATGAGAATGTGTGGTGGGTTTTTTGCTAATTTTTGTTTTTGATATGGCGTGGTGTCTCCTGTTCTCACACCCACTTTGATGTTGAGTTCTCTTCCTGCAAGTTCTTGCATTTGCTCTAGTGGTATTTTGAGATTTTTTTCAATGTCATTTGAGAGTGCTTTTAGAGGAGAGATGTATACGGCATAGATTCTTTGCTCTAGTTTGTTTTTTTCTTCAAGATCCACTAATTCATTAAGAATTGCCCCAAATGCAGACATGGTTTTACCAGATCCTGTTGGAGAGGATACAAGGATGTTTTCTCTTGCATGAATGGTGTAAATAGAGTACTTTTGTGGTTCTGTGAAGTCTTTAAATGCACTGAAAAACCATTTTTTGAATAGAGGACAGAGTATTTTAACGGTCTGCTCTCTACTATGTGGCTTTTTTATGCGTGAAATCATGCGTGTTGGAAGGCTTTGGTGCTTTATAAAACTGTGGTTGAATTGGTCTTTTTGATGGTGTTTTTTGTCACCACAGTGTTTTATGTTCTTCAGGTGCTTTCTGCATGGTATGAACACACACAATATACTTACACTTGAACGACACAGAGGACATTGGGATTATGCTCCTATTGTTGCTGACATTACATCCGGCGTTTATGACGGCGTAGTAACTGATTTTATTTTACCTAGCTCATCTGTTGGGCAACTTGCAGGATATGAGGGCGTGCTTGAAGATCTTGCTGGACTTGTAGATGAGGATAGTCTTAGATATTTGCGGGAGGGAAAGGGCCCTATTGATGAGGTGCTTAGTGAACGTCTTAGAGCAGCTTCAGATCAGTATCATGCTGCAATGGAAAGTGTTAGAGGTAATTATCATAGTTCACGCGCACGGTATCGGTATAGAATGGTTGGACGCATTCAAGAGAAAGGTATTCGAGAAACGAATGAAGGAATAAGACGAAGACATGCATGCACTGGATCTAGTTATGCCTATGGTGTGCTTATTGCTGAGGCTGCAAAAGAGGCAAGGATTCCCTTTACACTTGTTCGATCTGAACCATTGAATGAGTTTAGTCTTGAGCAGTTTATTGATTATGTTGGTGCACTTGATGTGCTTTGTGAGCGCGGTGTTATGAGAGAAAGAGATCTTGGTTATGTGGTAAGTGGTAATACTCCTGAAGAGAGAAGTAGACATGCACAGAGACAGATTGAAAAGAAAGTAGGTCTTTGGAAAGAGAAGGGCTGGGGTAAGTGGAGAAGGTAATACTTAAGCAAATATTTAAATAGATAGATTAGTGTAATTCGTGCATGGATGTGATTGTCTATACTACGCCAGTATGTCCGTATTGTCGGATGGTGAAGGAATTTCTTCGAAATAAAGGGATTGGTTTTGAAGAGATTGATGTTTCTAATAATCAAGATCTTCAGCAAGAAGTGAAGAATACATCAGGACAGACGGGTGTTCCTGTAACTGTTGTAAAAAAAGAAAATGGTTCTGAAGAAGTTATTGTTGGTTTTGATCAAGAAAAGTTAGATGCTGCTCTTGTGTGAAAAAATAATTTAAAAAAAGATTTATCTTAATCTGATGACTTCTAGGTTCTTTGGTGCAATGGTTTCTACACGCAGTTGTTTGTGTACACTGCTTGCAAGGTCAAGACACCTGGAACTTTCACCGTGATTGAAGATGATCTTTCGTGGTTTTGGATCAAGACGTTTGAGGAAATTCATGTTTTCGTTTCGTCCACTGTGACCGGTGAATCCTTCAAGGACTTCAACTCGCATTTTGAGTGGGTTTGTTTCAGTTTTATTTCCTGAACCAAAGGTGATTTCTTTTTCACCATTCATGATTCTTCGACCAAGTGATCCTGCTGCTTGATAACATACAAAGCACAGAGTGTTTTTTGGGTTATCCATCATGTTTCTTAGATAGAATACGGATGGCCCACCCATGAGCATACCTGATGTTGCAAGGATGATACATGGTCCTGTTTCTTCAAGAATTTGTTTTCTTTCTTTCATGGATCCAACTTGTCTAAACATTGGATGCAAGAATGGACTCTTGTCTTTTTGGAAGATAGATTTTCTTACTTTTTTAGAACAAAATTCAGGATATGCTGTGTGAATTGCTGTGATGTCCCATACCATTCCATCAACAAAGACTGGTGTGTCTTTAGAGATTTTTCCTTTTGATACTAGATCTTCTACGATGAGCTGTACTTCTTGTGCACGCCCTACACCGAGTACGGGAATGAGTACTTTTCCTCCGTTACCTAGTGTTGAGGTAATGATGTTAGAGAGTGTTTCTTCACATTCTTTTCGTGATGGAAGTACTGCTTCTTTTGCACCATAGGTTGCTTCAGTGAGTACTGATTCTAGTCTTGGGAATTTAGTTACTGCTGGATCAAGGAGTTGTGTTGAACCGTATTTGTGATCTGCTGTGTAGAGGAAGTTGTGCAGTCCATTTCCAATGTGGATGTGTGTCATTGCACTTCCAAGTACGTGCCCTGAATTGTAGAAAGTAATTCTAATATCAGGTGTGATGTCAGTTACTTCTTCATAGTTGAGTGTAATGGTGTGTTTTACCATTTCTCTGATGTGTTCTAGGTCATAGAGTGGATCTCTATTTTCTGCTTGCCAGATTTTAATAGAGTCAAGCAGTGAAACTGACATGATATCTCGTGTTGGCGCAGTACAATATACTGGACCTTTGTATTGCATCTTGAACAAGTATGGTAGAAGACCGGTATGATCAAGGTGTGCGTGTGAGATAATTACTGCATCAATTTTACTGATGTCTACTTCTGGTGCTTCAAGGTAGGGGAATTGGTGGCCGTTGTCTGCTGGGTCAATTCCACAATCAAGAAGTACTCGTGATTCAGGTGTTTGCAAAAGGAAACATGATCGTCCTACTTGACGTCCTGCACCGAGTACAGATAGTCTAATCCATCCTTCTTTTTTACCCGGTTCCCAACCAGAGTAGATTCTTTTTCCTACGTTGTGTAGAAATTTTCTTCTGTAGTCTGAATTTTGATAGAGTACTGCTCTGATGTTTTCAATAAGTTTTGATCGGATAGTTGGTGTTCGTTTGATGAGTGGAGACCACATCGTTTTTTCTTTGATTTCTCTTAGAATTGCACCTTGCTTTCCAATTGCATCAGATGGTTTTTCTGTTTCAATCACCACTTGTGATCGTTGTGGATCGAAGATAATTTGATCTGCTTTTGCAGTATCGGGAAGAATTTTTTGAATTTCAATTTCTGCATCGTCTTCAGCCATACATTTTTTTGTATCTGCTCTTAGCTCGATTCTTTTTTTGAATTGATTTACCAATTTTCTAATGGTGTCTTGACCATTAAGAAAAAAGTCTTTGTCTTTTGTGTAGAGTACAATGTTTGCCCCCTCATAGAGAGCAGAAGTGATAATGTCATCACCGTTTTGAATTTCTTTTACTATTTCTTTTAAAATATCCATTTGTTTGTGTGTGAAAAACCTAATAGAATTTTTACGTTAAACGTATTGTTTGGTTTTTCATAACCTCCTAAGAATTTATTGTGTGAGGGAAACCCCCACTTGTTTGCTTACTTCTTCTTTTACGCCATCTGCTGTAATGGTGTAGAGCAGAATGCCGTTTCCAGAAGCGTTATCTCTTTGTATTGCAGCATTTACTGCTTTGATTGCAAGATCTTTTCCTTGTTCTAGTGTGAGTTTATCTGTGTAGAGTGTTTCTAGTACACCATATGCAAATACGGAACCTGATCCACTACAGACAAAATCTTTGTGTTCACTTACTGAGCCATCTGGGAAGAGGTCATAGAGTGAGCATCCGTTGCTATCACAGCCACCAAGGAGGAAGTGTGATACGCCACCAATAGATCTGATGTTTCTAAAGAGCATGCCACCGAGTAAATTTGCTGCTTCTTTTACCGTAGGTTCTCGTCCTACCTTGAGTTTTTTTACTTGTAGTTCTGCTCTAATGAGTTTGATTTGTAGCTGAATGTCTGATACGGAACCTGCGGTAGTCATTGCCATGTAATCTGAGATTTGGACTACTTTGTCCACGTTCTTTTGAACAATGAGATTACCAGCCGTAGCTCTACGGTCTGCAGCAAGGATAATTCCTTGAGATGTCACAATACCTACTGTTGTTGTACCAGTTTTTAGTTTTTCAGCTTCCATTTACTATTCACCTAAAATTCATTTTTAGAACATGTGATACAATTAGTAACGCATATTTAGTATTTAAAGCTTGCGGTGTTGTAGAGGAGGAAACCAGGGTTTTAAGAGGTTTCTTTTTAAATGAATATACGCTCCCCTTCATATGGATATTATGCCTTCACTTGAATCACTGGTTAAGCGATATGATCGCTTAAAGCTTGAAGAAGACTGGGAAGCACTTACTGTTGTTCCTGCAATGATTACAGGATATCATCTTTTTGGTGCTCCTGAATTAACCAAAGAAATCATGATGGCAACATTATATATGCCCCTTACTGCTCGACTCATTCCTGAAGCAATTCGTGGTGCTGTTAACGGGTATAGATTTCTTGAAGAAGCATATGAGGAACAGTTTCCAGATGATGGAATTAAGGATTGCATTGAAGTTGCACCCGATGTATATCACGTAGTTGATAATAGAGAGAAGAATAAAGAAAACGTATGTAGACTTGGTGCTATTCTTGGTGCAGGAAATCAGATAGCTAAACCTGCTTTTTATTCTGTACTTTGGATGGGTAAAGGTATTGTATGTGGTGGAATAGTTGGTTTGCTTTCTCGGTTTTGACTTACGGCTTCCTAAAGCGCTCTCCTGCGTATGTTGCGTCTTCTCCTAGCTCTTCTTCAATTCGTAGGAGTTGGTTATATTTTGCAAGACGCTCTGATCTGCAGGGTGCACCGGTTTTGATTTCACCTGCTTTTAGGCCTACGACAAGATCTGCGATGAAGGTGTCTTCGGTTTCACCTGATCTGTGAGATACCATAACGCCCCAGTTGTTGATTTTGGAAGCGTGTGCTGCTTTGAGTGCTTCTGTAATAGTTCCAATTTGATTTACCTTTAGAAGTAGTGCGTTGCATGCTTGTGCTTCTACTGCTTTTGCAATTCGTTCTGGGTTAGTTACCAAAAGATCATCACCTACAATTTGTACATTCTCGCCTACTTGGGCGGTAAAATGTGTGAATGATTCAAAGTCATCTTCGTGGAATGGATCTTCAATTGAGACAATTGGATATTGCTCTGTAAATTCCTTATAGGTGTTTGATAGCTCAACAGGATCAAGCAGTTGTTTTTCCTCTCCTTTGAAATTGAGGTTGTATTTTCCATCTTCAAAGAATTCTGATGCTGCAACATCCATACCGATTTTGATTTCATTTTCATAGCCAGCTTTTTTGATTGCTTGCATGAGTAATTCGAGTGCTTCTTTGTTTGATTGAATATTTGGTGCAAAACCACCTTCATCTCCAACGTTGGTTGCATCTTGTCCATATTTTTCTTTAATGACACTTTTGAGTGCATGATAGGTTTCTGCTCCCATGCGAAGTGCTTCTTTAAATGATGATGCGCCGACGGGAAGGATCATGAATTCTTGCATAGCAAGTTTATTTCCTGCATGCTTTCCACCGTTGATGACGTTAAAACTTGGTACTGGTAGTACAAACTCTTTTACTTCTGCAAGATCTGCAATGTGTTTGTAGAGTGCTACGCGTTTTGCTGCTGCACCTGCTCTACATACTGCCATTGATACGGCAAGTGTTGCATTTGCACCTAGTTGGCCTTTGTTTTTGGTACCATCAAGATCAATCATTTCTTTATCGACTTCTGCTTGTTTGGTTACATCCATGCCAAGAATTGCAGGAGCAATGAGTTCGTTTACGTTTTGCACTGCTTTGAGTACGCCTTTTCCCATGTATCTGTTTGCATCATTGTCTCGCAGTTCTACTGCTTCATGAGCGCCTGTTGATGCACCAGATGGTACTGCTGCACGAAATGTGCCATCGTCGGTCATGAGGTCTACTTCTACGGTAGGGTTTCCTCTGCTGTCTAGAATCTCTCTTGCGTGAATATGCTTAATTGTTACCATGGTAGATTTTAGAATAAGTGATATTTAAGGATTATTGATTTTATGGCTTGTTATATGTTACAAGTGGTGCGTCCTCGTTTTTTGAGAAAATCTTGGTGGTACTCTTCAGCAGGATAAAATGTGGTTGCTTTTACTATTTGCGTGGTGACCATTTTACTTTTAAGTTTTCTTTGCACACGCATTTTGATCATGGTTGCAATTCTTTTTTGTTCTTCTGTGTAATAGAAAATAACTGATCGATATTCTGAGCCTACATCTGGTCCTTGTCTATTTTTTTGTGTTGGATCATGCATAGTAAAGAACATTTCTACGAGTTTGTCATAGGAGATGATTTTGGGATCATATTCCATCATCACGGTTTCTGCATGTCCGGTTTTTCCTGTTGCAACGTCCCAATAGCCAGGATTTTTTAGGTTTCCTCCCATGTATCCTGCTAGTGCTTTTAAGACACCCTTGGTTTCTGAGAATTCAAGTTGTACGTGCCAGAAACATCCTGCTCCAAATGCTGCTTTTGCATTCTTTGATGGTAATTTTGCCATGAGGGTCTTTTGGTTTGAGAGTATTTATGTGTTATGTTTAATGTTTGTAGGGCGCCGAGGGCGGGACTTCCAGTGACGGGGGATTCACATTTGAACCCGCACGAGACTGGGGAGTCTCACCAGGGCATCAACCTAGCGCATAACCAGATTCTGCCACCTCGGCTCTACCCAAACATTAATATACACTCATTACTTCCTTAGATTGACTGGGGAGTCTTACTGGGTTTTCAGCCTAGTTTTTCTTCATTTCAATTCTTTATATGTTATTTTGAGCAAAATGCGTAAATATTCCGAGAAAAGACTTTTATAGAGATCCTGCTTTTTTGGATGCATGAAGCGTGTGGTATTCCTGTTATTGTTGTGTTTGCTTGCAACGAGTGTGTATGCTTTTGATGAGCAGACCCTTGAGCAGCAGTATGTGAATGATCTTGCAGATGTACTCTCTGTTCAAGATGAGGCGACCATTACTTCGTTTCTTGAGGAACTCGAGAGCAATAGTACGGTTGAGTTTGCTGTTGTTACTGTAGATACACTTGAGGGAGATGATGTGTTTGATGCATCGTTTCGTGCTGCAGAATACTTGGGCGTTGGGAAGAGCGATGTAGATAATGGTCTGCTTATTTTTGTTGCGGTGAGTGATCGTGCATACTTTATTCAAGTGGGCAAAGGTCTTGAGGGAGCAATTCCTGACATTCTTGCAGGACGTGTTGGTGATGAAGTGATGGCACCACATTTTAGAGAGGAGAATTATGCACAAGGAATTTATGATGCGCTTGTGGTATTTGCAGGTTATGCACTTGAGGATGAGAGCGTGATTAGTGATTTTGAATCAGACTATGGATCTTCAACGGGAGATGATATTGATACCATTTGGGTAGATATTATTTTCTTTTTACTTATAATCATAATTATTCTTGCTTCTTCATATGGTCGTGGACGAGGTGGCTTTATTTTTCTACCTGGCGGATTTCACCATGGGCGTGGTCGCTCTGGTGGCTTTGGCGGTTTTGGTGGAGGCGGCTTTGGCGGCGGAGGAGCAGGAGGGAGATGGTAAATATGGAAAAACAAACAATGATATGGATTGGCATTGCTGTTGTTGCAGTACTCGTCTTTTTTTCATTGATCGGAACATACAATAGTATTGTTACATTGGAAGAAGGTGTCGATGGTGCATGGGGTGATGTGGAAAGTAGTTATCAACGACGACTTGATCTTATTCCTAATTTAGTTGCAACGGTTCAAGGAGCATCTGATTTTGAACAGGAAACCCTTACACAGATTACTGAACTTCGAGCAGAAGCAGTTGCTGCGCAGACAGGATTTGGTCAGGCAAGCAGTGTTGCAGGACAGCAAGAAGCAATCCGTGCAGGCGAGAGTGTTCTTGGACGATTCCTTGCAGTGATGGAAAATTATCCAACGCTTACTGCTACTGCAAACTATAGGGATCTGCAAGTACAACTTGAGGGAACTGAGAATAGAATTAATGTTGCACGTGATCGGTATAATGATGCTGTGCAAACATACAATGCAAAGATTCGACGTGTTCCAGGCAACTTTATTGCAGGTTTATTTGGTTTTGAGAAGAGAGACTTCTTTGAAGCAGATGAAGAGGCAAGTGATGCACCTGAGGTAAACTTTGCATGAGCTCAAAAAACTATGCTCCAATTGTTCTTCGATTGGGGCTTGCTTTTGTTTTTTTATGGTTTGGCATTAATCAATTGCTGAGTCCAAATGATTTTATGGGCTATCTTCCAGAGTTTTTACTGAATTTGAGTTTTGCATCAACGCTTGTGCTCATAAATGGTGTTGTTGATCTACTTGAAGGCATTTTCTTTGCATGGGGTAAGTATGTGAAGCTTACTGCAGCTGTTGCATTTGTGCATTTGCTGGTGATTACGATTAGTGTTGGATATAATGATATTGCTATTCGTGATGTGGGCTTATTGTGCAGTATTGCGGCTTTATACCTCTGGGATGCTAAAAACAGATAGTTTTAAAAATCAGTTTTTATTTTCATTTCTTATGAGAAACATCCTATTTTACAAGTATGTACCCATTGAGCAAATAGAGCAATTTAGAGAAGAACAGTATGCGCTCTGTGAGTCTCTTGGACTTCTGGGTAAAGTACTTGTTGCAGAAGAAGGTATTAATGGGTGTTTGTCTGGAAGTGTTTCTGATACTCAAAAATATATGGATGCTATGCATGCTGATGAGCGATTTTCTGATCTTGTGTTTAAGATGGGTGAGAGTAAAGAGCACACCTTCCGTAAATTATTTGTTAAAATTCGAAAAGAGATCATTACGAGTAAGTTTGGTGTTGATGCAACTGAGGCTGCACCATATATTGAGCCAAAAGAGCTTAAGAAAAAACTTGATGCTGGAAATGATGTGGTTATGATTGATGCACGAAATACCTATGAAACAGAAGAAGGTATGTTTGAAGGTGCTATTGATCCAAAGCTTGATATATTTACTCAGGCAAAAGAGATTCCTGAAAAATTTGCTCACCTCAAAGGAAGAGAAATCGTTACGTACTGCACTGGTGGTATTCGATGTGAGAAGTTTTCTGGACTGCTTAAGAAACATGGCTTTGATGTAAAGCAACTCCACGGTGGTATTCTGAACTACGGCAAAGAATGTGGCAGTACACACTGGAAAGGTAAGTGTTTTGTGTTTGATCGGCGAGGGAGTGTTCACATTGATCCTGCAGAGCAAGATGGTGAACTGAGTGCTGTGGTTAAAGAAAAACTTGCTAAGGCAGATCCTTTTGGTGTTCGTGAGTATGTGCGTGTTGGAAAAGTTTCTAATTACTATAAGAAAGCAGGCGTTGTTGAAGTGGTTTCTCAAGAACCTATTGCTGTTGGTATGAAAGTAAAAATTGTTGGTTCAAATGGTGTGAAATCAGGCATGGTTACTGAGATACAAGAACATGATGATTGTGTCACACTACCGTTTGGGCGAGTTCGTGAGAACGATATTGTGTATGTTAAGGCATAATTATTGCATTATATTCTTCTTTTTTCGAAAGGTTTATATGGTATTTTTCATTCCCTTGGTGCATGACAGCAGCTATGTACATGGAATCTAAAGAACATCATCATAGTTGTACTTCTCATCGACAGTAGTTGTATACTGACAACATTTATATTATTTAGATTATCACAAGGAGATACTTATGAAACTTGAAAACGTTAAAGGAACACAGGATATTATGCCTGAAGAAAAAATTGCATTAAACACAATTATTGATTCACTTAGAGAGAGCTTTGAGCTGTATGGATATAATCCACTTGAGACACCTGCTCTTGAATACCTTGATGTGCTTGCAAGTAAATTTGCAGGTGGCGAGGAAATTCTCAAAGAGATTTACAAGTTGTCTGATCAGGGCGGTCGTGAACTTGCACTTAGGTATGATCTTACAGTACCATTTGCACGTGTTGTTGCTATGAATCCACATGTAAAAAAGCCATTTAAGCGATACCAGATTGATAAGGTATGGAGAGATGGCCCAATTAAGCTTGGACGGTATAGAGAATTTTGGCAGTGTGACTGTGATGTTGTTGGCATTGCAAGTGTTGCAGCAGAAGCAGAACTGCTTGCTATGGCACGAGGATTTTTTGAAAATCTTGGTCTTGAGGTAACTCTTCGAGTAAATAATCGTGCATTACTTTCAGATATGATGAAATTTGCTGGCGTGTCAGATGATATGTCTGATAGTGCAGTACTAAGTATTGATAAATTACTCAAGATTGGTGCTGAAGGTGTTGAGAAGGAACTGGTTGAAAAAGGTCTTTCCAAGGAAGTTGCTGATAAGGTTATTGATATTATTTCACAAGACTTTGCAGGTATTGAAAAACTGATTCCAGACAGTAGAGGTGTTGCAGAACTAAAAGAACTGCAAACACTTTGTGAGGACTTTGGTGTTAAGATTACGCTTGATCCAACACTTGCACGAGGACTTGCATACTATACGGGAACAATCTATGAAGTGTTTGTTGCTGATGGCAGTTTTGGTAGTGCTATTGCTGCAGGTGGTCGGTATGATAATATGATTACTGAGTTTGTAGGTGATGGTAAAGAATACCCTTGTGTTGGTATTAGCTTTGGTCTTAGTGCTATTAAAGATGCACTTAAGGTAAAAGAACTGCTTGATTGTAAGAAAAGCGTTGTTGATGTGCTTGTGGTGAGTATGAATGAAGATGCTTTTGCACGAGTGGTTGCTAAGGAACTTCGTTTTGCTGGAGTGAATACCGAGGTTGATTATTTGGGCAGAAGTATTAGTAAGAATCTTGACTTTGCAAATAAGATGGGTATTCGGTTTGTTGCTATTGTTGGCGAGAACGAAGCAAAAGATGAGAAGGTTACCTTAAAAGATATGGAGAAAGGTTCTCAAGAATTGCTCAGTGTTGCTGATGTGGTTAATGTTGTGCATCAGTGATTTTTATTTTTCCCATTGTTCTTTAAAGTATGTGAGGTAGGATTTTGCAAGTGTTTTACTATGTAGAGAGTATATTGTTGGTTCTTTTTGATTCCATACGAACATGATTACATAATCTCCTGCAATGGTGATGTCTGAAGGCCAGTACCTGTCTTTAAATTTCATGACATATCCGAATTGTTTGAGATCATCAAATGCATTTTTTTCTTGTGTACTTGCAATTCCTTTTATACTAATTTTTCGACTTTGTAGTTCTCTTGCAAGATTCTTGAAAAATCTGTTTACATACGGATCATCTACATAGCCCGTTGAGAAAAAATAGTATGTTCCGCCATCGGGAATGTGATTAATGGCTTCATAAAAACCCGTTTTGAGACCTTTATATCCCTTATAGATGATTGCTTCTTCTTGAGGTGCTTGGTTTTGTAGTTCTTCAATTTCTTTTAGTGCAGATTGAAGTTCTTCTTTAGTTTGTTGTATTTCTTTTTCTTTTGTTTCGACTATATCAAGAAGTGCAATTGGTTGGCGTGCTTGAAAGTATTTTGTTTTTTCTTTTATGGTGTATGTTGCAAGTCCTTTATGAATAAGTTTTTCTAGAATAATATAGACTTTTGAACTTGACACTTGTGATGTGTCAATGATAGGACCAACTGTTGTTGTTCCTTCTTCTAACAAAGCCAGATATACCTTCGTTTCACCGTCTGTAAGGCCTATTTTTGAAAGAATATTCATTATTTTGTTCATTTCAACTTACCAAGGGGGAGACAATATATAAGTACTCTTTTGCACTTACCAGTAGTAACAAAAGAGGTGATTGTTATGAACAAAACTACACATGAAAGTCAATGGGCACACGAGCTTAAAGAGGAACTGGGCCTTAGAAAACCACGAGTTGAAAGTAAAGAAGGAATTGAAGAAATTAAAAAAGCACTACTCTCAAAAGAATGTAGTCACTTTAGAGATTTTATTCAAGCATGGAAGAGTGAGAACTCTACAGTAATCTCTACTCCTAAAATTGTACTCAGTAGCGTGCTTGGAAATAGTTCTGCTGCTGAGACTGCACTGAATATCATTCACATTACTGGACCTACTACCGAGGATCTACATTACCATACGTCAGCTGTTGTTGGTATCATTTTGTCTGGACGAGGATGGTTTGAGAAAGGAATGTCTAAGCATCGATCTGAATGTGAGAGAGTTCTTGCAAAGACAGGTGATGTTATTGTTATTCCAAAGGATGCATACCACTTGTTTAACTGTGATGAAGGAGATGAGATTGTAGTTGCATCTGTTGAAATTTCAGATAAGCCGCTTGACTACCAGAGGCACTTTCATTAGGGGATACAGATGATAGAAGGACTATTTATTTACTGGATACTGCTCACATTTTTTATTGTGGCAGTAAGTGCTTTTGTTGCAAAACGATATGGATATCATGTACTTGTAGGACTTTTTTCAGCTTCACTTGTTATTGTAAATGTGCTTAATGCAAAGATGGTTTCTGTGGGAGAATATGTTATTCCTGCAGGGACGGTCCTCTTTGGGAGTATGTTTTTGATGACTGATATGCTCTCTGAATTTTTTGGAAAGGTGCAAGCAAAGAAAGCCATTTGGGGCGGGTTTGTTGCAAACTTAATGTTTCTTGTTTCCCTTAGTGTTGTTCTTGCATTTCCTGAAGCACAGGGTTTTGGCAATGGTAGTGCTTTTGAGCAAATTCTTGGAACAACACCACGAGTTATTTTAGCATCATTAATTGCCTACCTTATTGGACAGTTTCATGATGTATGGTCATATCATTTTTGGAAAGAAAAAACAAAAGGCAGACATCTTTGGCTTAGAAATACATTTTCAACAGGATCAAGTCAACTTATCGATAGCATCATCTTTGTAACGATTGCATTTTACGGAGTAATACCGCTATTTCCTGTAATTACATCTGTATTTTTAGTGAAGTTGCTTATTGCAGTGTTAGATACGCCACTGATTTATCTTGTGAGATGGTATTATAGGCGCTAGTTTTCTAACTAGCTCTTGGAAATAAATCTCTAAAAAATTTTTCTTTTCCATTATTTCTTTCTACGTAAAATTCACGTGCTTTTAAAGTTGCTTCTGATCCAATGAGTACTGTGAGATCAGATCTTGGAGTAAATACTCTTTTTCCATCTTGCACTTGAATTATTCCAAAGGTAACAGGAACCATTCCGTGTGTTGAATGATTATGTGGTTCTTGGTTAACCCACTCATAAAAACCACCACATGTTGTGTACGAGAGTGCTACTTCTAATGGTTCTTTTATTCTTTTTCCTAATATTCTAACTCTTTCTTTTAGATGAGCTCTTTCATGAGCAATTTCTCCATGTAGTGGAGTTTTAGGAAGATCATCCAATCTCTTTGCTGCAATCATATAATCATTACCCATCATTCCTGCACCAGAATTTAAATGTTCAAACGTATGTATTTGTCCCACTTGGGAAATGTAAAGATCTCTTCCCGGCTCCATGAATAACATGGAAGTGCATGCAGTCACATTACCAAATATTTGTTCAATTTGTTTTATTGGATAAACCATTTTATTTACTCCTTGTATAGGGGATACTTCTCACATAATAAAGATACTGATTTTTTTACTTCTTCTTGTATTGATTCGTCTTCTGGGTTCCTTAGTGTTTTTGCAATAAGGGATGCTACTTCTCTGCAGTCTTCTTCTAAGAATCCACGCGTGGTAATTGCAGGTGTTCCTACTCGTATTCCTGAAGTAATCCAGGGTTTTTCTGGGTCGTTTGGAATGCCGTTTTTATTGGTGGTAATTTTAACAGATTCTAGTAGATGTTGTGCTTGTTTTCCTGTAATGCCCAGTGATCTTAAATCAAGGAGCATCATGTGATTGTCTGTTCCACCTGAGACGAGATTAATCCCTTCTTCTTGTAGTGTTTCTGCCATTGCTTTTGCATTTTTGACAATTTGTTGTTGATAGAATGTGAATTCTGGTTTGAGTGCTTCTTTGAACGCAACTGCTTTTCCTGCGATGATGTGCATGAGTGGTCCGCCTTGTGATCCTGGAAAAATTGCAGAGTCTATTTTTTTTGCAAGTTCTTCTTTTGCAATGATGATACCGCCTCTTGTTCCACGAAGAGTTTTATGGGTTGTTGAGGTAATGACATCTGCATATGGAATTGGTGATTCATGTACACCTGCTGCAACAAGGCCTGCAATGTGCGCCATGTCTACGAATAAATATGCACCTACTTCTTTTGCAATGTCTGAGAATTTTTTGAAATCAATTGCTCTTGGATATGCTGATGCTCCTGCAATGATCATTTTTGGTTTGCATTCTCGTGCTGTTTGTGCAAGTGCTTCATAGTCAATGAGTCCTTGATCGTTTACGCCATATGACACTATGTTGTGTAACTTTCCTGAGAAGTTTACACCAAGTCCATGCGTGAGGTGTCCACCTGCTGAAAGATCCATTCCCATGACGGTGTCACCTGCTTCTACGAGTGCAAGATAGACTGCAAGGTTTGCATTTGCACCAGAGTGTGGTTGGACGTTACATTTGTATCCGTTTTCTTCTGTTTTAAATAATTGAGAGAGTCGTTCTATTGCAAGAAGTTCTGCTTTGTCAACATGTTCACATCCACCATAGTATCGTTTTTTTGCGTATCCTTCTGCGTATTTATTGGTCATGACAGATCCTGCTGCTTGCATGACATCCCTTGATACGAAGTTTTCTGATGCGATGAGTTCAATGTGTTCGTGTTGTCTTTTTTCTTCTTGCTGAATTGCTTCATAAATTTCTGGGTCTGATTCTTGCAGTGTCATTTTCTTTGATACCTCTTGAATGTGAATTGATCATATTCTTGTTGTTCTACTACTTTCCAATCGTCTTCGTTAAATTCTGGAAAGTAGGTGTCTCCATCATAGGACTTGTGAATGTGAGATAAATAGAGTTCATCGACAAATGCAAGTCCTGCTTTATACATCCCTGATCCACCGATTATGAAAATGGGAAGACTGTAGGTTGACGCTTCTTTAACGGCTTGATCTAAAGACCTGCATACATGAATTCCTTCTTTTGGATCCATTGTAGAACTTACTACAAAGTTTTCTCTTTGTGGCAGTGGCTTTCCTATTGACTCATAGGTTTTTCTTCCCATGATGACTGCTGATCCTTTTGTTTTTTCTCTAAATACCTTTAGGTCTTCAGGAATGTCCCATGGAAGTGTTCCGTTTTTTCCAATTACTCTTTCAGGAGTGAGTCCTGCAATTATAGCTATCATTTTATACTGCAATATCAAATTTAATTCTTGGATAGGATTCGTATCCTACTACTTCTGTGTCTTCTGCTTTCCAATCAAAGATAGAAGTGAAATTTTTGGTTTCTAGTTTTGGAAGAGGATATGTTTCTGGATCTCGTTCTAGTTGTTCTTTTGCACCTTCGAAGTGATTTTCATATATGTGCGTGTCTGCAAGAAACCCTACGAGCTTTCCTTCCTTGAGTCCTGCTTCTTTTGCAAGGAGGTGAAGAAGAAGTGCGTAGGATGCAATGTTAAATGGAAGTCCAAGCATGGTATCTACGCTTCTTTGATTCCATAAGAGATTGAGTTTACCATCAATGACGGTTACTTGAAATGCATAGTGGCATGGTGGAAGACCCATCTCGTGTAGTTTTGTTGGGTTCCATGCACTTACAATCATTCGTCTATCCATTGGGTTGGATTTTAATTTTTCAACAACGTTTTTTAGTTGATCAACACCTTGACCGGTGTAGTCTGAATCATAATTATCGTAGTCTGCACCAAAGTGCCTCCATTGAAATCCGTAGATGGGTCCAAGGTCTCGCTCTTCTGCCATTTTTTGTTTGGCTTCTTCTGAGTGTCCATAGGGTGCTTTGAGTGGTGATGCCCATTCATTCCAGATTGGATTGTTTCTATCCTGGAGCCATTGTTTGTCAGTTATTCCTTTAATGAAGAATTCAAGTTCTGATTTGATGTTTCTAAAGGGTACTTTTTTTGTAGTAAGTAGTGGGAATCCTTTTGACATGTCATGCTCGAACATTGCTCCTGCAATTGCGAGTGTTTTAACACCTGTTCGGTTGTCTTTCATGACCCCCTCATCCATTATTTTTCGAACGATATCTAGATATGCTTTCATACGTAATTCCCCCCAGTTTTTTCCTAAGTTAGCAATATATAAACATTATGGTGCTCAGATGGTGTGAGTTTGTAGTGGTTGGGGAAATACAAGACATTATAAATGCAGAGATGTTTGTCGTCTGTATGCGCGATGAAACCGTTAGGTACTTGGAGCAATTGCAGCGGGTCGGTATTAAGCCAGGACTTAAGAGAATTGAGCAACTGATTGGCATTCTAGATCACCCGCAAGATCATTACCCTATCATTCATGTTGCAGGAACGAATGGGAAGGGCAGTACATGTGCTATGATGGCTTCTATTTTGCAGGCATCTGGAAAAAAGGTTGGTTTGCATACGAGTCCGCATTTGATAAGTATTTGCGAGCGATTTCGTATTAATGACAATGATATTTCTGAAGAAGAATTCGAGCGATATGTGGGAATTATTAGAAAAAAGGTAGAAGATGCAGGTCTTGAGCCATCATATTTTGAATTTATGGTGGGTCTTGCATTCTATTATTTTGCAGATCAAAATGTTGATATCGCTATTATTGAAACGGGCCTTGGTGGAAAGTATGATGCCACTAATGTGGTTGTTCCAAAGGTGAGCGTGATTACGACTGTTGGTCTTGATCACACAGAGTATTTGGGCGATACGCTCAAGGCAATTGCTGAAGAGAAAGCAGGCATTATTAAGCGTAGAACTAAAGTGGTGTGTGGAAGTACTCGGGTTAAAGATTTAATTGGGAACATTGCACTTGAGAAGGAATGTTCTTTTTTTCCAGTTCATGACTTTCTTAGTGCCTCGGTTGATGAAGAGACACTTGATGGACAGACATTTACTGTTGAAGGGTCTTTTCAGGGTACGTTTTTTATGCCACTACTGGGGCGGCATCAGGTGAATAATGCATTGTGTGCTATTGGTGCTCTTTTGCAACTTGAAGATGAGCGTATTTCTGAAGAAGCATTTGTAGAAGGTTTTAAAAAGATTATATGGAAAGGTCGTATGCAAGTGATGCAAAAAGATCCACTTATTCTTGTTGATGGTGCACACAATGAAGATGGTATGTGGAAGCTTGGTGTGTTTATTGATGCGTTTGAAAAAAAGGATGTACTTATTCTTGCACTTTCTAGAGGAAAAGGTCTTGATGTTGCACATGATGTGGTAAAGCAATTTGATAGAGTAATTGTCACTGAAGGAATGTTCAGAGAAGAGGAAAGTAGTGTGTTGTTTGAAGATCTAGTGCGACGTGGAATTCAGGCTGAAAATATTCCCGATGTTGATACGGCCATTGCACGAGGTCTTGAAATACAAGAAGATGGTTTGCTTTTAGTTACGGGTTCGCTGTATATGATTGGGGAAGCTATGCGATGCATTAAAGAGGGATTAAACGATGAAAAAAGAGGACATGAAAAAAAAGTTAGCACAACTGCGCCATAAGGTTTTGCGAATGAAGGGTACTGAGATGCCATTTACTTCTGATTTACTTCACGAGAAAAGACCAGGCGTATTTGTGTGTAGTGGTTGTGGAAATGAGGTTTTTTTATCTGAAGATAAATTTGATTCTGGTACAGGGTGGCCAAGTTTTACAGATGTGGTGAAAAAGAATGTTGACATGGTTGAGGATCGTTCTTGGTTTATGCGTCGAACTGAAGTGCATTGTAAAAAGTGTGGTGGTCATTTAGGTCATGTGTTTAACGATGGTCCAATGCCTACTGGAAAGCGCTATTGTATTAATGGCATTGCACTAGATTTTAAGGCTAAGAAGAAAAAATCTAAAACATAAGATGGGTTGAATCAATTTCGTGTTCATCACATGCTTCTTTGGTAAATGCATAGACCATTTTTTGATCTTTAATGAGTTTATTTTCTCCATTACCCATAGTTACGCTATAAGGATCTGGTTTACCTGATGGTTGAAAACCCATTGCTTCGTAAAATGGAATTGCTTCTTCTACTGAGTGTGCAATAACTGCCGAACATCGTTCTTCATCGATTGCAAGAGTGATGTCGTTCATTAATTTCTCAATAAGTGCTCTACCCCACCCACTTCCTCTAAAGTCTTGATGAACATATAATTTTTCAATACAAATATGATTATCTTGATATTGCTCACTAAACCACAGTGCTGCAATCATTCTATCTCCATTTTTTGCATATAGTATTTTTTCATCATTTACCAATAGCTCTTTTTCTGGAAGTCTGAATAAACATTCTCGGTAAATTAGATCTTGTAATTTCATCAAGGAATCTTTTTGTCTATCTGTGAGTGTAGAACCTGGGTAGTATCCCATGTCAAGAGGAGTTCCTGCAGAAGAGTGTGTGGTGTCTTCTTCAATATAGGGCATGTCAAATGGATCATCATCATCTTCTAGATCACCTTGCATTATTTCTTCAAGAGACATACCTACTTGTGTATCACCTGTGGAGATTCCTAGTCGTGCTTTTATTTGATCTAACTCTTGCTGTGTCATTAAGCCAATTTTTACATCGTGCTCAAGACCTGCAATGTACTCATTTAATCTTTCTTCTGCACTGATTTGATCACTCATAAAATTAAGGTAAGTCAAAAAATGCTTAAAAAGCTTTGGGCATATAACGAGGTTTTATATGTTCCAATAGCCATAAGAATGGCGTGAAGATCATTAGCAATGAATATTTTGGAGAATCTAGACATAACAGTTTAGACCTTGAGACATCCAAGCGTCTTTCTGAGGTGCGTGAGCTTCTTGATACTGGCTACAAAAGTCAGATTTCTGATGAACAACTTGAACAAATGGTGTGTATGACCATGTGTCCTGAATACCTTGGTCGTGTTCGTCACTGGTCTGATGCTTGTGCACCTGGTATGAAAAGAATACTTACTCAAGATACGTGGGTCACTTATGATTCATATGAACTTGCCATGCTTGCGACGCGATGTGTTGTTGAAGCAAGTGATTTTGCTCAACGAGGGAGTAATGCGTTTGCTATTGTAAGACCTCCTGGACATCATGCAACTAGAAATCGCGCGGGTGGTTTTTGTATAATCAATAATATGGGTGTTGCAATTGAGTATTTAGCAAGCATTGATCCTCAAAATAGAATACTTGTGCTTGATGTAGATGTACACATGGGTGATGGAACAAGAGAGATTATCAGAAGTAGTGCGTATAGAGATAGACTTGGTATGCTTGATCTTTTCCAGAGTGGGATATATCCTTTCAAGGAACCAATGAATGAAGGAAATATTTGTCAAGTAGGTTTGCATTATGGCAGTGGGAATGATGTGTGGCAAAAACATGTGAGATCTTTATTTTATGAACAACTAGATCATTTTCAACCAAGCATCATAGGATTATCACTTGGTTTTGATACTGCTGATTTAGATATGGATGCTGTTGAAGAAGGTGTTGGATTTTCACTTACTGAACACTCATATGTTTTTTTACGAGAATTGCTTGATCAAACTAACATCCCTTATTTTGGTATTTTAGAGGGAGGGTATAGACCCGAGAGCATCAAAATGGGACTTGATACCTTTCTTGGTATTACTTTTGAACACTCGTGAGTTTACCATGTGTGTCATGGTAGTCGTTTGGGAAAAAGAGTGTTGGGTGATCAAAGAAGAATACGGATGATCTTCTTGTTCCTGTTGTGTTTTCTTCTGGGATGTCTGTTACGCCATGAAAGTCAGGTAGCATTTGATCGTAGTTGTCAAAGCCCATGTGTTGTAAGAGTTTATGTAATTGGTATCCTCTAAATGCGAGTGCTACTCCTTCATGTTTTTTAACGGGAATTGGTTTTTCTGCATCTCTTGGTTCAATCCAAAGACCAGGTCCTGATTCGTAGAGTTGTAGTGTCAAAAAACCAATGTCGTTATGACCTGTTGCAAGGTTATCATTGTCAGGATTTGATTGGTATTGCAGCATTCTTAGGTAGCCCTTTAGTTGTTGACCTTGTGGTAAAAACTCTTCTTTGATTCCAGGAAACTGTTGCTCTAATGTATCAAGATACATTACCGCTGCTTGCTGTGCATCGTTACTGAGATCTTCCATTGCTCTTAGAAAGTCCCAGGTGTGTGGAAGATGCCTATTTTTTAGATATTGTTTGAAAAGTACTCTTCCATCAGGGTGATCGTGAAAGAAAATTTTATTGTCTGTTTTGCCATCTTCTCTTTCTGCTACCTTGTAGCCAACACGAGATCCACGTCTTTTTTCATCTAATTTCCACCCAAAGTTTTTGATATTATCTCCTAGCTCATCAATGGATGCTTTCATTGCATCATGTGCTGCTTCAAATTTTTCATAAGGTGCTTGAAATGATAGTGGAATGTGTCCGTGTGTATTTAATTGATCAATAAGAGATAATTGTGTCATGGAAATGGGAATTATTGTAGTCATTTAAAGATTGTGTAATGATGGACATCACCACATTGGTTTATGAGGAGAAAAGTGGTTTTTGGTGGTTAGCTTTAAATACTCCTACTCAATCCGTAAGAGATTGGGCCTATAGTATAGCCTGGATAGTACGACCGGCTTCGGACCGGTAAACCGGGGTTCGAATCCTCGTGGGCCCGTTTATTTTATTCTCAGATTCGAACGTGGCTAAAATTATCATTTTTGCCAACGACTCGCTATGCTCGTACGTAATCCTCGTGGGCCCGTTTTTTCCATAACATTCTTAATGTTCTTTTGGTTCGTGTTCTTTTAATGAAACCTATTCCCCTTAGTCGAGAAGAACGTGCTATTTTAGATAGTGAATCTGAAACACTTCTTGAGATTATTAAAGGAATGGGTATTGAGGAACTTACCTCTTTTGATCATTTTGAAGCACTAGATAGAAGGCATTATGATGCTAAACAAATTGAGTGGCTCAGAAAAGAGCGATATCTTGTTGGAGCAAGGGAACACCATGAACCTTCTGAAATGGAGCTCATTGATGATGTGATGAGACACCATAATGGTGAGCGGTTTCGTGCGTATTATGTGATGCGATTTCCAAATAAGGTTCGGCATAAAGACAGGTTGAGTGATTAATAACAGGATAGAAAAAAATTAATCAATTTTATTGGTAAGTACGTAACCCAGTACTGATGCAATAATTCCGTTTGGATTTCTTCCACGACTAGTGACTAAATTTTTTGCCATTGTTAATCCCGATGCAACTGTAGATGTACCAAGTATTGCTGTAGGAATATCCCAATCTAGCAGATATGCTCCTGCTGTTAATCCTGCTTGAGTAGTTAAACCAAGAAGACCAGAATATATTTTGGCACAAGACCACATATTATCAATTGCAGGCCTTACTTGCGGGTTGCTTAAAGAAAATGAACTAATTAAAGACCTGTTTTCCAGTTTTTTTGAAACTGAAAACTTATTTCTAAACTTCACATTATACCTGTCAAGTAATACATCACCTATTTCTTTTGGTACAAACATAAGGCCTGAAAGAAATAAGAAACATTTTCGTTTTGAAATTTCATGATACAATCTTTTTAATTTACGATCATCCGAATTTATTTCAAATGATTGAAGAACTGTTGAAGGGGATGGATCCTGATAAAATAAATTCTCAAGATCGCCTACAATTCTATTTTTTGTTACAGTCATATCTTGTTTTATCATTTTTTCTAATTCATTTGGTCTCTCGTGAAAAAACATGTCCAACAACATAATTGGATGAGTTTTACTTATTTTCGATGCTTTTTCTAATATATTTTGAACATAAAGATCCATATACTCGCTAATCATTCTGTTTGTTCTTGAGTCAACCATTACTTCAACTGGATCTTCATGAAATAAAAATGGAAGAATTTTTTCTTTAGGTTCGTCATCATCAGCGAACCGTGCTACATAATAATGTCCACCATCAGTTTCTCTTTTCTGCATACTTACATCAAAGAGATGTGAAATTTTCAATACATCTTTGCCAAATTTAACTAGAACACCATATGGATATTCCTTATCAAAGCTACCTGCTCCTGGTGTAATATAACAGTAGTGTTTTTCTTTATTTTTATGAAATAGGGTAATTCTATGACTTTCTCCGCCGTCATTATCCTGCCTTGTAATTATTTCATCAATTGAGTCTACATCAAACATGTAATAAGTGAAGCCATTTTATTTAAAAAGGTTCGTGGGAATTAATTAGAAGGAGGCTTTATACGGTAGAATTCCTTTCCACTCTATACACTTCTTTATGATTGCAGGGATGATTCCTGAAATGATGATGTTCTTGTATTGAAAGACTGCATACCTTGGACCAAGACTAATGACTTCAGGTCGTTTTTTTGGTTCGTAGTGTTTAAGTGGTTTTTTCTTTTCCATTGCTTTGATGTTGTGGATAATTACGTTTGCGTGTTTTTCAGACACTTGAGCGAGCTTTTCTTCTTTTATTTCTGTCATGTCGCCTGCAACAAAGATATTCTTTTCACCTTCAGCAAGAAGTGTTGGCATGGTTTTTACAAATCCTCTTTCGTTGAGGATGTGTTTGAAATGTTCTTCAAGGTAGTGGGTTGAGGAGCGAATTCCAGCACATAGAAATGCAATATCTCCTCGCACTTCTTGCTTTTTTTCAGTGAGGTAATGTACGCCTTTCTTTCCAACTACTTTATCGTTATAGATCATATTTACACCTTTTTTGAGGAGGTATTTTTCACATAGTTTGATTGCCTTCTCTGCGTTTCTGTCGATGATACTGTCTTTTGGATGCACAATAGTTAGTTGCACGTTTGGCATGTAGTGTGCTATTTCACCTGCAAGTTCTACACCCACAAGTCCTCCGCCAATGATGACTGCAGAGGATGCATGATGCATTCGTGTTGCAGATTTTTTAAGATCATCTGCATGGATGCGTATTGCATCAACTTCTGGTTTTGGCATTGCATACTTTGCACCCGATGCAAGTACGAGGTAATCATATGGCAGTTCTAAATCTTTTGTGATCACGTGTGTTTTTGTAATCGTTGTTGCAGGTGTGGTGATGATTTTTCCTTTTTTGAGGTAAGATGCGTGCTTTACTCTGATGTGTTTGAGGACGTTTGTTTTGAGCGGAATTCTTAGAATGGATGGTGTGTATTCAAAGTAGTCTTTTGTGTCAATGAGCGTTACATCGAATTGATGTTGGAGTGTTTTTGCAATTTTTGCTCCTGCAAATCCTCCACCGACTACAACTACTTGCTTCATAGTTCTTTGTTTATGGTGTGATATATAAGAATATTGTGTTTAGAAAAGAAAAATCAAAAAGAAAAAAAGGTCTACTGAATAGACCATGCACCGTTGTTGTCGCCTTTTGAGAAGCTACATACAACTGTTAATGCCACAAGGTGGAACATTAGACTTGATAGTGAACCGCCGTCAAATCCAACAGATGGGATCACTATAAAGATGGTTGCTACTGCAAGTACTGCAAATAAACCATACGATGCATACTTTGTTTGGTAACCTAGAACTAGTGCAAGACCACCAACTACTTCAATTAGTGCTACAATCCATGCTAGTGCCATTGCAGCAGGCCAATTCATTGAGCTTAAGAAACCGCCAAATGCGCCTACATCTACTATTTTGGTTAAACCAGGTAGTAGGAATAGAAGACCGGTTAGGATTCTTAGTGCTCCTCGTTTTATATTTTCGTCAAACATTATGATATACCTCCAATGTTTCGTTATAATTTAATAGAACATTGGTATTTAAGCTTTTTGCGTGTTGGCTTTCTCATGTATTGTGTGCAACGCAACATTTTTATACCTCTTTTTCGAATATATATGTTATGAATGATATTCGTAATGCAGACCGTAAAATCGCCTATTTTTCAATGGAGATTGGGTTTGACAGCAATATTCCTACGTATTCTGGTGGTCTTGGTGTTCTTGCGGGCGATACGCTCAAAAGTTGTGCTGATTTGCATGTACCTACGGTTGCTGTTACGTTGCTTTCTGAGAAAGGATATTTTCATCAAGAAATAGATGAACACGGAAATCAGCACGAAGTACCTGAACAGTGGAAGAAGGAAGAAGTACTGAGTAAACTCAATGAAAAGGTGGTGATTAGTATTTCTGGAAGAGATGTGGTTGTCCAGGGATGGATGTACACACTTAAGGGCATTACTGGTTTTGAAGTACCGATTATTTTTCTTGATACCAATTTACCTGAGAATAGTGATTATGATCGAACCATAACACAACATTTGTATCAAGGGGATCATGCATATCGTATTGCACAAGAATTAGTGCTTGGTATTGCGGGTAATAAGTTTCTTGGCGATCTTGGATTTAGTGGTCTTGAAAAGTATCATTTGAATGAGGGGCATGGGAGTTTTCTTATTTTAGAATTACTGAGTGATACAAAGATTCATCATGGACAGGACGATATTACAAAGCGATACGATTTTGATAAAATTAAAGGGATGTGTGTGTTTACTACGCACACTCCTGTTGAGGCTGGACATGATAAGTTTGATCCTATGCTGGTTAAGGAAATTGCAGGAAATAATGTTGAGCATGAGCTCATTGATTATTTTATCAAAGATGGTAACGTAAACATGACACACATTGCACTGATGAACACACATTATGTGAATGGTGTTGGAAAGAAACACGCAGAAGTTTCTCGACGCATGTTTCCTAATCATAATATTGGTTCTATTACTAATGGGGTGTACTCACAAGGGTGGGTGTCTGAAAAGCACGCCGGACTCTATGATAAGTATATTCCTGATTGGAGACTTGATCCTGCTTCACTTCGTTTTGCACTGTTGATTGATAGTAAGGAACTTTGGGATACACATCAAGCGTGCAAGGAAGAGTTGATTAATGAAGTGAATACCATTGCTGGAACGCATCTTGATCCTAATGTGCTTACGATTGGTTTTGCAAGACGAGCAACGCCATACAAACGTATGGATCTTATTTTTTCAAATCTTGATTGGTTACGGTGGATTAGCAATGATGTTGGAAAGATACAATTGATTTTTGCAGGAAAAGCACACCCTGCAGATGAGGCAGGAAAAGAATTACTTCGGAAATTGTATCGGATGAAACAAGAACTTGCAGGTTCTGTTGAGATTGCATTTGTTCCTAATTATAATATTGATTTGTGTAAGAAACTTGTTGCTGGTGTTGATGTGTGGCTTAATACTCCACTTAAACCAAATGAAGCGTCTGGTACTTCGGGAATGAAGGCTGCACACAATGGTGTTCCTCAGTTTAGTGTGCTTGATGGATGGTGGATTGAAGGGTGCCTTGAGAATGTTACTGGTTGGGCAATTGGTTCTAAGCAAGAGCAAAGTAGTAATGAAGAGGATAGTAAAGATTTGTTTATGAAACTTGAGAAGTTTATTGTTCCTATGTTCTACACGCACAGAGATCTTTGGATTACTGTGATGAAGCAAGCAATTGCGCTTAATGCTTCTTATTTTAACACGCATAGAATGGTTAAGGATTATGTGTTGTATGCATACTTTGATGGCCGTGATTATGAGTAGAAGGTCATACTTTTGTGATGAAAGAATGGATGTTTTTGTACTAGTACAGGTTGTATGGTATCATGGGTTACACTTAAACTAAATCCATCAAGGACGGATAGTCTTCTTGGTCCATATGCACCATATAATGAAGCGAGTATTATTCTTGTGCTATCTTGAGGACTATTGTGCCATTGGTTTACTATTTCTTCTGCAAGAAAAATACCTGCGTCTTTAGATAGTTTAGGAAGACATTGTTTTTTTACATTCATTCCAATGTGAATGGGAAAGTCATCAATTACAGCCCCGACATCGCTTAGTGCTTTTGAACCCAAGAGGTAATTTTCTCCCCACTCTCCTCTTTCTCTGAGATAGGCTATTTCAAATGCGCAACCACAGAGTGCATATTCAAGTAGTTCTTTTGACCATTTTAGGTCTGTAGAAGTTTCATTTTCAGGATCAAAGATACAGGCTTCATTAGGTACCATGATTCTTCGTTCAAGTGGATCGATAATTACTCCTGTAGAAACAATTGGTGTACGATAAATATCTGCATCTCTTTTTAACATTTGTTCAAGATAATCCATACACGTTCCAACATCCGTAAGCATAATGTTTGGAGGAATTTGGTTTTTTTGAGAAAAAAAATGATTTACCATATCCCATGCATGACCATACATTTCTTTGAGCATATTTACTGTTGGAATAATTTGTTCTGATTTTTCAACTAATGCTTTTTTTGTCCTTGCATTCCTGACCACTTGAAATTCGAGTGATCCTTCTTCCCGTGGCATTGCATCTCTTACTGGATGACCATATATTGATGAGAGAAATGCTCGATCTTCATACCACAATCGTGAAGGTAGAAAGAGATTTTGCATGGACATTATAGACGTGAAATAAGTGATAAATTTAAAGATGATTGTACAGAACCTTTTTAAATAAACTACCCGTTCTTGATCGTATGTTTGAACTAGAGCTTGAAAAGGCCATTAAAGAGGTTAAAGAGAGAAATGCACAGCGTGTTGTGATCCAATTACCGGACGGTCTTAAGATGAAAGCAAACCTGGTTGCTGACACTATCGAAAAAGAAACAGGTGCTGAAGTGCTTATTTGGCTTAATAGTTGCTTTGGTGCGTGTGATCTTCCTTTGGGTCTTGATGTACTTAAGATTGATTTAATGATCCAGTGGGGACATAATCGGTACCACAAAGTACAGGAGATGTGGTAGGTATGCAACTGGTCTTTATTGATGCACGATTTGAGGGAGAAATTTCTCTTGGCGATGATGTACTTGCATATATTAGTGATAATGGTGTGAAATCTGTTGCATTATTTGCTTCTGTGAATTTTTTAGGTCTTGATGTTGTTAAGAAGCAACTTACTGATGCAGGATGTGAAATTCTTGTTACTAAAGCTAAGCGAACACATGTACCTACACAAATTTTAGGGTGTGATAGTTATGATGATTCGTATGAAGAAGATATTATTTCCAAGGCAGATATGATTTTGTATGTGGGAGATGGGATGTTTCATCCAAAGGCACTGCTACTTTCACAAACGTATCGAAAAGATATCAAAGATGTGATTATTTGGGATCCTGTTGCAGGTGATATGAAAGTGATCAATCGAGCAACGATTCAAAAACAACTTGATAAAACACGAGCAAATCTTACTCGATACTTAACTGCTGATACGATTGGTGTTCTTGTTACGACAAAACCTGGTCAGCAGTACTTACATCAGGCAAGAAAGTTGAAAGAGCATCTTTCTGGACTTGGTAAACAGTGTTATATTTTCATTTCAGATACTATTGACATTCATCATCTTGAAAACTATCCATTTATTGATGCTTGGGTGAATACGGCTTGCCCTCGTATTGGTCAGGACGACATTACTACGATCACAAAACCGATGATCAACATTAAAGAGGCATTTGATCCTGGCAAGGCGCTAGAGGATCTTGCATGAATCTTCCCGTTCTAAGTACACCTTCTACGTTTGTTTCTGACCGATTAGATAAGCAAATTAGTGATACGTATCGTAAAGATCTTGAAAAACAACAATACCGTGTTGTGGGAAATCATTCTGCTGTTAAGGTGTGTCATTGGACAAAGTCCATGATTAAGAATAAGGGTGGATGCTATAAGTTTACGTTCTATGGTATTCGAAGTCATCAGTGTTTACAAATGACTACGTCTATGTTTTGTGCTTCACGTTGCACGTTTTGTTGGAGAGGAGCTAAGGCACCTGTTGCAAAGACGTGGTATGGTCCTGTTGATAATCCTGGAGAGATTATTGATGGCGCACTTGAAGCACAGAAAGCATTGCTTATTGGATTTGATGGGAATGATCAAACAAATGCTGTGTTTGGTTCGGAGAAAGATCATGTTCGTCATGTTGCTTTGTCTTTAACAGGAGAGCCCATTACATATCCACAGATAAATGAATTACTTTGTGCATTTCATGAACGAGAGATAAGTACGTTTTTAGTTACGAATGCACAATATCCTGAGCAGCTTGAGAAGATAGAATATTGTACGCAACTATACTTGAGTATTGATGCACCAAATAAAGAAATGCTTGCAAAGATTGATAGACCGTTGTTTGAAGATTATTATGAGCGTATGCTTACATGTCTTGATATTTTGTCAAAGAAGTCTTTTCGTACGTGTATTCGTTTAACTGCCATTCATGGTCTTAATGATGAGGACATGAAAGGATATGCGGATTTAATTTCACGAGGAAATCCTGATTTTATTGAGATTAAGGGCTACATGTATGTTGGCCATTCACAGAATCATTTGGGACGTGAACATATGCCAGATATTTCTCAGGTTGAAGGTTTTATGGAGCGATTGCTTCCGTTTATTCCTGAGTATGAATATATTCGATCACATGTTCCTTCACGTGCTGTGATGTTGATGAAGAAATCACTTGATAAGAAGTGTTGGATTGATTTTCCACGTTTTTTTACGATGTGTAAACAAAAGGAGGAGCCTGTTGCTTTGGATTATAGTGCAAAGCGTATTCAGCCTAACTGTTAAATGAATTTTGATGTGTTTCCTGAAGATGTTCGCGTGCTTATTGAGCAGAAGAAGTTTTTTCCTAGTTCTGTTATTTTGAATAATTATGGACGAAGTAATCATTTGCATGCGGTGCATGTACTTGATGTGACTAAAGATGCATTGTCTGTTGCACGTAAGGTGCATGGTGCTGGAGGAGGCATTGGGTTTGATGCTTCTTCGTGTAGTAATGTGGTTGAGTTTATTCGAGATCTTGATGCACAGTCCACTGATTATGTGAAAAAGTGTGCTTCTTGTGTTACCGTTCCTATTTGGCATGCAGAGATTCCTGAATTGCTTTTCTTGAAACAGAGTTCTACTGATCTGATGAGTGTTGTTCTTCAAATTGGTGTGACTGATTCGTTTCTTGATTCGGTGAGAAAAGGTGAGGATTATGCACTTCGCAATCCTGTTTCTAAAGAGGTTACTGAAATTATTCCTGCACGACGTTTTTTTGATGCGATTGTGTATTCCATTTCACAAACAGGTAATCCGGGATTGTTATTTTTAGATACAATAAACAAGGATCATCCGTTTCCTCAGATGGTAAATACCACTGATGTGTGTGGTGTTGCGTTGCTTAACTCAAGAGAGAGTGCTCCCTTGGGAAGTGTTAATGTGTCTTTGGTTGATGATGATCTTGAAGAGGTCGTTCGTGTTGCTACTAGATTTTTAGATTCCTGCATTGATGATAATGAAGAAGTTGATGGAAAGTTTTCTTTGAGTAAGAAACGACGAAAAATATGTCTTGGTGTGATGGGCGTTGCTGAATGTCTTGAAAAGAAAGGACTTTCGTATGATTCTGAAGAAGGACGAGCGTTTGTTTCTTCTTTGATTGAGAAGATGTATACTGCTGCACTTGATGAGACGCAAAAGCTTGCCCTTTCTTTGGGAAAGATTCCTGATATGAATCAGATTAGCGCATATGGTACTACACCTGTTCGTAATAGTTTGCTTCTTGGTGTTGCACCTACTGGGACGATTAGTACTCTTGCTGGATGTAGTCCTGGAATAGTTGGTGATGGTAGTTCAGAGGGACAAGTATTGATGCAGGCTGCTGTGCAGAAGCATATTGATCATGCAGTGAGTAATACGATTCTTTGCAGAAGTGAAGATATTGAGAGATTAATTTTTCTTGCGCATGAGTTGAAATGCAAGGGTGTTTCGTTATTTGTGAAAGAATAAAAAAAAGAAAAGATTATCCTTTAAGGAAATTCTCAAACATCTTTTCATGACATGCAAGGATTGATTCAGGATGGAATTGCACTCCCTGAATGTTATGCGTCTTATGTTGTACACCCATGACTACATCTTTTGCTCTTGCGGTAACATCTAATGGATGAGATACATCATCAACATATGCTCCAAGAGAGTGATATCTTGCAACAGGTATGTCATTGGACATGTCTTTGAATATTCCTTTTCCTGTGTGTTGTATGTGGGTGGTGCATCCATGCAGAGGAGGTACTTTTTTTACAGGAGTTCCATAGTGTGTAAGAAGTACTTGATGTCCAAGACATATGCCCAGCACGGGTATGGATGATTCAAACATACGCAATATTTCTTTGTAGTTTCCTGCATCTTCTGGACCATTTGGACCTGGTCCTAACACTACACGATCAATGGTATTTACCTTAATGTCATGTGTTGATTGATCGCTTGTTATTCTTGTGACAGTAGACCCATTATTTTTTAGATATGCCATGATGGTGTATGCAAATGAATCATAGTTATCAACATAGAGCGTGTTCATCGTGATACTCCTAGTGCCTGTAGCATCTTTTCTGCTTTTAATTGTGTTTCATGTGCTTCTTTTTTTGGAACTGAATCTTTTACTATTCCTGCACCACTTCGTACATAGTTTGTACCAGCAAAGGTGTGGCAGCTACGAATGGTTATTCCTGTGTTACATCCTTTGTTTGTTATATAGCCTATTGCTCCACCATAGAAGTTTCTTTTTGATCCTTCTAATTCTTCAATTGCTTTCATTGCTTCTATTTTTGGAGCTCCAGAAAGTGTTCCTGCAGGAAGTGTTGCCAGCAGTAGATCTAGTGGATGAGCAGTTGTTTTTCCAACTACTCCACTTACAAGATGATAGAGATTTGGATACTCTTCTATTCTTGCAAAGTCGGTGACGTGTACGGTTTTTGGGTCTGCATGAATGTAGAGATCGTTTCTTGCAAGATCCACGAGCATTGCATGTTCACTGAGTTATTTTGTATCCGTTTGTAATTGCACTCTTTGCTGAAAGTCAATTATTGGATCAGTGTGTCTTCGTATTGTTCCTGCAATTGGCCTTACTTCTGCTATGCCCTCATCCACTCTTAGATGTAATTCGGGAGATGCTCCAAAGAGTTGTTCTTTTCCAAAATCAAAGAAAAAGGAATAGGGAGAAGGGTTATTTTCTCTTAGCACAGTATAAGATTCAAAAGAGGGTCTTACTGATGGTCTTGCCATCATTCTTGAGAGGACACATTGCATAAATCTGCCTTCGTGTATGTCTGCAACAATTTTTCTTACACCGTCTTCGTATTCTTTTAGAGAGATATCATCAAAAGAAAGAGTTGATGAATGGTTGCTATTTTCTCTCTTACCTATCCTGTCTCTGATTCCATTTACTTCAAGCTGAACGTATTCATTTGTATCTCCAAAGACAAACAGATTACTTGGAAGAATTAGTTTGTATCGTTTTCCTTTTGAGAATCTATTGCCAATATTTGCTACTTCTCGTACCATGTCATATCCAAATGCACCATAGAGCCCCATGAAAGGGTGTTCACATTTGAGTGTATCAATTAGGGTATGAATTCCTTGTGAAGAGTGTTTACATCTTACTTCTAAAGAGCCATTTTTATTTGTTCCGGGCAGTTGATTGAGTGATCTCATGAGTTCTTCACCCACAGAACTGCGTGATGTTATGGTATATGTTTCATGGTCTCCTTCTATCTCTAATGCTGCTGTTGCAACAACAATGTCTGTCTTATCATATTTGTAATTTACTCCCAAGGATTCTAATAGGATTGGGCCTCCTGTTTGTGAATAAAGTTCAAAAGCACTTTTTTCTGTATGTGATGTTATGTGTTCATTCATTTTCTTTAAGATGTTTTCATAGCTCTCGCTATATGCTTTGATGATTTTCAACTAGATAGAGAAGTGTCTAAAGCCAGAGTCCGGATGCAATTTTGAATATAGTGATATCTAGAAGTGAGCATTTATTGCCAGGGATAATCACTTGTGTAATTCATAGAAGTAGTAGAGGTGTTTGAGTATAAATAGTTTTCTGAAAAGATAAGAAAAATGAAACAACAACACCTAATCCCAATCAAGATTAGATGATGTTTGGTATTCGGTTACTCGTGTTTCAAAGAAGTTCTTTTCTTTGCTCAGATCAGTTGACTGAGACATCCATGGGAATGGATTTTCTTTATTGAACTGTTTTGGAAGTCCAATTCTTGCCAGTCTTCGATCTGCGATAAACTCTACGTATTCACAGAATTGTTCTGCGTTAATACCAAGTAGACCACCAGGACATGCGCCTTTTGCATAGTTTTGCTCAAGGACTACTGCACGTTTGATGTTTTCAACAAGTTTGTTTTGGAATTCGTCTGTCCACACTTCAGGGTTTTCTGTTCTGATGGTGTTGATGAGGTCACATCCAAATGCAAGGTGCACAGATTCATCACGCATAATGAATTCGAACTGCTCACCAATGCCAACCATTTTACGCTGACGTTTTAGTGCAAGCATCATTGCAAATCCCGCATAGAAGAAGATACCCTCCATGATTACATAGTATCCTACAAGATCGTGAATGAACTTTTGAATGTTTTCAACACTATCAAGTTCAAAGGTTGGATCAAAGATACTTTTAGTCATTTCAATCACAAAGTTATCTTTTGCTTCAATGTCAGGGATGGTATTGTACATGTTGTAGATTTCTTCTGGGTCAAGACCGAGTGTGTCACAACAATAGATGAATGTGTCTGTGTGAATTGCTTCTTCAAATGCTTGACGAAGTAGGTATTGTCTACATTCTGGATTGGTTACGTGTCTGTACACTGATAGTACAATGTTGTTTGCTGTAAGACTTTCTGCAGTTGAGAAAAATCCGAGGTTCCAGAGGATTAACTTTCGTTCTTCTTCTGAGAGACGATCGGATTTCCATTGTTCTACATCGTCTTGCATTGGTACTTCTTCTGGTACCCAGTTGTTGGCGATTCCTGTTTTATAGTGTTCCCTTGCCCAAAGGTATGTCATAGGCAATATTTTATTGGGGTCTGTTTTACTGTTGTTAATTATGGTCATTTAGATTACCTCATTGGCATGCTTCACAGTCTGGATCCATGATACTACACACTTTTCCTACTTGAGATGCAGGTACTGTTGCTGCAACTGCTTGCTGCGCAGGTGCTGTTTGTTGCTGTGCATATTCACGTTTTTGTGTAAATCCATACTTGGATGCATCGAGTGTTGATTTTTCAATTTGACTTACTGCAAGTGTTCGTAGATAGTAGGTTGTTTTTAGACCATGTTTCCATGCTGCAAAGTAAATGTCATTGAGCTTACTTCCAGAAGCCCCCTTCATAAATACATTGTGCGATTGGGATTGGTCAATCCATTTCCCTCTTGACGCAGTCATTTTTATGCACCACTCAGGATCTATTTCAAAGGCTTCTTTATAAAGATCTTTGATTTCTTGTGGAATTGCTGCAATCAAGGAAAGATTTCCATCGTAATATTTGAGTTGATCGATGATTTCTTGATTCCATAGACTGTTCTTCTTAAGGTCTTCTACAAGATATTTGTTGATAATGGTAAACTCACCACTCATGTTTGATTTTACATAGATATTCTTGTAGATTGGTTCAATGCATGGAAGGCAACCTGAAATGGTTGAGATGGTTGCTGTTGGCGCAATTGCCATGGTGTTTGAATTTCTCATGCCATGTTGTCTTACGTGTTCTTTTACCGCACTCCAATCAAGGGTTTCTTCTTTTGATACTTGGACTTTTTCACCACGTTCTTCTTCAAGAATAGAAACGGTATCCACTGGAAAAATTCCTCGTTCCCATTTTGATCCAGGATAGGATTCATATGCACCACGTTCTTTTGCTAGTTCTGATGATGCAAGAATTGCATGATATGAAATTAATTCCTGGCTGTTGTCTGCAAACTTAAGTGCTGCAGGGGAGTTGAATGGAATCCGTAGTTTGAAGAGTGCATCTTGAAAGCCCATGATACCAAGACCAACTGGTCGATGTTTCATGTTACTGTTCTTTGCTTCTGCTGTTGGATAGAAGTTGAGATCAACAACGTTATCAAGCATTCTCATTGCTGTTTTAATGGTAGACTCGAGCATTTTTTCATCAAGTTTTCCATCAATGATATGCATTGATAGGTTCACAGAACCAAGATTACATACTGCAGTTTCCTTATCGGAAGTGTTTAGGGTAATTTCAGTACATAAATTAGAACTGTGGATTACTCCTGCGTGATCTTGTGGTGATCTGATGTTACATGGATCTTTGAATACAATCCATGGGTGTCCTGTTTCAAAGAGCATTGAGAGCATTTTTCTCCAGAGTTTCTTTGCTGAAACTACTTTATGTTTGTGGAGTTCTCCATTTTCTGCCTTTTTTTCGTATTCCATGTAGCGTTTTTCAAACTTAGCTCCATAGAGATCGTGTAGGTCCGGTGTTTCATCTGGACTAAAGAGTGTCCAGTTGTCGTCTGCTTCAACACGTTTCATGAATAGGTCTGGAATCCAGTTTGCAGTATTCATGTCGTGTGTTCGTCGTCTATCATCACCTGTGTTCTTTCTAAGATCAAGGAAGTCCTCGATATCAAGGTGCCAGGTTTCTAGGTATGCACAGGTTGCTCCTCTTCGCTTTCCGGAACGGTTGATTGCAACGGTTACGTCGTTTGCAATTTTAAGGAATGGAACTACACCTTGAGACTCCACGCCTGTAGCTTTGATCATTGCGCCGGTTGCTCTGATATTTGTCCAGTCATTACCTAGACCTCCAGACCACTTGGATAATTGTGCATTATCACTTAGTGACTTGAAGATGTGATTGAGATCATCCATTACGGTTGTAAGGTAGCAGGAACTGAGCTGCGGGTGTGATAGTCCTGCGTGAAATAGGGTAGGTGTTGATGGCACATACCGTAGTTGAGACATTAAGTTGTAGAACTCAAGTGCTTTTTGGTTCTTGTCTGCTTCATCAATGGAGAGTCCCATTGCAACTCTCATCCAAAAACCTTGTGAGAGCTCAAGACGTTTTCCTTTGTGTTTTACAAAGTACCGTTCATAGAGTGTTTGGATACTCATGTATTCGAGTAGGTCATCTCGTTCTAATTTTAGTGCATAGGAGAGTTTTTCAAGATCAAAGTCAAGGAGACGTTTGTCCATGATGCCTTCTTCAACACCTTTTTTGATTCCTTTTACAAAGGATTCTCTGTAACCCATACCCATGCTGTCATCTTCAAGATTGGTACCATGTACTTCTTTGAAGAGTCTGTTTTGGAATAGTCTTGCAGCAACTAGGCTGTATCCTGGGTCTTTTTCAATAAATGATACTGCTGAGAGTACACTTGCTTTCATCAAATCTTTTGTGGTAATTCCATCATAGATATTTTTGATGACTTCTTTTGCGATAAGATCAATAGAGATATCTTCTTCAACACCTTTTGCTGCACGTTTAAGTACTTCTTTTAGCATGTTAATGTCAAAGAGCGTGGTTCTTCCGTCAGTTCGTTTTACGGTAAGTTTACCAAGGAGGCTTTTTTGAATGTTCTTTTTGAGTTCTTCTTCACGGTCTTTTTGTCTTTTTGCACGATAGAGGATGTATTCTTTTGCAATTTCATATTTGCCACTTTTTACGAGATGTTTTTCAACGATGTCTTGGATGTTTTCAACGTTAGGGAAGAGATCTAGAAATCGTCCTTCGATTTCTGTACTAATATCATTAACTAATTTTTCAATTTCTGCATTGGGTATTTCTGAACCACTTGAGAGCATTGCTTTCTTAATTGCATGCTGAATTCTTTTTTGATCAAAATCTACAACTTCGCCGTTTCGTTTTACAACCATTACTTTACTCATTTTTGTATTACACCTCTATGTATCTGTTTTTTACATCTGAAGAGGTGGTATAAAAATATTTCTATATTTCATTGTTGCAAAACCCAACATATAGTGTTCACTTTCGAGTAGAACCACAACATATTGTGTTTTTGCTTGTTTTCTAGAAAGTAGTGAAAGAAGTGATTAATAGTATTAAGCAATGTATGTTTGTAGAAAGAAAAAATCAAAGAAAGGAATCTTATTCTTGATCTGCAAGGTATTTTTCTGCTTCAAGGGCAGCAGCACATCCTGTTCCTGCTGCAGTAATTGCTTGCCTATATCTTGTGTCTTGCACATCACCTGCTGCAAAGACACCTGGAAGGTTTGTTTTGGTGTACCTATCTGTTAACAGGTAGCCATGTTCATCCATATCTAGCGTATCCTTGAAGATTTTGGTGTTTGGAATGTGACCTATTGCCAAAAAGACGCCATCGCATTGGAATTCTCTTTCTTCACCTGTTTGCGTGTCCTTGAGCATAACGCCTGTTACTTTTTTACCATCGCCTTTTATTTCAGAAACTTGTGCATTCCAGACAATGTCGGTCTTTTCATTTTTGAAGAATCGCTCTTGCATGATCTTAGATGCTCGTAATTCATCTCTTCGGTGAATTACGGTTACTTTTGAGCAGAATTTGGTGAGGAAGGTTGCTTCTTCCATTGCGCTATCTCCACCGCCAATAACAATGACTTCTTTATCTTTGAAAAAGAAACCATCGCAGGTTGCACAGGAGGTTACTCCTTTACCCACGTATTCTTTTTCAGATTCAAGACCTAGCCAACGTGCTGATGCACCTGTGGTGATGATAAGTGTCTTTGTTTCAATCTGTTCATTGTTATCTACTGTGATGATGTAGTGATCGTCTTTTTGCTGAAATGCTGTTGCTGCACCGGTTTTCATTCGAGCTCCAAATCGCTCTGCTTGTTTTCGTGATTGTTCCACTAAATCAGGACCAAGGATTCCATTTTCAAATCCTGGAAAATTCTCTACATCCGTTGTTAGTGTTAATTGTCCCCCACTTTCTGGACCTGTGAGTACTAATGGGTTTAGATTTGCCCGAGCAGTGTAAATTGCTGCTGTAAGTCCAGAGATTCCATTTCCTAAAATTACTACGTTTTCCATTTTAAAACCGAATTGTTATTGAGTCTTTTTTGATTTTACATTGACAGGCAAGGCGCTCATTTCCTTCAAGTTCCATGTCCATTTCTTCTTGTGTACGATCAGTAAGATTGTCCATTCCTTCATCAACGTTGATGATGCACGTACCACAAATTCCAGTAGTACAGCCAAAGGGAACACCTAATTTTTCACAGATTTCTTGAAGAGGAGCGCCATCAGGTAGCTCGATTTCTTCGATGTCTGTTTTGATTACTGCCATATACAACATGCAGGTGAGATCTTTAAAAAGATTGTGTTGAAGATTGGTATAAATGCTTATATAGGGATTTTGGTTAGCATTGTTATGAGATTGGGTCTTTATGGTGTGCTTGTTGCAGGGATGCTTGCGGGAAGTGGATGTGGGAAGAAACATGATGAAAGAGCGGTACTTCCAAGACCATATCTTCTTCGACATAATAATCATTTAGATGTGCATGAAGTGCAAAATCAATCGGGAATTGGAGTTTATGATCCAAGTGATAGAAAAGAAAGAATAAATTACTCCTATAATATTCTTAAGAGTGAAAAGAAAAGTGTCAACGGCGTTGTTGGACATTTTATTACAACTGACGATCCATACATACTACGTGAGGGAGATGTTGCTGTTCATGAAAAAAGAGAATTAATTTGGGTGCTTAGTAGTGATATTGAAGAGAAAGTCATTCTTACATTACATGACTTTGATAATGATCAAAGAGTAGATATGGTTTCATATGATCGCATGTGCAGCAGGGAGATATCTGATCGATTTCCCGAAATTTTTTTTGAAAAGGAGCACAGTAAAAAAGATGAGCTTCGCGTGCTTGATGCTGCAACAATATTATATCAGCGTATTCGAACTGATGCCTGGTACAATATGGAAAAAGAGAAAGATTAGCGGCCAGTAATCTGTTCTATTTCTTCAAGTGTTTTTGTTTGAGAGATTTTCTGTCTTAAGGTTGTTGAATTAGGTATGCCTTTGGTGAAGTACATGGCGTGTTGTTTGATGAGGGAGAAGTCAATATCATATTTCTTTGCGAGTTTAAGAAATTTGGCAAAGTGTTTGAGTTTATCATCTGCTTTGTACTCACCGTTTTTTAGGTAATCATTTATTTGTGTAAAGAGATATGGATTTCCTATTGCTGCTCGTGCAATCATGATGGCATCAACACCGCTTTCATCAAGACGTTGTTTGAAAATCTCTGGCGTGGTGACATCACCATTACCTATGATTGGAATATTGACGGCATCTTTTACTTGTTTGATGATTTCCCAGTCTGCTTCTCCACGATAGGCTTGTTTTTGTGTTCTTCCGTGAATGGCAAGTGCTGCTGCGCCTGCATCTTCTACTGCTTTTGCAATGTCTACTGCGTTGATGTGTTGTTTGTCGATGCCTGTTCGTATTTTTACCGTGATGGGTTTGTCTATTGCACTGACTAATTTATTTACAAACGTTGAGATCTTTTTTGGATCATTGAGCATGGCAGACCCTGCACCTGTTTTGATGACTTTCCATGCAGGACATCCACAGTTGATGTCTACCACGTCAAAGCGATCCTCTACTGCTTTTGCTGCTGCAACGACTTCTTGTACTGATGATCCAAAGAGTTGCACGCCCACTGGTTTTTCAATGGGATCTGTTTGCACGAGTTTGAGTGTTTTTTTATTTTGACGCACTATGCCTGATGCGCTGATAAATTCTGTGTACGTCATACCTGCACCGTATTGTTTGCACAGTGTTCTAAATGCAACGTCAGTTACTCCTGCCATGGGAGAGAGAATTGCTTTGTGTTTTAATTTAGGAAAGGAATGTTTTGTTTTCACATGCCTTTTTAGAAGAGGAAGAATAAAAAGTTATTGTGTTGCAAGAAATGCGTTTGCTTTTTGCAGAAGATCTTTTCCTGTTTGATAGGTGAGGATATCTTTTGCTTCATCAAAGGATAGCCATTCAAAGTCTTCAACTTCTTCTTCATCAAGTGTTATTCGTAGATTGTCTGGCTTTGCAAGAAAGAAGACAACTGTTTTCATAACTCCTGGCGATGGAGAGTATTCTACTTCTTCTCTAAAGTCATTTTTCATGTTAATTGAAAGACCAGTTTCTTCAAGTACTTCTCGTAGTGCCGTTTCTTTTTCTGATTCACCTTCTTGCATTTTTCCTTTAGGAAAGTCCCAATGACCACCTCTATTTACTGAATGAAGGATAATAAGGTATTTGATTTCATCATTTTCATCTTTTCTGTAGATGACTGATCCGCATGATTTTTCGTGTCTTTGTTCTTCTGTTGTTTCGTTCATATGTTGTGGATAAAATAATCTCTTTTTATATTTTTAGTTTGCATGGAGAGTGCTAAAACAGAGGGTTTTTGGCGAAAGGCTTAAATAGTAGAACTCCTAATATTTAGCGAGGTGATAACTATGGCTAACGCTACAGTAGATTTAATTGCAAAGATTTTAGTGATCGTTGGTGGTATCAACTGGGGTCTAACTATTTTTGACCTAAACCTAGTTACTTTGATTTTCAGAGTAGATTGGTTAGTTAATGTTGTATATGCACTTGTTGCGATCAGTGCTCTGTACTTAATTAAAGAATTAAAACAATAAGTACATTTTTTCTTTATTTTTCTTTTTCTACTATTTCTTTGAGAATAATCCCTTTTGCAAATCCACCGCGTTCTTGATGTTTCTTTTGTCTTGCTTGTTCTATATCCCACCCATAACGACGTTCGAGTGTTTTTAGTACTTCAAATACGTCTGCTGCTTCTTCTTCGGAGGGGCTTTCAAGTAATTCGTGTGTTTCTTCAAGAAGTTTTTGTAGGAGCAATTCACCATATTGTTCTTCTTCTGCTATTTGTGTTATGGGAAGCATGCCGTTTTGTTCAATGATGGAAGGAATGTGGTCACGAACGAGTTTCATTGTTGTGTTTTACTTTGGAGGTATTTATGCATTATGCAAATAGTAAGAAGATTTAAATACCTGCAAGAGGTAGGAAGGATATGATTTGGTTGCTCTACACTATTGCAGGAATTGGACTGCTTAGTTCAATATACATGTGGTATATTCATGTACGACATGCAGCAAATCCTGAGTACGAGTCGATGTGCGATATTACAGAGACGGTTGCGTGTACTTCTGTTGTGACTGGAGAGTATGGATCACTTGTTGTTTTGCCAAATAGTGTTTATGGAATGATCTACTATGTGCTTATCATGGTACTTGCATCATTTGGATTTTTACTTACGATCTTCTGGATTAGTATTCTTGGTCTCATTGGAAGTGCATATTTAGCATATTTACTTTACTATAAGCTACGGCAAGTATGTATTGTGTGTACACTGACATATATTGTGAATATTGCGCTCTTTGTTGCAGCCTACTTACTTATGAACAATTTTGTTTAAGTGTTTCTAGAACTTCTTGTGCATGCTGTGGCACTTTTACTTTATCCCATCGCTTTATGATGGTGTTATCTTTGTCAATAAGGAGTGTTGTTCGCACCACACCCATGTATTTGCGGCCATACATAGACTTTTCTTGCCATACACCGTAGTCTTGAAGCATGGTTTTTTCTTCATCAGATAGAAGTGTGAGTTTAAGGTCTTGTTTTTCTATAAATGAGCAGTGTGATTTTGGTGAATCGGGAGATACGCCAATGACTTCTGCACCGAGTTTTTTAAATTCAGGCAGGAGTTCTGTGAAGTTTTTTGATTCAAGTGTGCACCCTGGCGTGTTGTCTTTTGGGTAGAAATAGATGATCAGATATTTTCCTTTGAAGTCATTTAGTGTTACTGTGGTGTTGTTTTGGTCTGGTAGAGAGAATGGTTTTGCTTTCATTTTTTGTGTAATTATGCTTTGTATACTTTGCATGTTCTTCTAAAGAAGATTGCTAGTAGCACGAGCATAATGAGTGTGAGGTAGTCAACCCAGAGACAGTAGACACAGGTTACTTTGAGTACGAAGTATTGCGTGTAGAGGAGTCTAATTGCCATGATGGATCCTAATGCATAGAGTACAAGTAGAATGTGAATTATTTTTAGTCTATCTGCCTTGAGTCGTGGTTTTGGATGTACTTGACCCCAGAGTAAGAAGAGTGTAATGAGTATTGCAATAGAGAATGCCACAATTCCATAGATTGGGTTTGAGATGCCAAAGGTGTTTGCTTGCGCTGAGGTTTGCACTATTGCACAACCACCATCATCAAAGCAGCCACCAAGCAGATCAATATTTCCTTGTTCTTTTGCATATTTTTGGGATTCAATTTCAATTGAGAGTCCCAGATTTACTATGGATGCAATAAGTACGAATAGGAGCAAGTAGAATGTTGGTTTGTCTCTGATTCTCATGACCGAGTTTATTTTTTCTTGATTTAAAAGGTTATTGTTTAATCTTTAGTTGCTTTAAGAAGTACACTGCAACTACCACCATAGCAACACTAAACCACTGTCCTGCAGTAAGGCCTAGTGTGAGTGCGTCCTGTCTGAAGAAGTCTACAATGATCCGTACAAGACCCATAGTGAGGACAAACATCCAGAAGAGGTAGCCATCTTTGTGTTTCTTTTTTGAAAGATAGTACAGGTAAATGAATGAGAGAAAACGTCCTGCTGCGGCGTAGAGTGTTGATGGGTGCCTGCACCCTTCAATGCCTTGATCGGTAAAACACCAAGCCACATCAGTTACTCTTCCCCAGAGTTCTCCATTCATGAAATTTGCAACTCTTCCAAGTGCGAGTGCAAGTGTTGCAGGAAGTACCATAACATCAAGCAGTTTGTAGAGTGAAACGTTGTGTTTTTTTGTGAAGTAATAGGTGAAGGCAACGCCACCTATGAATCCGCCATGAAAGGCAAGGCCTCCTTCCCACACGGCAAGTATTTTGAGAGGGTTTGCAAGATAGTAAGAGAATCCCCAGAAGAGTACATGAAAAAGTCTTGCTCCTGCAATGATGGAGAGCATGAAGTAGAAGAAATAGGATTCTACTTGTTGATCAGTAAGGTCTAGTTGTTCTTTGTTTTTTTTAATTGCAAGGTATGCAAGTAAAAATCCTAGAGCCCAGACTAATCCGTACCATCTTACTGCTACTGGTCCTAAAGAAAAAAGCGTTGGGCTAAGGTTATGAGTGAACATACGTTACCGTAAGTTCTGTCTCCTATTTATACTTTATTGGTGGTTCCTAGTGTTCATGAGCCAATATTCGTTCTATTTCACGAAGTTCCCACTCTTCATGTTTCGATCGGTGTTTTTTGGATTTTATTTCTTCAAGGTCAAAGTACTCATAGGTTCGATGAGTTTTTCTCCAACCATCAAGGTCAATCCAATCACTAGGTCTTTTCCCACACTGTATGACGAATTCTTCGCGTTTTTCTGTGCTTCCTAAAGCCATAGCTATCACCCCATACATATAGTTAGTATATGGATATATAATCCTTTGGGAAATAGTGTATAGTAGAAAAGACGTTAAAAAGGGGAAAGGTGTTGTTAGCGTATGAACATTGCTATATTTCATAATTTCATGGATAATATTGGAGGTGCCGAGATGGTTACGCTTACGCTTGCAAGAGAGCTTGGAGCTACGATTTATACCACCAATGTTAACTATGATCGAATAGAGCAAATGGGATTTTCTGATGTAGACATTATTTCCATTGGATCTGTTCCACTCAATCCACCTTTTAGACAACAGATGGCGTTTTTGAAATTTCGATTTTTAGATCTAAAGGGCAAGTATGATTATTATATCTGCATGGGCGATTGGGCCATGTCTGGATGTGTGCTTAATTCACCAAATATGTGGTATGTGCATAGCCCCATTAGAGAAATTTGGGATTTGAAAGAGTATGTTCGCTCTGAACTGTGCTCATGGTGGCAGCGTCCTTTTTTTGATATATGGGTGCTTATTAATCGACATTTGAATAAGACGTATGTAAAGAAGGTTGATACCATCGTGTGTAATTCAGTGAACACACAAAGGAGGGTAAAGGAGTATTTAGAACGTGATGGCGTGGTGATCAATCCTCCTGTTGATACTGAAGAATTTATTTCAAGTGGCGCCAGTTTTAATTATTGGTTATCGGTGAATCGATTGCTTCCTTCTAAACGGATTGCGATGCAGATTGAAGCGTTTAGGCAAATGCCAAATGAGAGGCTTCTTATTATTGGGAGTTATGAAGAGAGTAAACACTTTGTTAAGCATTTTGAAGAATTGAATACTGATCTTCCCGATAATGTGCAGATATTGAACTTTGTTTCACGAAAGGATCTAATTGGGTATTATGCTCGATGTAAAGGCCTTATTGCAACAGCCATGGATGAGGATTTTGGGATGACACCTGTTGAGGCGATGGCTTCTGGCAAACCTGTCATTGCTGCAAACGAGGGAGGGTATAAGGAAACAGTAATCAATGGCGTTACTGGTGTTTTAATTGATGATATTTCTTCTGAGAAAATTGTTACTGCAGTTGGCAGTGTTGGGAAGGATTTGAATTCATATACTGATGCGTGTGTTGCTAATGCAAAGGCATTTGATACAAAGGTGTTTGTAAGAAAGATAAGGGATTGTATTGAGAAACATCCAAATTTATCTTGAAAGGAACATTTATATACATGTTTTAGATGGATTAAGTGTGACGTTTATTGAAGCAAATGAATTAATTGTATTAATTTTTGGATTACTTGGTTTTATTCCAGTGATAAGAGAATATATACACAATAAGAGATTTAGTTTGATGTTAGTTTCCTATACTGTGTTATTTTTAGGACTGCTTGCAACGGTTCTTGAAGCACTTTTCTGGGGACCATTTCTTAATGGTGTTGAACACTTTGTTGGCATTTTTGTTGCAGGGATTTGTTTTATGCTTGTTGCAAAGAAAAACAACCAGGGTTTGAAATCGATTACTGAGCAAACTGAGAAAAAGCTTGCGATTGTTAAAAAGAAAAAGAGAGGTGCCAAACAATGATTTATTCAGACCTTGTTGCAACACTTGATTTACTAGGCGGAATTGCATTTATTATTGCAGGCATATATGCTTTGAGCAATTACAGACATACTAAACTGTTATCTAGTTATTGGCAAGTATTTGCATTTGCTATGTTTACAGGTGCTGCTTGGGCAATTATGGTAGCGCTTGAATGGTACGGTGTGAGTGTTGTTGCTCTTGATAATGCACAGCAGTCTGTTGTTGCAAGTGCAATTGTATTGTTTGCCATGTCTGCTTTACTGATGCATTCAGAAGTTGCTCGTCCTGAGTAGGTAGTTATTTTTTTGATTCTTTATTTCTCATTAATATTTTCTTAATTGAAGAAGTACGCCGCAACCCGGATTTATAGCAGAAATCTAAGATTTCTGGACAAATCCGTGAAACGACTTCACGTTGTTACGCCGCAACCCGGATTTGAACCGGGACAGGCCAAGGCCAACTAGCTTTCCAGGCTAGCGCAATACCAGATTATGCGATTGCGGCAATATGTGTCCGTTAGAGCCTGGACCAGGCTAGCGCAACGCGGGAAAATCAATGATTTTCTGCGTGCCGAAAATGCTTTGCATTTTCTCGCATACCAGATTATGCGATTGCGGCAAGGCGTTCGTCCATATTGCAGGACGTAGAATAGAGTACAAAAAGGTGATTTATAAAGTTACTTCTTCTTTTTTTGAGATTTCTTAGGCTTTTTGGATTCGAAGGTATCTTTGACAAGTTTTCGAGTGTCACGTGCTTCTTCTTTTTGCTTTCTTCGCAGCATAAGTTTGTCTTTGTGCTGTAGTTTTGTTGCTTTTGGCAATGGATTGTGGAAGATGAGCTGCGGACTTCTAATATCGATTTTTGCAATTGCACACTCGTCAAGAACGGTTTTTCTTAGACGTGATTCGATGAAAATAAATGCTTCTGGATCATGACAGGTTGCGTTAAGTTGGTAGGCTATTGCGTGATCTTTTAGTGCAGTTATTGCTACAAACACATCATCAAGATGGAGTAGTTTTGCTGCTTTTATGAGGGTGTTTTCTACTTCTACACGATTAAGATCATACCCCAGTGTTACTTCTACTTGTACTCTAAATCCTGATTCATCAAAGTTGGTAACGCCATCACCAAGGACTTTTGCGTTAGGAACATTTCTAGTGGTTTTGTCAAAGGCATAGATTTCGGTGTAGACTGCACCCATGCTAATGACTTTTCCAAGGACATCATTTACTTGAATGATTTCACCTGGAGAAAATGGTTTTGTGATATGCAAGGTTGCACCTGCAACTAAGTTTGCAATAAGTGTTGTGGAAGAGAATGCTACAATACCACCCACTACAAGACCAATTAATCTGAGGAAGTCTTGCTGTACGCCAAGACGAGTAAGCATAATGATTGCGATAACTGCAACAAAAATGATTTTTGTTATTGCACCATAGAGCTTGAAACGTAGTGGATCTGATCTATTTTTTGATTTTGAGAAGATGACTTCAATGATTTTTACGCCAATGACTGCAAAAATGAGTAGTGTACCAATGGCAATAAGATCTGGGATGGCACCTTCAAGTTGCATAATGAGATCAGGACGTATGTTATCGAGTGAAATCATAGAGATTTTTTCATTTAAAGGTATTTAAATGCTTGGTTTTGAGGTAGCGTAACATTTTTAAGAGATAAGAACTAAAAAATGGCATGCAAGAACGATTCCTTTTGTGTCAACGAATTGAGCTTACTGAGTACCTGATCTACAGTAAGCTTGCACGTATTACGCAAGATCCACATAATAAAAAGATTCTAAGTCAAATTGCTGAAGATGAGAAACGACATGTGTCTTTTTGGCAAAAGAAAACAGGCAAAGAGGTGAAACCATTTCGTTTTAAGTATCACTGGTATGTACTACTTGCTCGAACACTTGGTCTTACGTTTGCACTCAAGTTAATGGAACGAGGAGAGGGTCATGCACAAGAGACGTATCGTTCACTTTCAAAAATAGATAAAGATGCTGCTGCACTTATTAAAGAAGAGCAGGCACACGAAAAAGAATTAATTGATCTACTTGAAGAAGAAAAACTCGCATATGCAGGATCTATTGTGCTTGGTCTTAATGATGCACTGGTTGAACTTACTGGGGCACTTGCAGGGTTCACACTTGCACTGCAAGATGGAAAACTAATTGGGATTACGGGCGCCATTACTGGATTTGCTGCATCGCTTTCTATGGCAGCTTCAGGATATTTACAATCAACTGAGGAAGCACAAGAAGAGAAGAATCCTATTACTTCTGCAATTTATACCGGTGTTGCGTATTTGATTACTGTTGTATTTCTTGTTGCACCATACTTTTGGATTGATCAGGTGTATTATGCGCTTGCCCTTACACTTGGGATTGCTATTTTGATCATCTTTGGATTTACGTATTATATTTCTATTGCAAAAGATTTGAACTTATGGGCACGGTTTGGTAGAATGGCAGCCATTAGTCTGAGCGTTGCTGCACTGAGTTTTGGTGTGGGTAGAATTTTGACTAGTGTGTTTGGGATTTAGATTATTTTTTAGAAATATAACGTGCGCTAACGCTTAGTTATATGAAATTAGTTAAGTAGAAAGAAAATAATGATCTATTCGACAGCTCAATTTCTACAGTTTCGACTGTAGGCTACGAAATATAACCTGCGCTAACGCTTAGTTATATGAAATGAGTTAAGTAGAAAGAAAATAATGATCTATTCGATCAGTTCAATTTCGATGTTGAGTCCTTCAGGAATTGGTACACGCATTACGAGACGTAGAGCACGTTCATCAACACCAAGGTCAATTAATCGTTTGTGGATTCGCATTTCGTAGCGTTCCCAGGTTGCTTTACCATCACCACAAGGTGATTTTCTTGTAGTTACTTTAAGCTTCTTTGTAGGCAAAGGAATTGGTCCTTTTAGGTCAACTCCAGTCTTCTCAGAGATATCCTTAATGAAACTACATACATCGTTAATCTTGTCGATGTCGGTTGATGCGAGTTTGATTCTTGCTTTTCCCATGTTTTTGTTTTCCTTAAATGAAAATAATAAATAAAAAAATCAATGCAATTACTGCATTTGTTTTTCTACCATATCTTTACACATACCAGCAGCTACTGTAACACCGGAGTCACGGATAGCAAATCTGGACAGTTCAGGAATTTCTGCTTGTTTTTCAATACAGAGTGGCTGAACCGGTTTAAATGTAACGATTGCTGCGTCCCCATTCTTTAGGAAGTCTGGGTTTTCTTCTAGTACTTCACCAGTTGCAGGGTTCATCTTCTTATCAATTTTGATAATTTGTGCTGCTACTTGAGCAGTGTGGATGTGCAGTACTGGTGTGTAACCAACTGTTACAACAGTAGGGTGGTTAAGTACAACGATTTGTGCAGTAAATTCTTGAGCTACTTTAGGTGGTGCACTTTCGTGACCGATAATGTCCCCTCTTTGTAGATCTTTTTTACCAAAGCCACGTACGGAGAAACCAACGTTGTCCCCAGGTTGAGCTTGTTGAACTTGTTCGTGGTGCATTTCGATGGTTTTTACTTCACCTTTAACACCTTTACCTTCACGGCCAGGTACAGCAATAACTTTGTCACCTATTTTCATGATACCGGTTTCAATTTTACCTACTGGAACTGTACCAATACCTGAGATAGTGTATACATCCTGTACTGGAAGTCTTAGCGGTTTGTCGGTTGGTTTGTTAGGAACAGTTAGTGCATCAATTTGCTTAACTAGTGTGTTTCCTTTGTACCAAGGCATGTTCTCTGAAGGTTTAACTACGTTGTCACCTTGTAGAGATGCAATTGGTATGAATGGAATTTCGTCAGGTTTGAAACCAACGCTCTTTAGTAGAGTTCCAACTTCTTCTTTTACTGCGTTAAATCTTTCTTCTTTGTAGTCAACACCGGAAATATCCATTTTGTTTACTGCAATGATGATTTGATTAACACCTAGGGTTTTGGATAAGAATACGTGTTCTCTTGTTTGAGAATTTACACCGTCGTTTGCAGCTACAACAAGTACTGCAGCATCAGCTTGTGATGCACCGGTGATCATGTTCTTAATAAAGTCCTTGTGCCCTGGAGCATCAATAACTGTAAAATACTTACTGTCCGTTTCGAACTTCTTGTGAGCTAGATCGATGGTTACACCACGTTCTCGCTCTTCTTTAAGATTGTCCATAACGAATGCAAATTCGAATCCGCCTTTACCAAGCTCTTGAGCTTTGTCTTTTAATTTTCGCATTTCCTGTTCAGGGATGTTTCCTGAATCAAACATCAGCCTACCAACAGTTGTAGATTTACCGTGGTCAACGTGACCGATGAATACAAGGTTCATATGTTCTTTGTTTGCCATTTTCTATATACCCCTCCATAAGAGTTTGAGATTACTATGACGGAACTTAGGTCGATTTATAAAGTTTTTGATGGGTCTTACGAGGACTAAAATGCTGAAAAATAGAGGAAAAGAGAGGTTTTTGAGATAGTTTCTTAGAAGTTGTAGAAATGTGTAGTTTTTTAAGAAAATAAGAATAAAAAAAGAAAAGAAAAAAACTTATGCACCGATTTGTGCGTCAGTTAATCCTTTACGTTGTTGGATTTCTTTTCGTACTTTGTCTTGCAGTTCTCGTGGAAGTACTTCAAATGTCTGTTCAACAATTGAGGATACACCTTGACCACCTGTTGCGGATCGCAGATCAGATGACCAACCCATGAGTTCGCCTACTGGCATTTTTGCTCGTACTGCTGTTTGCGCACCTTGGTTATCCATTTCTAGAAGTTGACCACGTTTATTTTGTACCAATTTTGATACTTCACCGGTGTAGTCAGTTGGTACGTCAATTTGTAGTACTTGCATTGGTTCTAGAAGCATTGGACCTGCCTGCATCATTGCTGCTCTAATACCGTCACGTACTGCTGGGTACATCTGTGCTGGACCTCTGTGGATTGCGTCTTCGTGCAGTTTTGCATCGTCTAGTGTTACAAGTACTTTTGTTGCAGGATCTCGTGCAAGTGGTCCAGATCTCATTACGTCTTCGAACATATCAAGCACAAGCTCGATAATTTCGTTGATGTATACAAGACCTCTTGTTCCATCAATGAACATGTTTCCTTCATAGATGTCACGAACTTTTCTTGACATTTTTGAGTCCATACCCACTTTTTCAAGTGCTTCCCAAAGTGAACTGTCTTTTTTCTTTACACGGCCAGATGCAATGTCACCTTTCTTGATTGCTTGGTACCAAGCATCAGGTAGTGGTTCTACTTTGAACATTAATCTGTTGTGTTTGTTTGGAGACTTTCCTTCTGCAATTTCAGATTCTTTGGTAACGGTTTCCCTGTAGGTAATGATTGGATTTGATGTTTTTACCTTTAGGTTCTTTTCCGTCATGATACGGTTCTCAATAATTTCCAGGTGAAGTTCACCCATTCCTGCAAGTAGAGATTCACCTGTTTCTTCGTTAATGGTAACTTGAACAGATGGGTCTTCTTTTGCTACTTGACGAAGTACTTCAATCATCTTTGGTAGATCGCCAGGTTTTTCTGGTTGAATTGCTTTGGTAATTACTGGTTCGAAGATGTGTGAGAGTTCTTCGAATGGTTCATCAATTGTTTCAAATACGGATTCACCAGGGAATGCTTTTACTCCTGCAATACCAATTACGTTTCCTGCTGGTACTTTTTCTACAAGGTCTTTTTTAGCACCGTTATAGATGAATACCTGCTGAATTCTTGCGTCTTGCTTTGACCGAATTAAGTGTACTTCAAGACCTTTTTTGATGGTACCTGAAAAGAGACGACCTGCTGAAATTTCACCTGCTTGAGGATCAACTACAATTTTGGTAATTACGAATGCTACTTTCCCGTTAGGATCACAGGTTGATAGTTGTTTACCAAAGGTACTTTCAATGTCCCCTCTCCAAATTTTTGGAATCCGATATGGTTGTGCTTGCTTTGGATTTGGCAAGTGTGTAATTACCATGTTGAGGATTACTTCGTGGATTGGTGCTTTCTTTGCAAGTTCTTTTCGTTTATCGTCTTCTGCACTATTGTATGCTTCGATGATGTCGTTAAAGGTAATGCCGTTTTCTTTCATAAATGGTACGCTGAGTGCCCAGTTGTGAAATGCGGAACCAAATGCTACGCTTCCAACTGCAACGTCGGTTGCCCATTTGTCACCAAATTCTTCTTCTGCAATTTCCTTAATGAGTTTGTTTACGTTAGTAATTACTTTAAGGAATCGTTCTTGCATTGCTTCTGGTGTGAGTTTTAGTTCTTTGATGAGACGGTCTACTTTGTTAATGAAGAGTACTGGTTTTACTCTTTCTTTTAGTGCTTGTCTAAGAACTGTTTTTGTTTGCGGCATAATCCCTTCGGATGCACAAACAAGAACGATTGCACCATCAACTGCTCGCATTGCACGCGTTACGTCACCACCAAAGTCTACGTGACCTGGTGTGTCAATTAGGTTGATTAGGTGTTCTTTTTCTTTGTACTTGTGTACCATGGAGACTGCTGCAGAGTCAATGGTAATACCACGTGCTGCTTCGTCTTCGTGAAAGTCAAGTACTCTTGCACTTCCTGCAAGGTGTTCACTCATCATTCCTGCACCTGCTAAGAGGTTGTCTGAGAATGTTGTTTTTCCGTGATCAATGTGAGCACAGATTGCAATATTTCTAATATGTTCTGCATCAGATGATGCAGCCATAATTCGATCAATCATTTTTGCCATGTTTATTTACCCCATACTGTAACATTTTTTGTTACTTCTTTATTTTCTGTTGGATACACTACGCTTAGTAGTTCTGTTGGTTCAAACCAGAGTTGTACTTCTCTTTTTGCATCTTCTGCGTTAGCTGATGCGTGAATTACATTTTCAAACATTTCTGTTTGTGTGTGAATTCTCCCATACCGTCCTCTTAGACTGAGTGGGTCTGCCTCTTCGGGATGTGTTGCACCTGCGATTTCTCTTATGTGTGCAATTACATTTTCTCCTTCGTAGACAAGAGCAAGTACTTGGTCGATGTGGTGCTTTCCTGTTATGTGCGTAATGAGTTTTTCAAAGAATGGTTTACCCTCATGCTCTGCATAGTGGATCTTTGCAAGTTCTTCTGATACTCGCACCAGTTTTGCACCAACAAGCTTAATTTTAGCTTTTGCAATAGTAGATAATACTTCGCCTGCAAGGCCTTTTACCATTGCATCAGGTTTTACTAAAACTAAGGTTTGTTCTTTGTTATCCATTTTCTGTCACGCGCTAGCCGACCCATTAGTTTGTTCTTCTCACATTTGGATGAACATAGATCGAATGCTTTCCCCTCTTTGGTAACGTAGATTTTACCGGTACCTGGTTTAATTTCTTTTTCGCAATAACTGCATTTAACCATTTTTATCGCCTCTTCTGGCTCATCTTCTGAGCTTCGATTTCTGTTTCTCTTAGCATTAAGATGTCGCCGACTCTTACTGGGCCTTTAACATTTCGACGCATTACTTTGTCTTTGTCGTAGCCGTCAAGGATTTTTACACGAACCTGTTGTGCTTCACCACGGTTACCTGTTCGACCAATTATTTCTTCTACTCGGCCAGGTACTGCAGGTGAGAATCCATCAGATTTTTTTGAATCCTTTTTTGAATCTTTCTTTGGTGCTGCCATCTTACTTATTCTTCCTTCTTCTCTTCAGCTGGTTCTTCTTTTGCTTCTTCTGCTGGAGCGTCTTCTGCAGGTTTTTCTTCTGCTTTAGGAGCTTCTTCTTTTGTTTCTTCTGCAGGTGCTTCTTCTTTTGCTTCTGCTTTTTCTTCTTTTGCGCCAGCGCCTAGTTCTTTGCATACTGCTGCAAGAAGATCTTTTGCATTTCCACCATCAGTAATACATACTGCTGCTGTTGGTCTTCCAAGACCTGCTGCTGCGCCTAGTTCTTCTTTTGATGCAACTTCGCCATATGCAGCGCCTTTTTCTTTTGCAAGAATTGGTAGGTGCATGATAATTTCCTTTGGGGAAACGTCGCTTGCTGCAATTACTAGTTTTGCTTGACCTCGTTCTACGAACTTGGTTACTTCGTTGATACCTTTCTTAATCTTTCCAGATGCTTGGACCTGTTCGATTACTTCTAGTAGTTTTTCTGAATCCATTTTTTTGTTCTCCATGTATTGTTTTTAGTTGTTCTTTGGAGTAATGAGAATTAATTGCTAATCCTCGCTCAGGTTCGTGTGAACCGTCATTACTCATAGACTAGGCTTTGAATTGGTTGGGTATTTAAAAAGGTTACTAGTTATCAGATGGGTGATTTGTGTATAGTTCTTTGCCCATCTCATAACAAGAGGTGTGTAAATATACAGTCGTTTTACCCTCTTTTGTGTGTTGTTCTAGGGTTACATCACCATCACCTATTGGAGTGATACAGCGAATGCATGCTCGACCATATGCTTTTTCTTTGTCGGTAAGTGGTCTTTGTACTGGTGTAAAAGTGCTTTCACCTATTAGAATCATTTCAAGTAGCGCATGGTACTGACTTCCAATAAGTGCTCTTGCTTTTTTTGGATCTGCTTTCATCTGTGCAGGGTAATGAGGATAGAGATATAAAACTATCCTGTGTTTTTCCTCGCAAGACTTATATAGTAGAAAAGTAGAGTTTTTGTATGCATGATGTGCTGTGTATGGGGAGCGCTACGCTTGATTTGTTTGTGAATATTGATCGCAAGATCGAGCAGTGTAAACCGGGTGAGAAAATTCTTGTAGAAGAACTTGATTTTGAGACGGGCGGCGGTGGTACCAATACTGCTGTTGCGCTTGCAAAAATGGGCGTTAGGGTTGCGTATCTTGGAAAGGTTGGTAGAGATCCTCCTTCGCTTCGAATCAAAGAAGAGCTTAAGAAATATAAGGTCAAGCGCATTCCTGTTAAGGCATCTGATCTGAATACGGCGTTTTCTGTTGTTGTTGATAGTAGCAAGGAGCGTGATCGATTAATTTATGTGCACAAGGGTGCTGCAAATGATTTACATCCGCATGATTTTAATGTGAAAAGAATTAAGACGAAATGGGTGTATCTTGCAACGATGATGGGCACGTCTCTTGATACGGCAATTATTACGGTGCATGCACTTAAGCAAAAAGGTGCTAAGATTTTATTTAATCCTGCTGAGTATTTGGTGAGACATCCGCGAAAAATTATGCATTTGCTCAAGCATACTGATGTACTTGTGCTTAACAAACTTGAGGCGCAACTGCTTGTAGGACATAAGTATGCTATTAAAAAATTAGGGCCACTGCTTCGCAATATGGGACCTCGAACGGTTGTGATTACGCAGGGAGATAAGGCTGTGCACTATTTTGATGCGGTGCAGCATTTATGTATTGTGCCTCCAAAAGTAAAACCGGTGAGTACTGCAGGTGCAGGGGATGCATTTACTTCTGGTTTTCTTGCAGGCCTTGTAAGAGAAGAGGATGTTGAGACGAGTCTTCGTTTAGGTATTGTGAATAGTTGTGCAACCATTATGAAACAAGGTGCTAAAGAAGGACAACTGTGTTTTGATGAAGCAATGAAGAAAATAAAAACACTTAAGCTTTCTTGCTCTTCACAGAAGTAGGTTTCTTTCGTTTTGTTACTACCTCTATTTTCTTTTTTATTCCTGAGCTTTTCTTGTTATAGTAGAATACAATTCTATCATCTTTGTATGGTGGAAGAAAAGATATGGCTGCACAAATACCTATGGTGTTAAAGACAAAATCCCACCCCGTATTGTAAAAGTCACCTACTCTTGCACCTGCTTCAAAGAGAAGTACTGCCATGAACTCAGTTATTTCATTTACTGCACCAAGGCCAAGTGTTACTAAGAAAATTAAGAGCAAAAATGCTGGCCTGTGTTCTTGTATGTGTGGTGGCATGTACAAACTTAGCAGGTTGTAGCTTACGAATGTTGCAACGAACATAGCAAAAGCGTGGACTACGTTGTCATAATGTATTCCCGCCATCAATGAGAGGTCGTAGAGTCTTGTTCCATCAATGTAGAGCGTTCCTCCTGCAAAATGAAGTAGCCCTATGATGGCAAGACCCACTATTATTTTGTTTGATAACCAGAGTGCGTGCTGTTTTTTGTAGATGTATATTATGAGTAAGATAATAAGAACGGCGTAGTAGAGAAATTCATAATTTGAGTTTAGAAATGCGTGTATGGAAAACACTAATGTGTAGAGAAACATGAATGAAATAACAAATCTCTTTTCAAATAAGAATTTCATGCAGTGATAATTCGTTTAATGGTATATAAGTCTATTGTTCTTTGTAGTATTGATCAATTTCATCGATTGTGGTTATTTCATCGATGGGTTTGTCTTCTCTTAGTTGAATTACTCTTGGAAATCGTAGAGCATATCCTGATGCATACGTAGGAGATTTTTGCAGTTCCTCATATTCTATTTCAAGAACAATTTCTGGCTCTACCTGCACGGTTTTTCCTTCTTCTTGTGTGATGAGTGGTTTTAGTAATTCTGTGAGTTGATTAAATGAGAGGCCTTCTTCGTCTTTTTCTTTAAAGCCTGTTCCTACTTTGCCAATTTCTCTAAAATCATCACCGTCTTTGCATGCAAGGGTAAATGAGGATAGCCAGTTTGCTCGCTTTCCCTCGCCCCATTCTGCTGCAACAATGACTAAGTCAAGTGTTTCCATGACTGATTTTATTTTTACGCCATAGCCCACTCTGGATCCTGGTTTGTAGGGTGCATCAAGCTTTTTCATCATGACTCCTTCGTTTCCTTTTTTGATTGCTTTTTCATAGAAGTCTTTTGCTTCTTTTGGTGATGAGGTAATTATTTGTTCAGCAAGATGTAGATTTTTTTCTTCTTTTACGATATCTTTTAGGTGTTCTCTTCGTTGTTGAAATGGTTCTTTGAGTAAATTATTCTCTTCTACTTGCATGATGTCAAATAATCTTACAATTACAGGAATTTTTTTTACGAGCTGATCTATATTGTGCTTTCGTTTAATTCGTTGTGAAATATGTTGGAATGGAAGGTAATGTCCTTTACTATCAATACCGATTATTTCTCCATCAAGAATGCAACTTTTTGCGGTGATGTCTTCTTGTACCCATTGTACTACTTCGGGAAATTGTTTGGTTACGTCTTCGAGTCTTCTGGTAAAGAGTTTGATGTCTTGTTGTTGTTTGTGAATTTGTACTCGAAATCCATCATATTTGTATTCTATTGCGCAGGGTGTTCCTACGGTTTCAAAAGCGTCTTCGAAGTCTTTTGCTTTTTGAAAGAGCATGACCTTAGGCGGTGTTCCTGTGGTGAGTGTCATTTGCCGCAGTGCTTTTCTTCCTTTTGCTGCTGCTTTTGCAGTTTTTCCAAAGTCATTGGTTACTTCATAGGCATGTTCAACTAGTTCAAGGACTTCTTTGTATGCGTCTTTGTCTTCTTCTTGCTCTGCTTTTTCTTTTGGAAAGTATGCCCACACAATTGCATCTCTTAATGCACCATCGCCCACACCAATTCGTAGATCTTCAAGAAGTGTTCTAGTGAGATACTTTGCTTCAAGTGGTGATGCTGAAGAGAATAATTCTGAGATTACTTTTAGTTTAATGTCAACACTGCCTTTTCCTTCAATGGTTGAGAGTTTTTGTATGCTTTTGAATACTTTTTCAACTGAGAGTTTTGAAGAAAAAAGTGTTGCTTGTACTTTTGTTTTAGATATTTTTTCTGCAACTTTTCCAAGTCCACCTAGTTGCTTCCATTCTTTTGTGATGTTGTCTGCAGTCATTCCGGTTGAGATGGAAAGTGCTTTTACCACCAGTTTTGATGCAATGCCTATTTTTCTATCATCATATGCGGGAAAAACTTTTCCTCGAAGAAGAAGAGTAATTATTTCAAGATTGTCTTCTTTGGTTTTTTGTAAAAGGTTTGCTATGATCGCTGTTTTTTCTAATCGTTTTGATGTGGATTGGAGCTCTTCATAGGTTTGAACGAGTGTTACATAGTGCATGGGATTTAGGGATTTGGAACGTATATAAATGTTTATGCGACAAATAATACTCAAAGATGACAAAAGATTTATTAACTATTTTCACCGGTATTTTTCTATGGATGTAAAAGAAGCGATTGAAACACGAAGAAGTATTCGCAAATTCTCACCAAAAGAGCTTCATCCGGAAGATATTATCGAGCTTATTGATGCAGGACGGTATGCTCCTTCTGCTGGCAATCAGCAAAATTGGAAGTTTATTTTAATTAAAGATAGGGAACGAAAGAATGATATTGCTGATGCATGTTTTCAGCAAGCATGGATGGCATCTGCTCCACTCATGGTGTGTATTGTGGGGATGACTGAAGATGTGAAGCGTATGTATGGTACTCGAGGAGAGATGCTCTATAGTGTTCAAAATTGCGCAATGGCTGCACAGAACATGATGCTTCGTGGGCATGAGATGGGTTTTGGTTCTTGTATGGTTTCTGCTTTTGAAGAAGGAATGATTAAACGTATTTTAGGCATTGGAGATGAGGCAAGACCACAGTGCATTATTTGTTTTGGATATAGTACCGATACTCCTGATAAAAAACTGGTGAAAAGTTTACATGTGCTTACGTACTTTGAATCTATGTTTAATAGAACGGAAGATTATGATGATGCATTCTATATGTGGTCTGGCATTAGTAAGAAAACAGGTGAGAAACTGCTTGCTAAAATGAAAGAGGGCGTTGGTAGTCTTAAGGATCGTATTCAGAAAAAGTTTGATGGCGACGATAAGGCTGGTAAAGTCAAGGAAATTTTAGAGACTGAGCATCAAGATATGCGCAAGCAGTAGTTTTCTTTTAGAATACATTATTTTTTGTAATTAATTAATCATCGTTGGAAAAAGAAAAAAGTTGCCCTCACCATCTGCATTGGGGGGTGAGAAAAGTGGAGGGCAAACAGATGAAAAGAAAAAAGTGTGAAGAGTTACTTCACGATTTCAATGCCAAGTTCGTCACTTACGGAGTCACCTTCTGATCTGTAGATTTCATCTTTACCTACAATCCATGGGCTTTTTACTCCTGTAATGATGGTCATGATGGTAAGTTTACCTTTCATGTCATCCATAATTCTTGCACCCCAGATTACGTTTGCATCTGCGTCAAGATTTTCAGTAACGATTTCACCTGCTCTGTTTACTTCTTCAAGAGTTAGGTCAGGGCCACCAATTATTTGGATGAGTGCTCCTGTTGCACCTTCGTAGGTTACGTCAAGCAGTGGGTTACTCAGTGCACCATTAACTGCTTCTTCTACTCTTGATTTGGTATCAGATGAACCCACACCTAGTAGAGATACTCCGCCTTGTGTCATGATGGTTTTTACGTCAGCATAGTCCAGGTTTACTAGGGAAGGTACTGCAATGGTTTCAACAATTCCTTTGATCATTGTGGAGATCAGTTCGTTTGCTACTGCAAATGCTTGTTGAATTGGCAGGTTACCTGCAATTTGTACGAGTCTGTTGTTATCGATAACGATTACGGTATCGGATACTTTTCGAAGTTGTTTTAGACCAAACTCAGCCTTATCAACTCTTGCTCGTTCAATACTAAATGGCATAGTAACGGTTCCAATTACAATTGCACCGGTGTCTTTTGCTGCTTGAGCAATTACTGGGCATGATCCTGTACCGGTTCCACCACCCATTCCGCCACAAACAAATACCATGTCTGAGCCTTTGAGTACTTCTTTGATTTTTGCAATAGATTCTTGTGCTGCTTCTGCTCCTCGTTCTGGGTAACCACCACAACCAAGGCCACGCGTTAGATCTTTTCCGATGAGGAATTTTCTATCTGCTTCTACCATATTAAGGTGTTGTTGGTCTGTGTTACAAGCCATAATCTCAGCGCCTCGTACGCCTTTTTTGTATAGCCAGTTTACCATATTACTACCAGCGCCACCTGCACCGATAACCTTAATGTTTGCTTGGCCTACGCCAAGGTCTTCTTGTCCTACATCTTCTTGTTGTTTCAACGCGTTTTGCACAATAAAGTCCATTTTTTCTTTTTCCCCCGGATTTGTATCCTTGAATATATATTTTTGAGTATGTAAACATTTATATCTATTATAGTTCACACTACTACTAGAAGATTACTTGCGCCAACAAGTGGTCGTCGATAAACACACAAAACAAACTAAACATCGAGTTTCGCCAAAAACTCTTTTTCTTAATCCTTTTTAGTCAATTGCTCATATTTATACATTTATTGTTTCGAATATATATTTTGCAGAAGCCATTTCCTGAATTTTGACCATACTATAAATCTAAAGGTTAATAAATCACTGTTTGAACCCATTCTTTATGAGCTTACATATTATTGGTCTTGGGATGCAAGATGAGAAGAGTGTTACGGTTAAGGGTCTTGAGCAGATCAAAGATGCAGATGTATTGTATCTTGAAACGTATACGTCCAAACTTACGCATGCTACCATTGCGGATTTAGAGCAGTATTATGGCAAGAGCATCATTCCTGCAGACCGCGAAGTGGTTGAGAAGCAGGCAGAAGTGACTATTTTGAAGGATGCTGCCGAGAAAAAGACATGTTTTTTAGTCATTGGCGATCCGTTCTCTGCAACAACGCACATGGATTTGTATAATCGTGCTATGGAACGCGGTATTGAGACAAGCGTTATTGGCAATGTGTCTGTACTTACGGCTATTGGCATTGTTGGTCTTGAATTGTACAAATATGGTAAAGTGACCTCCATTCCCTTTGATCATGAGAATGTGACTACACCCTATGATGTGTTTGTAAAGAATAAAGAAATGGGGATGCACACGTTATTTTTACTTGATCTTCGACCTGAAGAAGAGAAATATATGACCTGTCGTGAGGCAGTTAACTTTCTTATTGAGCGAGGGCTTGATGACGATGAAACTGTTGTGTGCTGTGCACATTTAGGTTCTGATCATGCAATTGTTAAGGTATGTAAGGCACGTGATGTTCCTGTCATTAGTGAGACGCCTCAGTGTTTAATTATTCCAGGGAATTTGCATTTTGTTGAGGAAGAGTTCTTGGAGAAGTATTCTAAATGAAATTAATGATTAGTGATGCTGTTGCTGAGCAATTTCCTGATGTGAAGTTAGGAGTTATTGTTGCAAAAGGTATTGATAATAGTACAAAAAGCGATGAGCTTTCTGCTGCACTTGCACAAGTGGTTTTAGATGTTCGTGCAAAGATGGGCGATAAAGTACTTTCTGATCTTCCTAAAATTAAAGATTGGAGAGAAGCATATTCTGCATTTGGTGGCAAGCCAAAAAAATACAAGTGTTCTGTTGAAGCACTGCTTAAACGAGTGCAGGCAGGAGAGGATCTTCCCTGTATTAATTCACTTGTTGATTGTTATAATATTGTTTCCATTCGACATTTGCTTCCTGTTGGGGGAGACGATCTTGATCATGTTTCGGGTGATATTGTTTTGGGGATTGCTGATGGGACAGAGGAATTTATTCAACTTGGATCTTCTGAGGTCGATCATCCAAAAGAAGGCGAAGTAGTGTATAAAGATGATACTGGTGTGCTTTGTCGTCGGTGGAACTGGCGAGAAGGAGAGCGTACTAAGATGAGTGAGTCTACTGTGAATAGTACACTTGTGCTTGAAGGTCTAAAAAGTACTTCACGTGAAGATATTGAGATTGCTGCTGCTGAGCTTAAGATGCTTGTTGAGAAGTATTGCGGTGGTTCTTTGGATGTGTTTTATTTGGATAAGGATTGTAGAGAAGTTGAAATAAAAAAAGAATAAGAAAAAACTCTAAAATGTAGTGTAGAGTTGTGTATTCTTTGGTGCTTTTGCAAAGTCTGTTTCTGATGCTGGTTTTTCAAGTAATCTAATACATGTTCCACCCACAGGAGATCCATCTTTCACATATATTCCAGGAACTGCCACTCTGTCTGCTGGAATGTGTGGCATTGCATGTAGCTTTCCTTCAATTTCAACACCAATTGGCGCTAGGAAGTCAGCTGTTCTTTCATCATAGATTTTTACACCTGATGCCATTACAACACCTGATGAAATAATGCTACCTTCACCAATGAGACCAGTTAGTTCACAGTTTGCACCCACTCGTACTTTGTCTTCAAGAATTGTTGGAAGCATACCTGCTGGTTCTAACATTCCTTCAGTACCTGAACCTGCACCGAGTTTAACGCCTTTTCCAATTTGAACTCCAGTTGCAACTCTTGCACCACCGTCAATCATAACACCTTCACCTGCAATGTATGCACCTGTGTTTACAATTCCTCCAGGCATAAGTGTTGTTCCTTTACCAATGTATGCGCCTCTTCGTGCAAAGGAACCAGGAATAAATCGTACACCTGCTTCATCAAATTCTTTTTTTGTCCAACCCGCAGTTAATAATGGTACTTTATCATAGAAGCCATCACCCATTGTATAATTGTCTTGTGCACCAAAGGTTTTATTCATTGCATCAATTCCATACTTTTGTGCATTCCATACACCATTTACTTTTTCAGCTGTTCTAATGAGTCCTTTTTCAAGTAGTTCAACACCTTCCATTCTTGCTTCGTATCCAGGATTTGCTGATAACTCTTCAAAGAGATTTGGTTTTCTTGTTGTTACAAAATCAATATTTAGGCCTTCCCCATATGTTAATAGAAGATCAATGTTTGGATGTGATGACGGATTTGCAATTGTTTCGTCAACTAACTCTCTTCCAAAAATATCAAGTGCTTCTGCAACCCCTTCGTGGTTTAATTTACCATCTTTTGTTAGACCATGAAAGATTCTTAGTGATCCTTGTTTACCAGGCAGATTTGGTACTAGACCAACTAGTCTTTCTCCAGCATATACTCTTGCTAGAGCTACATTTTCAATACCAGGCATTTGTTCTACTCTATTTCTATCATACATTTTTATTCCCCCATTTTCTTCGCTACTCGAAGAATGTATTTATCTTTTGATGGAAGATACTTTGGAAATAAAGCAACCCCATCATGAGCTGCTCCTATTTCTTTCTCTCCATCGTGAGCTACAATTTGTCCTCTTTTTATTTGGCCAAAGTTTACAAGGCCAGGAACAAGCTTTACTTCATCCCCATTCATCACGAGTTGTTCTTGTTTCCATGGTGTTATTTCAACATGTTTTGGAAATCCAGGAAGTACTCCCACATACTGCAAAGCAGAGAGTATTGCATTTTTTGAAATATCATACATGGGGTGTGGATCATCTTGTATAGATCCAACTTCTACTACAATTGAGCAAACACCTCTGTTTAATGAATAATATTCATCAAAGCACGTTACATTGCTTCCTTTTTTTGGATCAGTGCATACTACATTTTCTACGCCCACTTGTGAAAAGAATTGCATTAACTGTGGTAACTCTGGAAAAATCCCAAATGGTTGTTCTGTAGGACCTATGGTTTGGTGTAAATCTAGAGCATAAGAGAAACTTCCTAGTCCTTCCATAATTTCCCTTGCTCTTTGTTGTTCATAGAGATTTCCTTCTACACCAAAGCTCCTATTTAGATCTACTTCAATAAAACGAGTGTTTGCAATTACTGCTTTTGGGTTTCCAATAAGAAAGCAGGTTCCTTTATTTGATTGATTTATTGTAGAACCATATTCGTTTAGGACATCGAGCATTGATCGAATGTTTATTTGTTCATTCCCATGCATGCCTGCACTGACAACTAGAGAGGTTTCTTGACCACCTAATTTTAGACCATACGGAAATGGATGTGAATTAAATCTGTCCTGTAGTGTTTCAAATTCTTTAAGCATGGTATTCACCCCATAATTTTGAAAAGCGCTTCATCCCTTCTTTTGTGTTTGTTGTTCCAAGAGAGATTCGTATTCTTGTTTTATCTCCAAATGCACTTCCTGGAACTAAAACTACTCCATTTTCTGTTGATGCCGCATACCTACAAAATGGTTCGGTGTCATCAACATTGAATTTTGGAAAAATATACAGTCCTCCCTGCGGTGTAACAACATTTGCACCCATCTCCAATAGGCATCTCTTTGCAACGAATGCATTATGTGCTAAATAATTATTGTAACTCTTTATTGAATGTGCTGTTTCACCCGTTACAACAGGAAGTGCTGCTTTTTGATTAATTGTTGCAGGCGTACTCTTTACATTAATACCACAGCATGCGATGATGTTTGATAGTTCTTCATCAGGCGTGTAGGCCCAACCCACTCTTAATCCTGCACACGCACCTGACTTACTTACTCCATCAAGAACGATTGTGTGTTCATATTCTTGTGAAAAAGACGTGCGTGGTATGAAAAAAGATAATTCACTATAAATCTCATCAGAGATTACGTGAGGACTTCCATTTCTTAAGAGCATTGCGGCAAGTTCTTCTTTAGTAGATCTATCAAATACCATACCTGTGGGATTGCCTGGATAATTTATTACTAGTCCATCGCACCCTTGTTGAATTTGCTTTTCCAAGGAGTCAATGTTAAGAGATAGTTCTTCATTGAGGTTGTAAAATTCTACCTCAACCCCATGTGCTTTAGCAACTTTGTGATAAATACCAAAACCTGGATTTGGTACTAGTATTTTTTTTGCACCGCATAATTTGAGTGCCATGATTGTGTTAAAATATGCCTCTTGTACCCCTGTTGTAATAGTTACTCCTTCTTTTTGTCCTTCATACTTTTCAGCAACTGCTTCACGCAATTCATTAATGCCTGCATTTGGACCATATCTTAAATCTGCTTGAGTAGAGTTTGCTAAAGCATCAAGTATTTTTTTATCTGTTTGAAATAATAATTGACCAATTCCAAGGTTAATTGAAGAGGGATGTTTGATTGCATTCATTTGACGTATAAGTGGAATTGACATTCCTGAAGATACGTTAGAAATTGCTTCTTTTGAAATCATAAATAGTGATACCCCATTACACGAGCTACTCAATGATTCTTTATAAAGTTCATTAGAGTTAAGAAAGAAGGTAAAAAAAGAAAAATAGATTATTTATAAACAGACACCATTTCTGCATATGTTATCACAGTCAATAGTTACGATATCACATTCACTTTGACGGCATACGAATTCTCTTAGTGTTTCATCACTTGAACAGAAATCATCTCTTCCGTTTGGAAATGATGCGTCAGTACATGTTCCCTGTGTTGCTTCTTTTTCTCCGCCATCTGAATCGGTACAGTCTGTTACTTCATCTGAAGAGGATTCGTCATCGCTACTGCTGGATGTTGTTTCTTCATCATCTGATGTGGTTGATTCTTGTACTTCACCTGCGCCTGCTTCTCTTACGTAGATTTTTACGGTTTTTTCGTTATTGTCTTCTTTGGTTTCTGGAACAGTATTTTCTGTATCAACAGTGAGTGTGTATTCGTAGGTACCAAGATCTGAGAATTGATAGTCAAATTCGTGCAGTGTTGCATCTTCTGATGCCAGAAGTGTTCCCGTGTATGTCCCTGTTTCTTCTTTGAGCTGTGTTCCATCTCTTGTGAGTGTTACTTTCCAAGAGAAGGTGTCTTTGGTGGTTTTACCAAATCCGCCGTTTTTTGTTGATGCGGTAAGTGTGAGTGTTTCTCCACCATCGGGATAGAAGGTGTCTGCATTGAGTTCAGGTTGTAGATCTGCTCGTGGTGCTTGAGTGGTTTCTTCTTGTTGTTGTTCTACTTCAGGCGTTGTGTCTTCTACTTGTTCTTCTTGTGTGGTGTCATCTGTTGTAGAAGGTGTAGTGTTACATGCAACTAAGAGTACTGTTACTATAATGAGTAGTGTGAGTATTGCGCGTTTCATGTGTATTTTTTGATGTAGAGGTTAATAAGGTTTTTGTTGCTATGAGATAAATCTTTAAAAAATGTCTTTCTCTTTTTATGGGATGAAAAACCTTATTCTTTGTTCTGTGGGAGACTTCCCTCCCGATTGGATTGGACAAGTAAGAGAAGATGTGTGTTTGATTTATTATGGAGAAGATACAGCTGTTGCTAGTCGATTAAAAAACCAGTGCGCATACTTTCTTTGGAATAGGGATTTTAAAATGCCAAATTATGTGAAGGCCTTGGAAGATTTTGGTTTTCTTGAAAACTACGATCAGTTTATTTTTTTAGATGATGATTTGATTGTTGATCCACAGGTGTTTTCTACGTGTTTTGAACGTTTGGTGTTGTATGATGTTGATGTTTGTCAACCCAGCGTTGTTAAAGCACAGTCAAGTAGGTGGGCACCTGTTGTTGAAAAAAGAGAAGAAGTGTTTGCAAAATATACTAATTTTATTGATATTCATTTAAACTATCTACATTAATCCATTTCTATATTTTATGCTCAGATGTTTCAAAAATCTAAAACAATTCAAGCAAAAAAACTACACTCACTATTTTGAAACCTTTGATGAATTGTTATTTTTGCCGTGATGGCTTCTAATGTAAGAGATTAATAAATATTCTGTATATTATGTACACTGGTGTTAGTGCACCCTTGAGAATCACGGAAAAGGTTATAGTCCCGCCCGGATTCGAACCAGGGTCCTCGGACGTTTTTGGCATAAACCTTTCGTTTTATGCCCCCAAAATCCGAGATGATTGACCACTACACTACGGGACTGTGTGTTTATGGTGGACTAAGATGCTTTATAAGTGTTATGCTTACTTTTAAAACGTCCTACATGGCTCCCTCTGTATGACTAGAGTCGTTTTGGGAAGACAACAACCGCTGGTAAATATCGATGATTTTGTAGAAACATTTACTTCAGAAACAAGTCATCATATTCAAGAAGGTCTTGATGTACTTCAAAGTAAGGGCGTTCTTCCTTTAACGTATATGAATCCGCAACTACTTGCCATTAATCACCTTGTTGCGTGGACCATGTGGAGTGGTAATTTGCATAATTATGTAGGGCACTTACAGAATGTTCCTGTAGAACAACTCAGATTTAGTGAAAGACGACTTGGTATTACGTTTAGAAAAGGGAGCAGAGGTTCAATTCAGTATGCTCCAAATTCAGCGTATGGCAGAGTGATGTCTTTGCTTGGTGTGCAGCAAGGAGAAGGAACAAAAGAAGAACCTGATCGAAAAGTTACGCTTGTCCCACAGCTTCCACCCTACATTCAGTTTCTCAAAGAAAAAAGAAAATCAGTTTACAAAGATGAGAAAAAGGTTGCCAATAAGGTATTAATTGATTACCTTACTATTATGATGACTGCAAAGATGCACAGAGCAAGAGGTATCAAATTTCGAATGCACCTGAATGGAAATAAAAACAAGGATGTTGCGCTTCATTTTGCAGAAGAGATTGTAGATTTATTTGACTGCGTGTACCCGGCAATTGGTCTTAGTGCTGATGAGAATATTGGATACTATTACAGCAAAAAAAGAGATACCCACCACACCAATATTGTGTTTAAGCGAGATAATATCATGCAGGCAATTGCAGAGTATGGGTTATTCAATATTTCCTATAGACATAGATATCACCGATATGGAAAGCGACCTGATAGTACCACATAGCTTTTTAAATGGTCGATAAGTCACTATTACAATGAGCAATATTCATGAAATTCATGGAAAAGATGTACATCCTCAACTTGAAGGAATTGTCTTTAATGATACAGATCTTTCTACGCTTCCTGAGAATAAGAGCATTATTGTAACGGGTTATTCTGGCAGTGGTAAAAAAGCACGAGCTAAAGTTACTGCAAAGAGACAAAATCTTCTTTGGAAAGAGAGTGGTGCTTTGTTTAGAGGTATTGGTGAAAGACTGAATGGGAATACGCGAAAAGTACTTAATCATTTTATTCATGCGCATCAAGATGAAAATCAAGATACTCTGAAAAATCTTCTTGCAAATGAAGATGCAGTTGAAGCATTTCTTGAAGAGTATTCTCAAAGAACATTTGGAGAATCATTTAGATTACACAAAGAGGACAGAAATGCTGTCTTGTATAGTGAATTAAAACTATATGCACCTGTCAATACACTGATGTATCACCTTACGAGTGCTATTCATCCTTGTGCAGGTCATATGGGGTACGTTGGAGATGGGTGGCTTCGATCACCTGATCAAGTTGAACCTGTATTTGACTACCTCAAACATATTGGGCATCCTGTTGAGGGAATGTTGCTGGTGCATGCTGACCCTAATGATATTTTTAATCGAACTGTTGGCCGAATGCAATGCAAACCATGTAATCTTGATTATAATGCACGTGCAACTGAAATAGAGCGACAACCACTTGGTGTTGGATTTACTCAAGAGGGAATCCCACAAGGTCTTTGCAGAACATGTGAAGAACCACTTACACATCGAAAAGATGATGATCCTCAGGGTGTTCGAAGACGATTTAGAGAATATGACGATTGTGGATGGGATACTATTCGCGAAGTTGCACTTAAAGGGATTCCTGTGTGGGTAACGCCCGGGAATGTAGAGCGGTTTGAGGATATTCCTGCAGTTGTTGATGCTACCTATCGATGTGATGCTTCTATTAGAGATCTTCTGTAATCATACAACAGATTTTTATATTTCACTACGTTAGCTTCTTCTATGAGCACTACGCTGCCTACTAGGCGATATGATACTGGAAACTTCTATAGAGATGAACTTCTTGGATTGATTCATGGTTTTTCAGATAAAGAGGTGAGTAGTGCGCATCAGTATAAGGGTCTTCGATTTTTATGTGATGAGATGGGTCATTTTAGTGATAATTCTTGTCCTCGCTGCAATCATGCAGAGGCAACATATTATAGAACGTTTGATATGGGTGAGTATTTTCTTGAAGGATTTGTATCTATGCAAGTGGGAAGAAGAAGTGATAAAACGGGACTTCATATGAAAATGCTTCGAGCAAGAAGCGATTTGTTTGATCTTGCAACTATGCTAGAGCTTGCTGAAGAGTATCCACAGATTGAATTTGGTGCACTTCGAGATGGCGATGCGTTGGTTGTAGAAAAAGAACTCTTTGATACCCACTATTTGTATAATAATAGGGAACATCTTTTTGTTGGAAAAGGAAGCACACTTAATTGCCACATGAGATACCTTGATCAACAATCACAAAGTAAACAATTACTTGAGAAGATAGGTCTTTTTTTGAGTAGACATGGTTTGCATAGACTTACACGTTTTGCACCACATGATCAGATCATTGCAACAGTAAAAGATGTTTCTTGTAGAACATACACTCGTTGTTTAGAGCAAGGAAGATATGCAGGCATAAGCATTAGTGGTGAACACACGTTTGCATTAAAAAAGAATGATGAGGCGCTTCCCTTATGAAGAAAGTACTTTCGATCTTTGTGGTTGTTTTGCTGGTTGTGAACTTAATTCTTTTAGGTATGGGGTTAATTTCTGATCTCGTGTTTTGGGTGGTAATCGCTCTGGGTGCTTTGACTTCCTCCCTTCTGAAGAAGTATCAAGTCTAAGTAGTGTTATGGTTGCACCAATGAGTGCTCCAAAGAAGTTCCACATGAGATCTTCAAGTGCATCTTTGTATTGTTCGAGTGGATCGCCAAGTTTGTTTGCGTCCCCAACTCCCGTGAAGAAGATTCCATCACCTTCTCCGAGGAACACATGACCTGCGTATTCAGTGGTTTCTATGCCTATACCCAGTAAAGAAACAAGACCTATTGACATTAAGAATAGTGCAATGAGTTGTTCTCTGTTTTCGATGTGGAACCGGGTGTAGAATACTCTAAAGAATCCCATGCCCAGTGCAAGAGAGGATACCATGTGCACAATGTTATCATAATAGATGAATCCCATTTGAAATGCATAGAAATCAAATGATCCAAGGTTGTGCAGAGTGAGTGCTATAATTCCTACGATGAACTCTGCATAGGTGATATCAAGATAGTCATCAAGGTAATAGAAAATCACAAGGACAATAATGGACATGATGCTATCAAAGCCCCATTGAGAACCCACCATTGAGTTGTAGAGCAATAAGATAAAGAATACTAATATAAAGGTACCAAAGAGTGTTTTTCTATCACCTTTTTTCATGAGATGGTAAGAATTAATTGATTTAAAACGTTTTAGGACTTTTGGTGATTAATTGTTGATATCGTGTCCCTTGCTTCTTCTTTTGTGTAGATCCTTGATGTGTAGGTCTTTCTTCTTTTGGTATTTCTTTGCGTTAAATCCAAAGGAATCAAGGATGGTTGATGCGTGATCTCCACCAAGGAAGTGCGGTAGAATGACATAGGATGCACCAAGATCATAGAGTTCAATTGCTTCTGAAATACTATGTGCTAGGCAGAGCACAATCACTTTTTTATTTTTTGATAATGCTGCTTTGATAATAATTTCGTTGACTTCTTTTTCTGGAATTGATGAGACGATCATTCGTGTTTTGTTTGTGGTGAGGTCTTTGATAAACTCTGCATCTTCTGCATCACCAAATAGACAGTTGACTCCTTCTTGGGTAAGTTCTGCAATTCGTTCAGGATCGTAGTCAACTACAAGGAAGTTTTTTCCCGCTCGATCAAGTCCATCAACAAGGCTGGTTCCAATTCTGTGACAGCCAAAGACGATGATGTTTGCATCTTTATGTTTTTTTCTTACTTTCTTTTCCTTGATTCGTTTCTTTTCAAAGATAGACATGTAAGGACTGAGTAGATCATAGAGTTTGTTGGTGTAGTCAATCATGTAGGATGAAATGGCGATAGTAATTATTCCAACCATGGTTACAAATGAGAGTGTATTCACATCAACTTGGCCAACGGTTACACCAATACCTACTAGGATGAGTGAGAACTCACTGATTTGTGCGAGTGCCATTCCTGTTTTGAAGGATGTTCGTTTGGTGTAGCCAAGCATACCCATGACAATCATTACAATGATTGGGTTTCCAATAAGTACAAAGAGAGAGAATACGATGATTGGGACAAGTTGTGTTGCAAGGGCATCAAAGGTAATTTGACTCCCTAACATGACAAAGAAGAGTAAGATAAAGAAGTCTCGAAGTACTCTCATTTTTGAACTAATTTCGTGTCGATAGGGTGAAACGGATAATGTTACCCCTGCAAGCAGTGCACCAATTTCAATGGAAAAATTCAGATAGTAAAAGATAGTTGCAATAAAGATACACCATCCGATTGAGAATAAAAGTAAGTATTCTTGTGATTTTGCAATAAAATCAATAATTTTTGGAAGTGCGTATCTCCCTACAAAGTAAAGCACGACAAGCATACCAAATCCTTGTAGGACTACTTGTGTGAAAAGTGTTCCAAGTCCACCTTCTGATCCTAGTGAGGATACAAGCATGAGACCAAGCATAGCAACAAGGTCTTGAATGATAAGAATACCAATTGTAATTCTACCATAGAGTGAATCGGTGTCTTTTTTGTCTGCGAGTAATTTTAGAATAACAATGGTACTTGAGAACGTAAGTGCTACTGCAATGTAAATGGATTGAATATTTGTAAATCCTATGGTAAGAGCAATGAGATATCCGCCAATGAATGTGAAGAGCACTTGTCCAAGACCTGCAAGTAAGGATACGGTGCCTAGTTCTTTTACTGCTTTTGGATTAAGATGTAAACCTACCATGAATAGTAGAATGGTTACACCAAGAGATGCGAATGTTTCAAAGGCTGTACTGTGGCTGGTAATGTCAAGGAGCAGTGGTCCTGCAACTATTCCTGTTATGATATAGCCTATGATTGCTGGTTGCTTGAGTAGAGAAACAAGCCCTGAAATCCCCACAGCTAACATGACAACAATGCTTAAGGTAATGAATTCACTTTCAGCCACAAGTGTTTTGTTGAATTACTGCTATATATATGTAACGATAGATGCTAAGTCTTTTATAGTCAAGAGGATTCTTTTGTGATATGTTTTGGAAAGCAGTAAATAAGGTCATTAAAGATGCAGACATTCTTGTGATGGTGCTTGATGCTCGGCATATTGATGAGACACGAAATAAGGAAGTTGAGGATAAGGTAAAGAAGAGCGGCAAGCCTCTTATTTATGCACTCAATAAATGTGACTTGTCTGATCAAGAATTCCTTGAAATGCAACGAAAGAAACTCAAGTATGCTATTTTTGTTTCCTCAACAGAGTATCATGGTATTAAGATGTTAAAAGAGCGAATTTATACGCTTGCTTCTCAACTTGAATATGATGTTCCACGAGTGGGACTGCTTGGATATCCTAATGTGGGAAAGAGTAGTCTTGCAAATGCGCTTAAGGGAAAAGGCTCAGCTTCTACCTCTGCTGTTGCAGGTCATACCAGAGGAACGCAGCATGTGCGAGCAAAGAAATTTTTGATTCTTGACTCTCCTGGTGTAATTCCGTATAAAGAGAAAGATGATCATATGCACGCAATGATTGGTGCAAAGAGTGCAGAGCAGATTAAAGATCCAGAAGCGGCAGTGTTTTATTTGCTTGAAGAACATGGTGATGAAGTTGCAAAACACTATGGGATTGAGCTTGATGATTTTGAAGAGTTTCTTGAAGCAGTTGGACGACAAAAGCACTATCTGATTAAAGGCGGCGAGGTTGATACAGAACGTGCTGCACGAGCGGTGCTCAAAGAGTGGCAATCAGGGAAGCGAGATCAGGGCAGAAAACAATTTGAGAAATAGGTTTCTTGCTTGACTGCATCAGGGTTTTCTAAATTCTTAACCACTACATTTATATATGAGTTGTTCGACGAGAAAAGTACGAGTTATCGGGGGTATATGATCAAAATGAATAAAGCAGAATTAGTAGAATTTGTTGCTGGTGAAACTGGCAGTAGTAAGGCAGATGCAGAACGAGCACTTACCGCAGTACTGAGCGGTATCATGAAAGGCGTTAAGAAAGGCGATGTTGGTCTTGTTGGATTTGGTACATTCAAAATTGTTAAGACCAAAGCTAGAATGGGTGTTAACCCACAAACAGGCGCTAAGCTTAAGATTCCTTCCAAGAAGGTTCTGAAGTTCAAAGCATCCAAAAACCCTAAGTTTTAATCCTTAGGTTTTTTTGTTTTATTTTTTTTCTTCTTGTGATTTCTAAGAAAGCTTTATAAACACATATTGGGTTCTGTAGTGTATTCGATAGGTATGTCGGTTATGGCTTACATACGCTGGAGGATGAGCACATAGACTTATTCTTCGATTGAATCATACACAAAAATGGGTAGAATGCATACAGGAACCAAGGGTAAAGCGCGAAGCTACAAACCCCTTGATATGAAAGTAGAAAGTTGGATGAAATATAAGCCAAAAGAAATTGAACTTCTTATTGTAAAATTTGCAAAAGAAGGTAAAGGCGCTTCTCAGATTGGTCTTGAACTTCGAGACCACTACGGTATTCCAGATATTAAAACGGTACTTGGAAAAACCATTACTGAAGTGCTTAAGGAAAAGGAGTTACTTCCTGAAATTCCAGAAGACTTAATGGCTTTACTAAAGAAGGAAATTTTCCTTAGAAATCACCTTGAAAAGAATCACAAAGATGAAGGTGCAAAACGAGGTCTTATTTTGACACGAAGTAAGTCCAAGAGACTGGTAAAATACTACCGGACGACTGGAAGACTTCCGCAAGATTGGAAATATGATCCATCAAGAATTGCACTATTGATCGAATAGATCAATTCTTTTTTCTTTTACTTTATTTTTCTTCTAAACATAACCTTTTTAATGAACGATTATTTTTGAAAGCGTATGAATGCCATTGAGATTTCTCAGCTAAAGAAAGTGTACCGTGGTGGTGTTGAAGCACTCAAAGGTATTGATCTTACGATTAAGAAAGGTGACTTTTTTGCTTTGCTTGGTCCTAATGGTGCAGGTAAGAGTACGACTATTGGAGCGCTCACACAATTGGTGACTAAGACGAGTGGGCGTATTACTGTAATGGGTCATGATACTGATCTTGAGACAGAACTTGCAAAGAGTAAGCTGGGAATTGTTCCACAGGAGTTTAACTTTAATATTTTTGAGAAGGTGATTGATATTGTCGTGCAGCAAGCAGGATATTATGGCGTTCCAAGATCTGTTGCTTTGGAGCGAGCTGAAAAAGTCCTTAAAGAACTGAGTTTGTGGGAGAAGAGAAATGCTGTTTCACGAAGTCTTTCAGGTGGTATGAAGCGACGTCTTATGATTGCACGAGCACTTATTCATGAACCTGAGATTTTGATTTTAGATGAGCCCACTGCAGGTGTTGATGTTGAACTTCGACGAGGAATGTGGGATTTTTTAACAAAGCTTAACAAAAAAGGCGTTACTATTTTACTTACTACACACTATCTTGAAGAGGCAGAGTTACTTTGTAATAATATTGCTATTATTGATAAGGGAAAGATTCTGGTGAACTTGCCTAAGAAAGAACTCCTCTCTAAACTTGATGAAGAAACCTATGTTGTTGATGTTGAAGGAGATGTAGATCCTGCAAAACTCAAGTGCTCTGCCACATATGCTGATGGACGAATTGAAGTTAATTTGCAGAAAGGGTATACGGTTACGAAGCTTATTGAAGAACTCAAGAAACAAAAGGTGACTGTGCTGAGTATTGGACCAAAGAATAATAGACTTGAAGAAATTTTTGTGAGGTTGACCAAATGAATGTTATAGGATTGTACACACTAGTGAGAAAAGAGATTCAACGTTTCTTGCGCATTTGGTCGCAGACGCTGCTTCCTCCTGCCATTACGATGTCATTGTACTTTTTGATCTTTGGTACGTTTATTGGGTCACAGATTGATGATCTGCATGGTGTTTCCTATATCGCATTTATTGTTCCTGGTCTTGTAATGATGGCCATTATAACAAATTCATACTCTAATGTGTCCAGTAGTTTCTTTGGTGCTAAGTTTCAGAATAATATTGAAGAATTATTAGTGAGTCCTATGCCGTATTGGCAAGTACTTCTTGGTTTTGCGCTTGGTGGTGTTTCACGTGGACTGCTTGTTGGTGTTATTGTAACTATTGTGAGTTTATTGTTTACCAAACTTATTTTGAGTAACATACTTATTGTATTTGCATTTGCTATCTTAACATCTGTGATGTTTTCACTTGCAGGATTTACAAATGGTATTTTTGCAAAGAAGTTTGATGATGTCACCATTGTTCCAACCTTCGTACTTACACCACTGACGTATCTTGGTGGAGTGTTTTACTCCATTGATCTTCTGCCTGCATTTTGGCAGAAGGTGTCTTTGCTTAATCCTATTGTGTACATGGTATCTGGATTTAGACATGGGTTTCTTGGTTTTTCAGAAATACCTGTATGGGTTGGTCTTAGCGTACTGAGCGTATTTACGGTTGTGTTCTTTTGTGTAAATGTGTACTTGCTTAAAATTGGCAGAGGACTTAAAGAATAAGTAGTAAAAAAGAAAGAGACATGCTTATAGCATGCTTCGGATTTTTTCGATGTTCATTGCCACATCTGATCCTGTTTTTGTTAATGTAAGGAGTTTTAATCTTCCTTGTTTGTCAAAATTGATCAGACCTGCTTTTTCCATTTCTTGTAGTACTTTTACTACGTGTGAATATGTGCAATCGATTTTTTTTGCAAGTGATGATGCGTAGAGTTCACCTTTTGCGTTCATGAGTTCAACGAGCATCATTGCTGGTTTTTCTCTGAATAGAATGTTGAAAATGTTACTTTGTTCTTGTTTCACTGTTAATCCCCCCTGCAATACATATAGTCTGTATTATATACTTTAGAGAGTTGTGGTGTATTTATAAGGGTTACGGATATACATATTGGAACATTATAAAGAAAGAAAAATAAGAAAAAAAAACTATGCCATTGCGCCTATGATTGCACCAATGACGAGTAGATTTACTAAACTGTAGAAGGTGTTTATGGTAAAGAGTTTTACTGTTTTTCCTTCCCAAAGTACTACACCTAGTTGTGTTGTTGCAACAAAACCAAGCCAGATCCAAAATCCAAGCTGTAGTCCTCCCATGGTACCAGTTAGTGGTGTCATAAATAGGACTTTTGCTAGAATGTATGCTGTTAATACGGTTGCAAGAAACCCAAGCGTCATTGCTTGCACAGGACTTATTGCCATTTTTTTCATTTTCTTTTTGGTCATTCCAGTTTCTTTCATCCAACTTTTACCAAAGCCAGCTTGTGAGTACCAGAACATTCCAATTATCATTGATGCAATTGATGCAACAAGTATTGCTATTATTGACATGATATCACCTCAAGTAATTTGTGGGGCATTAGGTATAAAATTGTATCTATTTCTTCGTAAAATTTCCGAAATATTCTGAGAATCATTTATGAAGAATAGATGAAAAGAAAAACCAGGTTGATGGCCTGGAGAGACTAACGCAGTATACATGCATTGTTTCTTACATATATAAACATTTGGGTAGAGCCAAGGTGGCAGAATCTGGTTATGCGCCAGGTTGATGCCCTGGTGAGGCTAACGCAGTCTCATGCGGGTTCGAATGTCGAGCCCCAAGACGCGAAAGTCCCGCCCTTGGCGCCCAATATTCTTTCTTAAAATAAGATAAAAGTTTAAATACTCCTTTTGGATTTATTCTTGTATGCGTATTAAGCGAAACATCAATTGGCAGGGTATTTGGACAAGCGTTGTGGCAGTTATTGCTGCATTTGTGATTATGCTTGGGACAAATATTATTGTGCATGAGTATATTCTTCAGGGCGCATATGAATCACTTGGAAGCTTTGTTGCAACCAATGGTGCTTCAAATTATGTGTTCTTTTTAGTGATGGTCATGCTTACGTTCTTTATTGTGGAGCTCAATAGACATCTTCAGGAGAGTGCTATTGCTATTGGTCTTGTGGTGAGTATTATATTTTCATTGCCAGTGCTCCTTATGCAGTTCTTTTTTGCAATTCCTGTAATGCTTACGGTTTGGAGCATTCTTGCTTCAGTGTTTGGGATTACGCTCGCGTCGTATGTGTATGATATGATTCGGAAATAATCCGAGCGGGTTTACATAACAAAAATTTGCTACTCAAAGCTATCACCGACCTGAAGGACGATGCATTAACGCTTTTTGCACCCATACGCAAATTTTTGAATTGAAAATCTCGCACTCAAGTGCAGGTTCTTCATCATCTCCCATGCAAATCTCGTTCACGAGATTTTCAATAACTAAAATTGAGAATGTTTGGAATGGTACATTTATGAGTGTTGAAAATCCTACGCAAAATTTCCCATAATCTTTATTAACGATCTAGATGGGTGTATAACATGGATAAGAAAGATGTTCTTTTTCCGTTTGCAGAGATTCGGAATGTACAGCATGATCTGATTAGTGCAGTGCAACGAGCAGTAAATGATAAATCTAGTCTTATTGTGCATGCACCAACGGGTCTTGGGAAAACTATTGCGTCTATTGGTCCTGCACTTAAGAAAGCACAAGAAGAAGATCTTACCGTTTTTTTTCTTACGTCACGACATACACAACACGTGATTGCTATTGATACCCTTAAGGCCATTAAGGAGCAGTTTGGTCTTACGATTCCTGTTGTTGATATGATTGGAAAGAAACATATGTGTCTTCAGGGCGGTGTTGATTTACTTTCTTCAGGGGAATTTAGTGAGTATTGTAAGAAGGTTCGAGAGGAAGGGACGTGTGAGTATTATACCAATTGTAGAAAGAAAAGTTTGGAGCCAACAGTAAAGGCAAAGGATGCATTGTTTCAATTGCAGATGAGAAGTCCACTTGCAGTTGAAGAAGTGATTAGTACGTGTGATGAGTATGAGATGTGTCCGTATGAGATGTCTCTTATGCTTGCAAATAAGGCAAAAGTGATTGTTGCTGATTATTATTATATATTCAATCCGTCTGTGATGGATTCTTTTTTTCAGAAAACTGAGCGAGAGTTGGATAAGTGTATTGTGATTGTTGATGAAGCACACAATTTACCTGGACGTATTCGAGAACTGCTGAGTTCTACACTGAGTACGTATTTGATTAAGCAGGCACGAAAAGAAGCTGAAGAACTTGAGGATGATGATGTGATTCCCTATCTTGATGAACTGCAAGAACAGTTACTTGAGTGTATTGGCCTTGAAGAAGAAAAGATTGTGAAGAAAGGAGAGATTGTTTTTCACAAGAAAGATGAGATGATTGAAGAGTTTGAAAATGCTGCAGATCGCACTCGTGAATTAAAGAAGAGGAGTTTTCTTGGAAGTATTGCACATTTTTTGAAGATCTATAACGAGAAGGAAGGATTTGTGAATATTATGCGGCACGTGGTTGGTGGTCGTGGGGAGCGAATTGAACTTAATCACAATTGTCTTGATCCATCCATTCTTACAGGACCTGTGTTTGATGAGGCGTATGCATCCATTGTGATGAGCGGCACACTTAGTCCGGTGAACATGTTTGCTGATTTACTTGGTATTAAAGGTCGGCAAATTGAATTTCCATCCCCGTTTCCTGCTGAGAATAGGATGAGTCTTGTTGTTCCAAAGACCACTACAAAATATGCAGAACGATCGCCTGCAATGTTTAAGGAAATGGCATCTATTATTGTAGATATTGCTCATGCCGTTCCTGGGAATACGGCTGTGTTCTTTCCATCCTATGCGGTAAGAGATAGCGTATACCCGTATGTGAGTGCGGATTGTGAGAAGACGGTGTTTACAGAAGTTCCGGGGATGAGTAAGGAGCAAAAACAAGAACTCCTTGAGAATTTTAAGGCTTACAAAGATTCTGGAGCTGTGCTCATGGGCGTTGCAACAGGAAGTTTTGGTGAAGGTGTTGATTTACCGGGCGATTTACTCAAGTGTGTTGTAGTAGTGGGACTTCCTCTTGGAAAACCTGATCTTGAAACACAGTCTGTGATTAATTATTATGATCGTAAGTATCGGAAAGGGTGGGATTATGGGTATGTGATGCCTGCGTTGTCGACGGTAATGCAGAATGCTGGACGATGTATCCGATCTGAAACGGATAAAGGTGTTATTGTATACCTTGATAAGCGATATTTGTGGGAAAATTATCGAAAAGTGATTTCTCAGCCAGAGGTTGCACTTGACTATTCTGTGCGCATTAGAGAGTTCTTTGGTCGTTTATAGACGACAAACAGGTTTGGACATTAATGGTGTAATTACTATACTCCTTCATTTCATGTGGAAACTAGTGTTGAAATTTCCACACTAAGCGAAACATTTATATACTTGAGTGCTTTACCACACATTACATGGTGATGTTGTTCGACAGGTACAATTTGCCTGAGGACATGTATGAATTGCTCTTTGCAACAGAGCAGCAAGCGATAGTAGCTCGGCTACTCATCGATCACATCAAAGCTAACAACGGCGAGATCGGCAAGACGGAGATGTCTTTGTTTGCCAATTCCCTGCAAGATGGGAATCTCATCGTATCCATCCCTACCCCCAAATACCGAGGAAAAAAAATCAAAATATCCTATAACAAACGCCAATTTTACGATAGGATACTCACACCGTGTCGTAGCATGGGACTCATCAGCTACGATATGTACAAAAAAACATACAAACTCAGCGAAGATTTCAACAAAGAAATGACTCGCATCGGCCTTAAGTGGATTAAGGAATTTAGGGCCCCGCCAAAAAGTAACTTTCATGAGTAGATTGTGTCCGTCAGACCGTTTCTATCCCCCCAACCCAGAGCGTGTGACGGACCAATCACTTCTTTTTCTTAACTGTTTTATTCTCTGTAGCTTTAGTAACCTTTAAAAAGCGACTATCTTTCCTGAAGCCTACGGCATGGGGCCGTGGGGTAGCTTGGTTATCCTCTCTGGTTTGGGAAATAAAAGATATTACGCTTTTATTCAAAAGACCAGGGGACCCCAGTTCGAATGATAGTAAAGCTATCTCGAAAGTCTGGGCGGTCCCATCATATTCATGGAGGCAGCATAAATGATTAAGAGGAAAAATACTCGAGGACTGGGTCCTAGGTACGGTAGAAAAGTACGACAGAACCTAAGTAAGATTCTTTTACTAAAGAATGCAAAGCAACAGTGTCCACACTGTAGATATGACGGTGTTAAACGTGTTGCAGCAGGTATATGGGAATGTAGCAAGTGTGATAAAAAATTCACCGGTAAAGCATACACCATTGGTAATGGCTTCAAACATAAGGAGGCACAATAATGGTACATTACAAATGCTTTGATTGTGCTAAAAAAGTTGGAGAAGAATTCTTAAGAAAGAAAGTTCGATGCCCATACTGTGGTTCAAAGATGGTATACAAACCACGATCACAACCTACTAAAATTAAGGCAATATGATTACTGCAACGATCGTTGTGAAAGATCCTCATGCAGGACCTTGCATTGAACCTGATCTTAAGAATAACGATCGATCAACTATTAGTGTTACAACAGATAAGGATACAACAACATTTGAAGTTTGTGCAAATGATGCTACTGCCTTTAGAGCTTCCATGAATAGCATCACACAACTTCTTAGCGTGTTTGAAAAAAGCAAATGAGTAAAGAACAATTACAACAACTCCAAATGATGGAGCAACATTTACAACAATTTTCTATGCAAAAACAGCAGTATGAAGGTGAACTTAAAGAGACACAAAATGCTGTTTCTGAATTAAAAAAAACTGAAGAGAGTTTTAAGATCATTGGTAATGTGCTTGTGAAAGTGAGCAAAGACGATTTGTTAAAAGAACTTGAAGAGAAACACGTACTTCTTACAAAACGTATTGAAACATTATCATCACAAGAAGAAAAGCTTCGTAGTAATATGACTTCTTTGCAAGAAGAACTTATGGAGCAAACAAAAGATGAGTGATGTTGCATTTATCATTGCTTCCATTGAGGCAATCCTTGAGGAGGAGGACAGTGTTTCTAAAGCAGTAAAGTCTTGCCTTGAAGGTGTTATTGCCGTGCTTAAGAGCGATGGGGACGTTTCTTTAAAGAAAGATAAATGTATGGTAGAACTTGATACTCTTGCAAATAATGATTATCTTGATTCATATATGAGAACACAAATTTGGGACATTGTTGCACTTGTTGAGCAACTATGATTTTTTAACCGTAATTCTTTTTTTGAGAATAGTTGCATTTGGAATATAGACGGTATCTGTTCCATTTTCTAATGCAGTGCTTTGCAAACCAATTTCTTTTACTTTTCCTTGCATTGATGCTACAGTAATAGTGTCACCTACTTTGAAGAGTTTTCTTTTGTGTATGAGAAATGTTGCAATTACATTTGGTGTGAAATCTTTTAGTGTAAGGATGATGGTAACTACAATGATAAGGGTAATTCCACCACTTACGATGTAAAGCACTGGTGATCTAAGGCCCGCATAGTCAAGTGCTATTACTGCACTGATCAGTGCAAGGATATAGAATACAATTTTTCCTACACGTTCATCAAGAGGTTTGTCTATACGTGTTGCTTTTTTTACAATAGATCTGAGTTCTATTTCATGGAGAATTTGAGTGACCAGTTTTCCAACCAGTCTTGAGATGATAAGACCAATGAGGAAAATGATAAATCCCACTACAAATTTATTGAATAGTGATTGAATAGGTGCTGTAAAGGACGTTATACTTCGTAGCGTATCTATGAGTACCATTTGTGTGTTTATATTGGAGGTATTTTAAAGGTTATTCAAACTTTTTGAATGGAACAAACCTAATTGAATAATTTTTATTTTTGTAGTAATTTTTGATTGAAATGTTAATGAGGTATGCGATGAAAATGAGTCCTGCAAGGTAGAGTATTCCTGTTTGCGTTATTCCACCAACTTCTTCTGTTCCAAGATAACGCATAAATCCTGCTACGACACCAATGCTTGCGAGCACTTGTATAGAGCGTATGCTTTTACCTGTAGAACTTGCTTGTATTCCTGCAATGAGTTGTATTGCGCCTTCAACATAATCAACGGTCATGTTCCATACTTTCTGGACATATTGTAGAGTGTCAAAGAGGTCTTCGAATCGATAATGGAATAATTCAACAAGATGTGTTTGTACGTTGAGTGTTCCCGCAAGTTGTTCTCTTGTTTTTGCGTAGGGCTCCATTTGCGCCATACGTTCGCTGATAAAGTGAATGGTTTTTTTGTAACTCTCAAGGTTTGCTCTGAAGGTATCAAGTTCATTACCTTTTATGTCATCTCGTTCGCTGATGTGTTTAATTTCTTCCCACACGACACGATGGATGTGTAGATATTTTCGTAGTTGATCTTTGAATTCTCTAAAGAAGATTTGGATGCCCACTATGCGTTCTAGTGATTGTTTTGCCGATGGTTTTGCAATGATGAAGATGTGCTTGCTTGTTTTGTATACGGAGATATTTGTTGTGTGATATGAGGAGTAGACTTTTCCATATGATTTTTGAATTTTGAAGGTTTTGGGATTTTTTGCAATTTGTGAGATGACCACTGGATGTTTATCTTTTATACTTGCAAGAATTTTTGGTGTTGGAGCTCCAAGTGAGAAGAGATAGGCAATTGCAGGTTTGAATGTTTTTTCAAAATAGGTGATGAGTTGTTCTTCTACATTTTCTTTTGTACTTTCTATAAGATAGAGGCCATCTTCATAATAGGTAATTTCAATTCCAGTATTAGTGATGGCTTTGATGTGTTCTAATTCACCAAATTTTCGTTCTACGCTTCTAATCTCTAGTTTTTTGTAGAATGCGTTGAGCTTTTTCTTGTCAAGTGGTTCATAAGAGATTCCTTTTGATAAAAATTCATAGATTTCAGAGAGGTGTAGTGTTGTTCGTTGATACCATCCCCCAACGGTAATCCTCTTTTTTACCATGGTTTTTTGTGGTTGTATACTATTTAAATGTATTGTAGGGTGTTCTTACAAGGAATCTTTATAAATTATTGAGAGAAAAGAGAGGGTATGCGAGGATATGAGAGCCAGAAGTCAGACTATGCTGGTAAGATTAAGGAACTTGAAGATGAGCTGTCTCGTACAAAATATAACAAGCGTACGCAGCACCACATTGGTCTTGTAAAGGCAAAAATTGCTGAACTTAAGCAACGTGCAGAGCAAAAGAAAAAAGGCTCAGGAATTACTTCTGGGTATTCTATTAAGAAAAATGGGGATGCTACGGTTGCTATGCTCGGGTTTCCTTCTGTGGGTAAGAGTACGCTGCTTAATGCACTGACCAAGGCCGATTCCAAAGTTGGCGCATATGATTTTACGACTCTTGATGTTATTCCCGGTCTGCTTGAGTATGGTGGTGCTAAGATTCAGTTATTTGATGTTCCAGGGATTATTGAAGGTGCCGCATCGGGTTCTGGTAGAGGTAAAGAAGTACTTGCGGCTATTCGTGCTGCTGAACTTATTGTGATGGTGATTGATTTTCAAAAACCACAGCATTATGAGTACTTGATGAAGGAAGCGTGGGATGCTGGTCTTCGACTCAATGTACGCCCACCTGATGTAAAGCTGAAGAGAACAGGGATGGGCGGTATTGATTTAACCTGTACGTGTAAACAGACACATCTTAATGATGAACTCATTAAGGACATGCTTCGCCAAATGGGATGGCAGAATTGTCAGATTGTTGTTCGACAAGATATTACTGATGATGATTTAATTGATGTGATTGCGGGCAATAGGGTGTATATTCCATCACTTGTTGTGATTAACAAAGCAGATATTGATCCTAAGAAAGCAGAAGCGGTTCGAAAACAACTTAATGGTGATATTTGTATTAGTGCAAATGAGAAAGAGAATCTTGTTGAATTGCAAGAAGGTATTTTTAAGAAGCTTGGGCTAGTTCGGATTTATACGAAAGAGCAGGGAAAGGATGCTGATATGGGTGAGCCTTTAGTGCTTCAAAGAGGTGCTACTATTCGTGATGTGTGTAATAAATTGCACAGAACTTTTGTGAAACGATTTAAGACGGCAAAGGTGTGGGGAAGTTCTAAGTTTCCTGGCCAGTCCTATGGTCTTGATAAGGAAGTAAAAGATAAGGATATTGTTGAGGTGCATTTGCTCTGATGGAACGATCTCTTTGGCTGCTGTGGAGTCCGCAAGGATGGGGTGTTTTTGATATGGGTACCTGTCCTGATCCAGGTGCCTTTCCCAAATATTGGTATAGGAGATATGATTTTGAAGTATCATCCCCATTTGAAGATACCCATCATTTTGCAACACTAAATGAATTTCGAAAACAATATGCTGCAGAAGGGATTATTCCTACAAGAGAAAATTATGATGAGTTGTTTCCAGATATCTCAGATATTCTTACTGAAGGAAAATAATTTTAAATGCACATGTGTTTCTCATAGTATGACATTATTTCATAATGAAGGAGAAGAACGATTTCTTGATTCTGTTACCCTTGCAGAAGATGCACGAATCATTATTGAGCATGAATTTGGTGTTCGTCCTGATACACCATATACTCCAAGACACCATCCAATACTTGATGATATTGCACAAATAGAAACACGTGTTGGTCCTGGTTCTTCTAAAAACTATCTTAAGAATTAATGCATCCGCTTCTTACAGTAATGGCATACTTTTGCGTTTGGATAATTCCACGCGTGGCATTTTAGACAGCGAACGTAATCTGCGTCTGTTTTAGGTTCTCGTTTTGGATCGTAGGTTGGACGTGTCATGAACCGTACGAGTCCCATGAATAAGAATACTGCGCCTATGATGATAAAGAATTGCATGCCATCAATGATTGATGATGTGATAATTACTGCAAGACCAATGAGTGTGTATGCAAGCCAGTTTATTTTCATAAAAGAGAAAGAGAAAAAGAACTATTTAAATGTTTAGATGTGACCTATGATTCTCTTGCCATTCATGTATGGACGTAGTACTTCTGGGATGGTTATTCCACCTTCTGACGTTTGGAATTGTTCCATTATGACCACAAGTGCTCTTGAGATTGCAACACATGTTGAATTGAGTGTGTGTACTGGAATGTTTCCTTCAGGTGTTCTGTATCGCATTTTTAATCGTGTTGCTTGATATGCGGTACAATTTGAGCAGGATACGATTTCTTTGTATTTTTCTGCTGATGGAATCCATGCTTCTAGATCGTATTTTTTTGCTGCAACAATACCAAGATCACCTGTGCAGATATTTACTTTTCTAAAATGAACACCAAGTGATGTGAAAAAGTCTTCTGCATTTCTGATAAGTTCTTCGTGAAGTTCCCACGAGTCTTCTGGTTTACAGATGATTACTTGTTCTACTTTGTTAAATTGATGTACACGCCAAATGCCCTTGTCTGATTTGTCATGTGAGCCTACTTCTCTTCTGAAATTATGACTAAATCCAGCCATTTTGATTGGAAGTTCTGTTTCATCAATAATTTCATTCATGAACATTGCAGTAAGTGGATGTTCTGATGTTGCTATCATGTAGAATTCATCAGGTTGCACATTGTACATGACATTTTCAAAATCATCAAGATCTGTTACTCCCTCGTATGCTTTTCTGTTCATCATCTCTGGAGGGATGGTTAATTCATATCCTCTTTCTGTCATGAAATCAATTGCGTATTTTTCAAGAGCAACTTGCAGTAGTGCAAGATCTCCTTTGAGAAAGTAAAATCTACTGCCAGTTATTTTAGCAGCACGTTCTAAATCAACAAGATTATTTTTTCGCATAAGTTCTTCGTGATCTTTTGGTTTGAATCCAAATTCTGGTTTTTTACCAAAGTGTTCAACTGGAACGTTATCTTCATTTGATTCACCATACGGTACTGATTCATGCATGATGTTGGGTAAACGCATGAGTTTCTTTTGGATGCCTTCTAGAATGCCTTCGATTTCTGTTTCTATTTTGTTTAATTCTTGCGGGATTTCTTTTGCTCGTGCCATGTCGGCATCTGCATTTTCCCCTGCTTTCTTTTTGTCGTTGATTGCTTTTGAAACAACATTTCGTTCTGCTCTTAGATCTTGAGACTCTTGTAGTTTTTCTCTGTATCTTTGGTCATTTTCAAGGATGTCATCAACCCAAGCGAGTTTTTCTGTGTCCTTTCGTTTTTCTAGATCTTTTCTTACTACGTCTGCATTGTCTCTTACGAATTTAAGGTCTAACATATGAAGAATTGGGTCGTTGGATGTTTATATATTTAGTGGTTGGATACATTTTTATATGTGAAATAGAACATATTCCCATGTCAGTAAAGATTGAGCTTCATTTTACCAATAAGTGGTTGTTTACGATGGGTGCCTTTTTCTTAGTATTATGTTTATCTGTTGGTGTTTGGGCATATAATACTGCTCAGCCTGCTATTTTTGGCCATAGCTCTGAAGAAATAGATGTGGTTTTTGATGGTGAACTTGTTTCTTTGCAGGAGGCAATTAATGGCATTGAATCTTCTTCTGTGAGTGTAGATTATACTGACTGTCATAATTTTGGAGAAGGTGGAGGTGCACTGAACATCTATGATGGAGGAAGTCAAAGTGCATTAGAGGAATGGAGCGCTCAATGTAATGACAACTATGTGCTTGTTGGCATTTATGATGATAATGATGCATTTGATGATATTGATAACCTAAAGTGTTGCCGTTTAGTCTTTGGTTAAGTATTTTGAGAGTTATTTTTTAGAATAATCATCTAGGCAGTCCGCCACCATGCATCTACAGTTTCGACTGTAGGCTACGAAATCAGACATGCGCTTTGCTTAGTCTGATGAACATTACCTAGGCAGTCCGCCACCTTGCATTTTTGCCATCATTTTCTGCATTTTCTTTTCAGAGCCGCCCATGGTTTTCATGAGTTTTTTAGACATTTTGTATTGTTTGAGGAGTTCTCGTACTTGTTGTACTGTGGTTCCTGAGCCTTTTGCAATTCGCTCAACTCGTGATCCACTCATTTGATCTGGATTTGCACGCTCAAATGGTGTGCAGGAATCTATGATGAATTTCCATTTGGTGAGTTTTTCATCTTGTACTTTGAGTGCATCTTTTGGGATTTTCATTCCGCCCATTCCTGGAAGGAGGTCCATTATTTTTGAGAGTGATCCCATTTTTTTCATGGCAGACATTTGTTCATACAAATCATTGAGGTCAAAGTCACCTTTCATGAGTTTCTTTTGCATGTCTTCATTGTCCATGCCTTTCATTGCAAGTTCTGCTTTTTCTAGCAGTGCATCAAGGTCTCCCATGCCAAGCATTCGTGATACGAATCCTTTTGGATTAAATGATTCAAAGTCATCTGGACGTTCACCTACCCCAATAAACATGATTGGCGCTCCAGTTACTGCGCATGCAGTGAGTGCTCCACCACCTTTTGCTGAACCATCCATTTTTGAGATAATAACACCAGTTACTTCACAGGATTTGTGGAATTGTTCTGCTTGCTTTTGTGCTGCTTGACCAATGTCTGCTTGCAGTACGAGAATTTTTTCATCAGGACTTATGGTTTTTGTAACCTCTTCTATTTCTGTGATGAGTTCTTCTGAGAGTGCGTCTCGTCCTGCGGTGTCAATGATCACTAAATCATAGTTGCCTAGTTGGTCTTTGACATTATTCCAGAGTTGAATGGGATCTTTTTCTTCTTGATTGACATAGGTATCAACACCAATAGTTTTACCTACTTGTTCTAACTGCTTCATTGCAGCAGGTCGCCATACATCAAGTCCTACGAGTGCAACTTTTTTTCCACGTTTGGTGTAGTATTTTGCAATTTTACCAGAAGTAGTAGTTTTTCCTGCACCAAAGAGACCAACGAGCATGAGTTTGGTTGGCTTTTTGTTAATTTCAGGTTCTTTTTTCTCTCCACCAAGAAATTGTACGAGTTCTTCATAGACTATTTTGATGAGATGTTCTTTTTTATCTAGTCCTGGAATGTTTTCTTTTTGTGCTCGTTCTTTGATGGATTTTGTGAGTTTGAATACGAGTTGTACGTTGACATCTGCTTGCAATAGTGCTCGCTGGATGTCTCGTAGAATTTCATCGAGGAGTTTTTCATCTACAAAAAGGGCTTTGGAAATCTTTCCAAGGGTGTTTTTTAACTTCTCTCCTAGTGAATCTAAGACCATATCGTCGTTTACTGATGATTATTTATAAACATTTGGTGTTTTTGCAGAAATATTTATAAACGAAAATACTGTAAAAAATGTATGCGTTTAACGTGGCTTGGGCATGCAAGCTTTATACTGGAAGGGGATCTGACTATTGCTATAGATCCATATGTTGGTGAATATACACAAAAAGCAGATATTATTCTTATTACCCATTCCCATTATGATCATTTTTCTAAAGAAAAAATAGAACAACTGCGTGTTGATGAGACCGTTATTGTAGGCCCTAAAGATGTGGTGGCAGAAATTGGAGGAGAAGCGGTTGAACCTGGCTCTTGCATTGAAATTAAAGGTGTTAAGATTGAAGTTGTCCAGGCATATAATATTGGTAAACCCAATCATCCAAAGGGACTTGGTGTTGGATATATTCTTGATGTAGGAAAACGCGTGTATCATGCAGGAGATACAGATTTGATTCCTGAGATGAATATTTATGATGTTGATATTGCATTGCTTCCTGTTGGTGGCACATATACTATGGATGCAATTGAGGCTGTTGGTGCTGTTGTTGCACTACATCCAGAAATTGCCATACCTATGCACTATCGAGAAATCGTTGGCCAAAAGGAAGATGCAGTTCATTTTAAAGAAGAGGTGGAAAAAGAGACAGAGGTTGAAGTACATGTGCTTGACCCTGGCTCGAATATAGAATGGTAGATTTGAGTTCTTTGAATACGTATGTAGCTAATTTTATTCCAGAAGTACTTCCATTATTTTTGTATGTGCTCGGTATGGTTGTCTATGCGGTGTTTGTGTTTAAGTTTTATCACTTTATTTCAAACAATCGTGTGTTTGATTTAGATCTTAATAAGTATAATAAGAGTTCACACCCCGTGATTGGTGCGTTCTTTGGTTTTTTACTCTATATTGTTGAATTTGTGTTATTTTTTCCTAGTCTTGCATTTACGTGGTTTGTATTTTATGCTGCACTGCTTATTTTACTTGCAAGTAATCTTGGTGCTCAAGAGATATTAATTTTGTCTATGGCTGTTGTTGCAAGTACACGGATTACTTCTTACTATAGTGAAGAGCTTGCAACCGATATTGGTAAGATGCTTCCACTTGCTATTCTTGGTAGTTTTTTGGTGAGTGCTCAGACATTAGAACTGCATCTTGATAAGGTGGTTGAGCTTGCGGGCATGTGGTCAACTGCACTGTACTATCTTGGGTTCATTATTCTTGTAGAACTGATCATGAGAGTGATTCAGTTGGTGAGTGGTGGACATGATAGTAGTAATGAAAAGAAAAAATAATTTATTCTTTATTTTTTAGTTCTGATGCTAGGCGCTCTTTGAACTCTTGTGTTTTTATTGCGCCTTGTACATCACCCTCACGTGTTCGCACGGTGACGGTTTGATCTTCGATTTCCTTTTCGCCCACTACAAGAATGTAGTTGTATTGTTGTAGTTGTGCGTCACGAACTTTTTTGTTAATGGATTCTTGACGTTCATCTACATCAACGACGATGCCTTCTTCTCGTAGTGATTCTGCGACGGTGTGTGCGTAGTCTGCAAATCGGTCTGCAATTGGGAGGATGGTTACTTGATTTGGATTGAGCCAGAGCGGAAGTCGTCCTTTGAAGTGTTCAAGAAGGAATCCGATGAATCGTTCATGTGTTCCTAGTGGTGCTCGGTGGATGATTACTGGGACGTGTTCTTTCCCATCTTCGCCCGTGTATTTTAGACCGAACTTTTTACCCATGAAGAGATCAATTTGATTGGTTGATGCAGTAAAGGTTCTTCCTGATACTGATTTAATTTGGAAATCAATTTTTGGACCGTAGAATGCAGCACCGTCTTCTTCAACAATGTATTTTACACCTGATTTGTCCATTGCTTGTTTCATGAGATCTTCTGCTTCTTTCCACATTTCTTCATCGCCGTGGTATTTGTCATTTTCTGGGTTTCGCAGTGCAAGCTCCATCCAGTATTCAGTGATGCCAAGTATTTTGTAGTAGTATTCATGCAGTTTGATTACTTTTACGAATTCATCTACTGCTTGCTCTTTGGTACAATAGATGTGTGCGTCATTCATTTGCATGCCACGTACTCGCATGAGTCCCATGAGTGCGCCTGATTGTTCGTATCTGTGACACCATCCGTATTCTGCAAGACGTAGTGGAAGATCTTTGTATGATCGTGTTCGTGCTGCAAAGACTTTGTGGTGGAATGGACAGTTCATGGGTTTGATGTAGTAGGGTTCACCTTCTACTTCCATGGGTTTGAACATGCTGTCTGCGTAGTGCGGCAAGTGTTCTGATGTTAAGAATAAATTTTCTTTTGTGATAATTGGCGTGGTTACTCGTTGGTAGCCTTCTTTTTCTTCAGTTGTTTTTGCCCAGTTTTCTAGATTTTCTTTGAGTCTGTTTCCTTTTGGAAGCCAGAGTACGAGTCCTGGACCGATGTCTTCGTCAACTTCAAAGAGGTCTAGATCTTTTCCAATTTTTCTGTGATCGTATTTTTTTCTTTCTTCAAGCATTTCAAGATGTGCCTGTAGTTCTTTTTTATCAGGGAAGCTTACCCCATATACTCGTTGAAGTTCTTCTCTTTCTGCATCTCCTCTCCAGTATGCGCTTGACATTTTGGTGAGTTTGAATGCTTTGATTCGTCCTGTAGATGGGATGTGTGGTCCACTACAGAGGTCGAGAAAATCTGATTCATTTTTGTAGATTGAAAGACTATCATCTTTATGTTCTTCAATGAGTTCTAGTTTGAAGGTGTTGTCTTTGAAGAGTTCTTTTGCCTTTTCGTAAGTAATGGTTTCTCTGGTAAATGGAAGATCTTTTTTGACAAATTCTTTCATCTTTGCTTCTATTTGCTCAAGGTCTTCTGGTTTGAATGGTTCTTTTTTGTATACGTCGTAATAAAATCCTTCTTCGATTGCAGGACCGATGGTTAATTTAATGTCTGGCCAGATTGCTTTCATTGCCATAGCCATGAGGTGAGCAGAGGAGTGCCAAAATACTTGTTTTCCTTCATCTTGTTTAAAGGTAAGAATTTCTACGTTTGCATCTTCTACAATTTCACTCCACAGGTCAGTAGTGGTACCGTTTACTTTGATTGCTAGTGCTGCCCTAGCAAGGCCTTCACCGATGTCACGTGCTACTTGCATCCCTGTTAGAGGACTTTCAAAGTCTTTTTTGGTTCCGTCTGGAAGTGTTATTTGTACCATACAGGGTTGCTAGGATGCAGGTATTATAAATATTACTTAGAAATCAAGAGTTGGTATGTGTTTTTTAGATGCTATTTTGTCAAGATACTCAATATCTCCACCACCATTGTATCTGAGGAGTGCTTCTGCATCGCCTTTTGATGTTAAGGTTACGGTTAATTTTCCACTTTCTGGAAGGTGTACTTCTTGACCGATTTGAATTGATTGTGGATTTGTTATGTTTGGATTGTATTGTGCAAAGATGTCTGCAACATATTCTGAAGGATTGTCAACATGTGTATTGATGAGCCCTCGTGCTTTGAGTTCGTTGAAATAGTTGAATCCTTGTTGTGCGATAATGGTTTCGTTTCCTTGAGGAATGATTTCTATGTTTTCATCATGTTTTTTATCTGCAAGCCAGAGGAGTGCTCCGTAGATTGATTGCTGTGGTGTTATGGTCGTGTTGGTGTAGTCCCATTTACCATCTCCTCTTGGAGTGTGCTTTAATCCTTGAAATTCTTCGAATGCATCTTTTGGTAAGAATTTGAGTAGACCTTGTGCATCTTCTGTGCCACCTACTTGCAGTCCTGAGAGTGCAAAGTCACCATTGTTTGCTATTTGTGCTGGGTCATTGAGCCATGCTTGTGGTGGTGGAACTTTAGGAACAGGGTATTCATTTTCTTTTACTTGATATGCCACTACTTCTTCAAGTCCATTCCAGCTCTCCGTTACAAGCCACGCTCTTAAAAGTCCTGGTTCGGTAAATGGTTCATAGCCAGGTAAGTTACTACATAATCGGTTTACTTTGTTCATAGTATGTAGGAGTGTCTTATCATGACGTTTTGCTTCCCCTATGCCCCATTCATGTACTGGATCAAAGTTAGGTTCTACGTATTGTTCTTTTTCTATTTTTTCTTTGACTAATTCTGTAAGATAGGTGTCTGTGTCTTTTTTGATTTCACTTCTCATGAATTCTTCTGCTATTGCTTCATTTTCGGGTGTGATCTCTGTATTTTTACTGCAACTCAGCGTAGAACATGCAAGAATTCCTGACAGTGCCAGGGTTTTTAGAGTGGGAGTGAATTTCATGGTTTTTATCCATATAGGAAGGGTGTGCGTGCTTGTGCACGCACGGAGGTGTACGTATGTAAAATACGAATATAAGGTTGGAGAATCCCGGAAGAAATCGAGCGTGTGGGGGGATTACGTCCGGGCATCGGCATGATGCCTTATCTCCAGTTTTAGGTATGCATAACTCATATATAAACCTTTGCTTTTTGTACTACTATTGAGTAGTACTTATTTGAATTATTTAAAAACGAATATTTAAATACCTTCGATACAGAGGAAATGGATGGCATCTGTGTTTAGAGAGTCTCTTAATAACCTTGAGGGACTGGGTCTGTTTAACATTGTTCTTCCATTTATTGTGGTATTCACTGTGGTGTATGCTATGCTTGAGAAAACCAAGGTTCTTGGTGTTGAAAAGAATGGAAAGGCAAGGCACAATATTAACGCCATGGTGTCATTTTGTATTGCATTTTTCTTTATTGCATCAGCATCACGTGTTGAGCAACTTACTACGTATTTGCAATTCCTTGGTATGCTTATGGTATTTTTGATGTGCTTGTTTTATGTGATTGCTGCATTTAATTTTCAAGAGTTTTATGATTACAAGAATATATTTGGTGTACTTGGGATGATTGGTGTCATTATTGCATTTTTGTACATCATGGGACTGGTGAATTTAGCACATTATGGATTTATTATCGATCTTATTTTTAATCCCGTTATTTTACTTATTGTGGTGTTCTTGCTGCTTATTGGGTATATTACTGGTGAGAGTCCTGGTGATAAGAAGAAGAAAAAGAGTAGTTCTTCAAGCAATAGAATTGCTTTTGAGGAGAAGAAGAATTCAAGTGATAATAAGAAAAATACTTCTGTTCGTGATGAGTATCCAACTATTTTTGGTCAGAATTGATTCGTGTTTACACCGCGTATCTTAGAATTGCTACAACGCCGCCCATGTCTTTGAGTTGTGCGCCTTCACGAGTGTCAGTTGAGATTATTTTTACTTCTGTTCCCATTTCTTTTGCTTTTTCTTCAAATTCTTCAATGAGATCATCATCAAGACTTTCTGAGATGAGTAGTGTTTCTACTGCGCCCATGGCAAGTTTGTGTTCAACATCAGCTTTTCCATAGCCGGTTTTTTGATCATCGGTTGCAAGCATTTGAAAGAATTTAGTCATGATCTTCTTTTCATCTGCTACTTCTTCTGCTGCAAGGACGTCTTCACATTTTTCAAGAAGTTCTTGTAGACCAAAGTCGTCGGTATAAGAGAGATCTTTGATTGCAATTATTTTTTGTTTTACTTCATTGGTAATGTAGTTACCTTCTACGAATTCGTATTTTGTTGGACCTGGTCCACCTACGAGAATTCCTTTGAGGTTTTCCATGAATAAGAACTGCTCTTTTACGTATTCAGCCACTTTCTTGTAGTGATCTTTTGCAGCGCCTTCACGTAGACGTGCAAAACGTTGAGCGGACTGCCCACCTGCTTTAAACTTGCCTGGAACTTCTGAATGTGTTTTGAGAAGTGGAATAATGGATTTTCCTTTAAGCATTGCAATGGTTGCATCTCTTCGATCCATGACAATCATACCAAAGATGTCTTCTGTGTCAAGCATTTCTTCGAGTGGTTCTAGTACGAATGCTTTATCACACCTATAGATTCGAATATTAAGTGGAATTGGTGGCTCGTAGCTCCATACTTGTACGTCTGATTGTCCTTCTCGTTCTGAAACGTTTCCCGAGAAGAGTGCAAGGCCATTTGGTGGCGTTTGTTTGAAGAGTTTGAGGTGTTGCAACATCTTTTCTAATGCGTCAATTACGTTTTTTCGAGTAGCTGTAGATTTGATGTTGGTTGCTGTTCCTTGCTCTTGTGCAAGATGCGTGGTAATTTTGTTTAGATCGTAGCCTGCTGGTACGTATACGGTTACGAGTTCTGTATGGCGACCTCTATGCGGAGCTAGTTCTTTGATAAATTTCTTTAGCTTATGCCTCTCGGTACTGTTTATTGCCATGGATATAAGAGGGGAAGGGGCGTTTTATAAGCGTTGTGGTGATTTCTTGTGGAGAAGGAGTCTTTATAAAGATCAGAGAAGTCCCAAGCTCATGGCAAATATACTTGTTGTTGATGATACGAAAGACTTGTTAGATGCAACAAAAGAGTTAGTTATTCTATTGGGACATACGACTTTTACAGCAACCAATGGTGTTGAAGCACTTGCACATATTGATACACACGGGAATCCTGATTTAGTGCTCAGTGATGTGGAAATGCCAAATATGAATGGAATTGAACTTGCAAGAAATCTTCATGAAAGAGGCATCAATTATTTTCTTATGAGTGGGAAACCATATGAAACTGTTGCTCAGTGGATGGATGGAGAATTACCAAGAGAACAATTTATCCAAAAGCCGTATAGATTGACTGAATTAATGAACGTTCTTTCAGAATACCAGTAATTCTTTACAGATATATTTTTAATGCACTGCTTTCTTGATGCTGTGTGACTAAGGGACAGATTATTGGGGGCAATTTTGGCAATCTTGTTGCGCGGCAAAAGTCAGGTGCTCATTTTGAGATCGGTGAATTACTCATTGCAGAACAGCAGGAGAGTAAGTCTTTGCTACAGGTTACTGATGTGTCGTTTGGGAGTCAGATTTCTTCAATTAATTTAGAACTCATTTCTGGCATGGAGCTTGAGGATGAGGGATCATTTTCTTTTATGGATCCAAAGCTTCGATTGTATACACTTGCAACACTTAAAAGTGTGCTTCGTATTGATGGTGGGAAGGGACGTGCATCAAAAGTACTTCCTGGATTTTTTTCACATGTTCGAGAAGTTACAGAAGATGATTTAAAATTTCTTACAGAACCTAAGAATCCATTGTTTATTGGAAATTTGCGATCAGGGAGTCGGTTGCTTGATGTCCCACTGTTTTTGAATGGTAAAGAGGTACTCAGTCATCACGTACTTATTCCTGCAACTACGGGAAAGGGTAAAAGTAATTTGACCTCAGTGATGCTCTGGGATCTTACGTCGAAAGACTTTGCAGGTGTTCTTGTGCTTGATCCACATGATGAGTATTATGATAAGTTATCATCACATCCTGCTCGCGATAAGGTGGTGTATTACTCTCCAACACAAGGTGTTGTTGGTGGACGATCGCTAAAGATTCATTTGTCTTTACTTAGACCTGAGCATTTTAATGGTGTTGTGCAGTGGAGTTCTGCGCAGTATGAATGTTTGATGCTCGCATATAAGAAGTGGGGGACGTCATGGATTGAGAAAACGATTCGCGCAGCTGCTGATGAACTTCGAGGGGTTGCTGAGGCAACGTTGCTTGTAGTTAAACGACGATTTGGTGCATTGCTTGGTATTCGATTGGTAAATAACGAGCTGCATTGTAGTGGGTTGTTTGATGCGCAGTCAGGACAGACTACGATTAAAGATATTTTGCATGAACTTGAGCAAGCAAAGACGGTTATTGTCAATACGAGTTCCTGTTCGGGTAAGATTGAAATTCTCGTTGGCTCTCTTATTGCACATGAAGTGTTTAGTCACTATAAGTCATGTAAGGTGAATGGATCGCTTCGCGATAAACCTGTGATCAGTATTATTCTTGAAGAAGCTCCTCGAGTTCTTGGAAAAGAGGTGCTCGAGAAAGGATCAAATATTTTTTCTACTATTGCACGCGAGGGAAGAAAGTTTCAGGTGGGACTTGTTGCTATTACGCAGTTGCCTTCACTTATTCCTCGGCAGGTACTTGCTAATATGAATACTAAAATTATTCTTGGTATTGAAATGGCACCCGAGCGTCAGGCAATCATTGAGAGTGCTGCGCAGGATTTATCTGAGGATGGAAGAAATATTGCTGCGCTAGATAAGGGCGAGGCAATTATTACATCTAACTTTAGTGCATTTGCAGTTCCGGTGAAGATTCCTTTGTTTGATGAGTTTAGGAAAATAGAGGAGAAGGAAAAAGAACACGTGAGTTTTAGTGGGATTTCGATTTCTTAGTGCTTTCTTGAATAGGGGTTATCTTTTTAAAGCCACCATCATTTGTAAAATATACGTGTGGGGCCATATTTTAGTGAATATGGACGTGATTACAACAAATGGAATATGATATTATTGTAGGAATTAGCGCAAAGAATTGCGAAAAGACTATTGCTAAGGTGACAAAATCTTGTGATAAGGCATTTGCTACATTGAAAGTAAATGGACTTATTTTATGTGTTGATGGATATTCAACCGATGCTACCAAAGATACTTTTTTGGGAACAAAAACAACGTGTGAGAAGAAATCAATTTCTGAAAAAGGTAAAAAAGGAAAAGGAAGTGCAGTAAAAACTTTGCTTGAAAAGTCACGCATGCTTTCACCAAAAGGTGTTGTGCTTGTTGATGGTGATTTTGCATCCATTACTCCTGAAGTGATTGTTAAACTTGCAACTCCAATTTTAAAAGAGAAGCATGATGTGATTATTCCACACTATCAACGTGATAAAAATGATGCAGTTCTGAGCACACATGTAGTGTATCCGCTTTTGAAAAGTTTATTTCAATCAAAGGTGAGAAACCCACTTGCAGGTGAATATGGATTGAGTATGCGAGCGTGTAATCAATTACTTTCCAGTAGCTTTTTTCCATATGATCATGGGATTGATGCGTTTATTACGATTACTGCACTTTGCGAAGAACTGAGCGTTGCTGAAACACGACTTGGTGTTAAGGAACATGGTTCTTCTGTGAATTATGTACGGCCCGAAGAACAACTCATGCCTCGATTTAATCAGGTTATGAAAACAATTATTCAACTTATGCGCTACTATAAGACACATGTTATTCGCGAGGTGGATCCTACTGTGAAAAAACTTGGTCGAAGCGTGAAGAAAAAACCAAAACGTGTTTCTGTTGATGTTGATGCATGGAGCGAGCTGAGTCGAAACGAGCTTGAGAATGCAAATGATTATGCACTCCGTGTGTATGAACAACTCAATAAACAAAATGTGATGGGTCTTAAGGTTGCTTGGCTGAATTGGATGAGCATTTATTTTGAAAAGACGAAGAACATGACAAATGATAAGGCTGAAAAGGAAATCGAAGAGATGACCAAGGCTTTTGAAAAGTACAGAGATGTGCTAAGGATTTGATTTTTCTAAAAAATATTGGGCGCCGTGGGCGGGATTTCCGTTCAATTACGGGTTGAATTCGAACCCACAAGAGATTGGTTAACCTCACCAGGGCATCAACCTGGCGCAACGCGGGAAAATTGAAAATTTTCTGCGTGCCGAAAATGTAAAGCATTTTCTCGCATACCAGATTCTGCCACCACGGCTCTACCCAAACATTAATATATTTCAATTATTTTCTTAGTCATGATTGGTTAACCTTACCAGGCCATCAACCTGGACTTTTCTTTTTTTAGAATTTTATAACATGTTCTAGTGAATTTCCGGAATATTTTCGAATTCTACTCCAGTAGCTAAACAATTATAAGTGCGTATACTCTTTTTTGGGCATGAAATTTGCTCATATTGCCGATTGTCATCTTGGATCATATAGAGAAGAGCGTTTGCAACGAGTAAATACGTCTTCTTTTGTAAAAGCAATAGATCACTGTCTTAATGAGAATGTTGATTTTGTGTGTATTGCTGGTGATTTGTTTAATACGGCACTTCCTAGTATTGATGTAGTAAAAGAAACGGTTCGTCAACTTCGACGTTTGAAAGAGCGAGGAATTGCGTGTTATATTATTGCGGGCTCTCATGATTTTAGTCCTTCTGGAAAAGCAATGCTGCATGTACTCGAAGAGGCACAGCTGTGCATTGATGTGGTGAAAGGCGATATTGTTGATGGACAGTTAAAACTTCGATTTACGGTTGATCAAAAAACAGGTGCAAAGATTACTGGAATGATTGGTCGTCGTGGAATGCTTGAGCGAACCTATTATGAGAATATTCACCGGGAACATTTAGAGCATGAAGAAGGCTTTAAGATTTTTATGTTTCATACGGCGCTTACAGAATTAAAACCAAAGGAATTACTTCATATGGATTCAAGTCCTGTGTCTTTACTTCCTCGTAATTTTAATTACTATGCTGGAGGACATGTGCACATTGTGAGTGATAGTACCATTGATGGGTATGAACATATTGTGTATCCTGGGCCTACGTTTCCTAATTCATTTACTGAACTTGAGAAGCTTGGTGGAGGCGGGATGTATATTTATGATCACGGTAATGTGCGATTTATTCCTATTGTACTTAAGCAGGTCTTTTCCTATGTGAAAGATTGCGAGGGAAAGAGTGCTGAAGAAGTTGAGCAAGAAATTAAGACTGAATTGCTTGCCACTGATGTTGATGGGAAGATTGTTTGTCTACGTCTGAGAGGTTTACTTGGCCAGGGACGTGTTTCTGATATTGCATTCAAGGAAATTTCTAAGTTATTGTATGAACATGGTGCGTACTTTGTGATGAGAAATACGTCTTCAGTCCAGACACAATCGTTTGAGGCCGTGCATGTGAAGGAAGATAGTGTTGAGAATATTGAGCAGAGTATTGTCCAGGAACATTTAGGTATGCACAAAGGTATTTCTATTAACGTAGATGCTGAAAAGAAATTGATGATTGATTTGATGCAAGCACTTTCTGAAGAGTCTCATGAGGGGGAGAAGAAGTATGAGTTTGAAGGTCGTGTTGCTGAGATGACCAAGAAGGTGTTTGAGACGCATCTTGGAAATTAGATTAATTTTTTAATTATTTCAAGGAGTTCTGGCGGTGATGCTGCTCCTTTTGTTTTTCTCATGACTTGTCCTACAAGGAAGTTGAGTGCTTTTTCATTGCCTGATTTGTAGTCTTCTGCAACTTGCGGGTTTGCTTCTATTGCTTCTTTGCAGTATGCCTCTAGTGCTCCCGTATCTGAGACTGCTTTGAGTCCTTCTTGTTCTACGTACTCTTTGACGTTGATTGGTTCTACAACGAGTGTGTTGAGGACTTTTTTTGCTGAGTTTTCAGTGAGGTCTTTGTTTTCAACCATTTGCATGAGCACGAGCATTTGTTCTTCATCAAGTGTGATGTCGTCAAGTTCTATTTTGTTGTAGTTGAGCACTCGGTTGAGTTCGTGTCTCATCCAGGTTACTGCTGTTGATGCAGATACCGTTTTAATTGCTTTTTCAAAGAGATGTGCAAGTGATTCTGTTTGTGCTATGATGTGCGCATCTTCTTCTGTGAGTTTGTATTCTTCAATAAGTCTTAGTGCTTTTTCATAGGGCATTTCTGGAATGTCGCATGCGTCCTTCATGTCTTGGGTGATGTCGGTTACGGGAATGTCTGGGTCTAGGATGTATCCGTATTCTTCTTCGGATTCTTTTTTTCGAAGTGAACGAGTGATGCCTTGATCTGCATCCCACCCACGTGTTTCCATTACTACTTCTTCGTTTTTTTGTCGTTCTATTTCATAGATCAGTGCACGTTCGAGTTCTTTAAAGCCCGTGATGTTTTTGATTTCTACACGCGTGTAATTTTTTTCTTTAATGGAAACGTTTGCATCTGCTTTGATAATGCCATTTTGATTGTCAAAGATGTTGAGATAGGAAAGAATTGCAATCAGTTGTTTGAGAAAGTCTCTTGCTTCTTGTGGGGAGTACATTTCTGGTTCTGTTACGAGTTCACATAGTGGATTTCCTGATCGGTTATAGTCGATAAGCACAAATTTTGATGCATCCATGCCTGATGGGTGCGTGAGTGATGCTGGATCTTCTTCAAGATGGATTCTGGTAAGGTTTACTTTCTTTCCAGACATTAACGTAATGAATCCTTTCTGTCCAAGTGGTAGTTCATATTGTGTGATTTGATAATTCTTTGAAAGATCTGGATAAAAGTATGATTTTCTTGAAAAGATAAGTTCGTTTGCGATTTCACAGTTAGTTGCAAGACAGAGTTTGAGTGCTTTTTGAATTGCTTCTTTGTTGAGTCGTGGTTTTGATCCAGGCATTCCTAAATTGATGACATCACATTTACTGTTTGCAGTGTCTTTCTTTTTAGCCGTAGGACTAGATGAGAAGAGTTTTGTTTTTGTGTCTAGTTGGATGTGAATTTCTAGACCAATTACGACATCAGTTGTAAAGTTCATGAGCCACCTGAATTATTTTTCCTTCCTGTAAATGATCACCAATGATGAGGCATCCCTTTGGAAGTCCTTCTCCCATTGGTACTGATATATGCGGCATGCCTGCAATGTTTGGTCCTACGGTGAGGACGTCCATCATGTATTGTTCTAATGGAGTGAGTGTGTTTATGTCTTCTATTTTAGGAGGGTGATTTGGCATAGTTGGTGAAATGAGTACATCATATTGTTTGAAGAGTGCTTTGTATTCTTCTATGATTTTTGTTCGTACCTTGAGTGCTTTCATGTAGTAGGCATCTCTGTATCCTGACATTCGAGCAAAAGTTCCAAGTAGGATTCGTCGTTTTACTTCTTTTCCAAAGTGTTGTCCTCTTACTTTTGCAAAATATTCATTAAAGTTTCCTTCAAGTGGTTCTGATGCACCGTATCTGATACCGCAGTATTTTGAGAGGTTTGTTGATGCTTCTGAGAGTGCAAGAATGTAGTAGGCTTCAATACCGTATGTGTAGGTGAGTGGAAGTGATACTTCTTCTACTATTGCGCCTTTGTCTTTGAGTGTTGCAATAGTTGCTTCAAAGGTTTCTTTTACGCCTTCGTCTACGTCTTTTGATTCTTTTATGATGCCAACTTTTAGTCCTTTTACGCCTTTGCCACAGTACTCTTCATAGTTTTCTACTGGTGCTTGCAGTGAGGTTGGATCGTTTTCATCATAGCCGGCAATTATTGAAAGTATTTTTGCGCACTGTTTTACTGATTTTGCAAGTGGTCCTATTTTGTCCATAGAGTTTGCATAGTCAATGAGTCCGTATCGTGATACTCTTCCGTATGTTGGACAGAGTCCTACGACTTTGCAGTATGCTGCTGGACACACGATTGATCCACCTGTTGATTCACCAATGGAGATGTGATCGTCACCGAGTTGTGCTACTGCTGCTGCACAGCCACCTGATGATCCTCCTGTTACTCTTGTGTCATCATGTGGATTTGTTGGTGCTTGAAATCCTTCACCCACATTTTGACAGAATGATCCAAAGCCAAATTCATCTTGCACGGTTTTTCCAATTACGGTTGCACCTTTGTCCAGGAGTCGTTGCACCGCTGTTGCGGTAAAGAGAGGTTTGTGGCCTTTAAGGATTGCAGAGGATGCTGCTGATTGCATGCCTTTTACACAGATACCATCTTTTACTGATACTTTTAAGTCTGCTAGTTCACCTTCTGTGGTTTCTCTGAGTTCTTGTTCTACTGCAAATCCGTTCATATTACTTTTGGTCCTTTAAAGAAATCACCTTGTTTGTGCTGTGTTTGTGAGAGTGCTTGCTCTGGTGTAAGTGGTTCTTGTGGTGTGTCTTCTCTTGTGATGTTTCTCATATCTACTGGTTGCATGGACATTTTGGTGTTTTCTGTGTCCACTTCTTGTATTTTAGAAAATGCGTCAAGTACTGATTTGAGAGATTCTGTGAATTCTTCTATTTCTGCTTCAGTGAGCTCTAAACGCGAGATATGTGCGAGTTTTTTAGTGAGTTCTTGGTCAACTTGCATGGTGTTTGGATGGACTGCATGCTATATAAATATTATTGAGTGATTCTAGAATTCATCAAGGTCATCGATTTTTTTCAGATAGCCTTTTTTCTTAAGAGCTTTTGCTTGACCTGGATTGTATTTGTAGATGATATCGCCTTTTTCGTCTCCGCCAAATTCCCATGGCTCAACAATAACAATATTTCCTTCACGTACCCATAGACCTTTTTTTAGTCTTCCAGGAATTCTGCAAATTCGTGTTTTGCCATCAAGACATCGCACTTTTAGTCTAGAAGCACCAAGACGTTGATCAATTACACCAAAAGTCTCTTCAATTACTCTTCCATCTGGTTGTGTACGTTTCTTTGGAAGTCGTAATCGTACGGGTTCTTGTGGTGGTGGTGGTGCTGCCATTTATAGACGTAAAGGAGTGGCCTTTTTTAAGTGTTTCGGCGAAAATGTGGTGTAGACGGGCTAAAACGCCAGAATAGTTGCGCAAAATTTATAAACCCTCGAATTAAGGCGTAATTGGGGTGATAACTATGTTAGTAGTAAAAGCTAAAATTAAAGAAGCTGTAAAAGATTGCAATGTAGCATCTGATTTTGCAGAAGCACTTAATGCTAAAGTTGAACAACTTGTTGCTGATGCTGAAGCAAGAGCTAAAGCAAACAAAAGAGCAACTGTTATGGCTAAAGATTTGTAAGGATTAAATTTGCTTCTTTAGGGAAGCAATTTTTTCTCTTATTTTTTTATTGTTAGAATTTCCAAGTGATTTCTCAAGGAGTAGAAGACGTTTTTTGAGTTCTTTTTTACGCTGTGCTTTAGTGAGCGTTGTTTTAGGAGTATTGTTTTCTAGTTGTTCTTGTAGGCGCGTATAGTTTTCTGAGAGTGTTGCAAGTGCTTTTCGCAGTTGTATCACTTTTGTTGATTCACTAAGTGTTGATCCTGCTATGGCCTTTTCTTTTTTGATTGCATCTTCTACTGCTTTGTTGAGTCTTACTAAATTTGCAGCAGTTGGTCGTTCATTTACGGCATCGAGAAGTTTCTGTAGTGATGCCCGTGCTTTTTGCTGTTCTTTGTAGCGTTTGTTAATTCTTCCTAGGCTTCGAAGAACTACTCTTGCTTTTCTTACTCCTGGGGAAGTCATTTGAATCTGCTAAATAGTCCTTCTTTTTCCTCCGGCATTGGAGGCGGTGGTGGCATTGCGCTTGCCGGTGGTAGACTAGGCGGTGGCATGCTAGGACTTGAAGGTTGCTGCATTGGTGGAGGTGACATTGGTCTTCCTACATCAAGCGGAGATTTAGGTGGCATTGTTTGAGAGGACATTCTTCGCGTATCTCGTACTGCGAGTTTTCTATCTATGCCTTTTACAATGTCTGCCATTGCAAGAATGCCTTCTGCAAGATCTTTATTTTGTTGTTCCATGGATCGTATTTTGTCCATGAGTGGTTGAATTTTTTCTTCAAAGGTTTTTTCGTGCAGCTTATCTTGCTCCATGTCAGTTGCTGCCACTTCAAAGATTTTGAATAGTTTTTCAAGTGCATTTGCAAGTCTGTCAAGAGTTCCTGCAAGGGATGCTGGAGAAGATTTTTTTCCTTGTTTGAGTGCTGCGATTTCAGCTTTTAATTTCTCCACTTCGTCAAGTGGAATAAGTTCGTAATCATCAGACATAGTGTCACCTCTTTTTATGTTCTATTTTTCGGGAAAAGAGTATTTAAATGTTTCTACGCATGGACTGATAAGGTGTTACAGTAGATAAATCTTTAAAATAGATTTTTTGATCGTAATTTCATGGCATCAGTGTATCTTGCAGGACCCATTGAAGGACTTCATTATGATGGTTGTACTTCTTGGAGGGAGTATGCAACTCAGGAACTTGGAAAAGATGGAATTATTGGTGTTTCTCCTATGCGTGCAAAAGAATTTCTTGAAGGTAAAGTCATTGAAGGGGATCAGAATCATGTTATGGCAACTGATAAAGCCATTACAACGCGGGATCGTTTTGATGTAGAGGGCTGTGATGTTATGCTTGTTAATTTTCTAGGTGCTAAGAGAGTATCTGTTGGTACTTGTGTTGAATTTGGTTGGGCTGACACCTATAGAAAACCAGTTGTCATGTGCATGGAAGAATCAGGTAACTTCCACGATCATGCCATGATTAGAGAAATTGCAGCCTATAGAGTTACTTCACTTGATGAAGGCATTCAGGTTGTGAAATCAGTTTTGATTCATTCTGGAAAAATTAGACGTTAAGAATTAGTTTGCTTTTGCAAGTTGCTCTAATGCTGGAACTATTTTTCCAAATGCTTTTCTTGCAGATTGAATTACTGGCTGTGTTGCAGGAGATTGGTGTAGCGAGTCTAATTCTACTCTTGCTTCATCAATACCAAGTGTTACTGTACATACGTTTGTTCCCTGCATTTTTCTAATAGAAATGTGATCTGTTTGATTACGGATGTAGAGCAGATCTGCAAGTACTTCTTTTGTGAATCCTCTTTCCTGTGTAAACCAACTGCCAATGATTCCAATATCATACTCTGCTTCCATGTCAACGTTTGGTACATAGGTTAGTTGATAGTTACCCATTTTTGCAGAGAGCGAAGAGTAGTTATTGGAAAAGTCAGTCAGTGCTCGTGCAACGCCTCTTGTTGTCCACTGTGTTGGGAGTGGGATTGGTGTAAATATGCTCATTTAGGCTAGGAATCGAAGAGTGTTTATAAAGATGTGTCTGTCTGTTTTATTCATAACATTTTAATTCTAGATGTGCTTACAGTCTGCATGGGAAGGCAAAACCTATCACTGGATCTTCATTTGGGACTTAGGCAAGAGTGTACCTGCATCCCGTACTGGTCACTTGCACGATATGTGCATGCACTGCATGAGGAAATTGATTTTTCTTTACCTGCTCTTGCAGAACAGAAAATTAGTGAGAAGATACGTTCGTTTACGTATGAACTTTCTTGTCAAAATAAAGATAAAGAACACCTTCGAAAGGATTTCTATACGAGTGTGGTGTTATTTGATTTTATGAATACTCTTGCTGTAATGCATTTTCCAGATGAACGAGAGCGGTTTGAGAGTGTTATGCAAAGTGAACCATATTGTTTAGCTGATCCTTTTTTGATTATGATGAGTACAGAACCTTCAGGGAGCGGTAATTTGTTTCATAGGTTGTCTCATATTAATGAGTTGTATTCTTATAGAGAACAAGGAGTGAAGGGGTTTAGTAGAGATTTATTATATCGGTGTGGGGTGAGATATTCATCGGCTCGTGATACACTTATGCATGCAAGAGAGGGCCTTGATATGAGCACTACGCTTCTTAATTATGTAATGTTTGGGTTTGTTGTTCCACGTATGCTCGGCGAGGATAGACGAGTTATTAGAAAACGATCAGATGAGTATGCTTCAGGCATTGTAGATAGACATGGTGATTGTTATATTGAAGTTCCTGCTATTTTGGAAGAGTAAAGTTAGATGAATATTCTAAAAAAATACATTTTTAAAACACATCTTCCCACCCTGTTTACATTGAGCGGGCTCTTAGCACAGTCGAACTGTTTCGTCACTTCATATCGAAATGGGTTTCGCTTTGCTCAAGCCCATGAGTGATGGGCTCTTAGCTCAGTCTGGTCAGAGCGAAAGGCTCTTAACCTTTAGGCCGCGGGTTCGAATCCCGTAGAGCCCATTTTTTTCAAGAATTAAATGAGAAATCGTATGATTGCTTCACTGTAGAGATACCAGATGCCACCAAGGAGTACGAGTGTTGCAAGTGCTTTTGATGCAAGGGATGAACCTTCTTCATCTTGTTGTTCATCTTCTATTGTTTCTGTGTCGATGTCACCATCCATGTCAGATTCATCATCTTCCATGTCATCGGTTTCTTCCATAATCTCTTCCACATCATCTTCTTGTGGTAGTTGAACAATAAGGACAACAGATGCTGTTCTTAGATCTACTGCACTGAGTGTGAATGCTCCAAAGTCAATGGTAGTTTCTTCTTCCATGGTGTATGATTTTCCATTCACTACCACCGTTGCTTCATCTGTGTTTGTTTCTGTTGCAGTAATTTTGTGCTCAGTTCCATCAGTGGTAAAGATTACACTGTTGTCTTCAATTAAGGTGAATTGAGATACTCCATCTGTTAGGTAATTGGTAATGGTATCTGTTCTCACACGCCGTGATGAATCTGAATTTCTACCACTTGTAGTGGTTGTAGTGGTGGTCGTAGTTTCTTCTGCAGGTGCGGTGTAATCTACTGAGAAGGATCTATTTGCTGATGCGAATGCAGAGTTTCCTGCAGTGTCAGTTGCAAGGCAATTCCAGGTGTAGTCTCCATTACTTACTGACTTATTCCATTGTGCTGATGCATTTGATCCGTTTACTGTTGCTGTTTGGTCTGCTGCAAATGATGTATTGTCACTTGCAGTTATGTATAGTGTAATATTTGTAAGCGTGTTGTTATCTGTTGCAGAACAATTAAACACAACAGTTGCAGGATTTGCTGTAGTATTTGAATAATTTCCAAGCGGTAAATTGAGTGTTACATTTGGATCTGCACCATCTACTACATAGATTCTATCACCTGTGGATGCATAACTGGTGTTTTGGTTTTGTGTGTATACATTAAACGTGTATGTTCCATTGGTGAGTGTATCTGTTGCATTACGTGTTTGGTTTGCGTAGAAGTACCACTGTGTGCTATTGAGTTTATTGAGATTAGAGAGATATTGTTGTTGAATTTCTTCATGAGATAGACTTGCATTCCATACTCGAAGTTCATCTATTACTCCGCTAAAGTATCGATTTGCAAATGTAATGTTATTCATCCCAATGAATATATCGGTACTATTTGAAACGTTAACTGCTCTTGTTGTTGAATTAATGAGTTGTCCATTTACATACATACTCAATGTTCCTCCTGCATTACGCGTACAAACCACATAGTTAAACTCAGAGGTATTGAGTGCGTTATCAGTTCGTATTCCTACATCATTGAGATGACAAGAGAGAATATCTGTGTTTGGAATAAAGAATTTAATATCTTGTGATGTTCCTGCTTGATCGGTACTGAAAATAGTTTGGATGCCTGTAGAGTTTGTGAGAATCCATGCTGCAATGGTAAATGCACCTGTTTCAAAGTTGAATGCTTGTGCATATGAACACGAATGAAACTATTTCCTCCGTTAAAACCTCTTGCTTGTTTGTATTTTCCTTGTGTTATTAGTGCTGTGGTTGATTCTGTAACATTATTTGCAAGCAATGACACATCTTCAACCGATGTGTTATCAAAGTTGAGCATCAGTATGAGTGATGAATTGTATATAGTGTAGTTTGTACCGTTCCAATCATAGAACACTTGATTGAGGTTATTATTGTCAAGTGAGACGTTTACTTCAAAATAGCGAGTTGTTGATTCTGTTGCATTTGCTGGTGTTGGTGATACGTATGTTGCATTAAGTCCAGGCCCACCAGTAAAGGTTACTCCTGCAACTACCAAACTACTAAGCAATATGACCATTAGTAATATTTTTGGTAGAGAGAAAAAGCTCATACATTTTTTTGGTATAAAAGATATTTAAATGTTTTTAAATCTGTAGAGAATAACACATCGTTTAAGCTAAAAGTTTATATAGATACACATACAACATGTTGTGGTAGGGGGAGCTCATTGCACAACATATAGTATGAAATGTCCGTATTGTACACATGCACAAATTAAGGTTGTAGATAAGCGAGATAGTGATGACGCTATTCGACGACGACGAGAGTGTCTTAAGTGTGAGAGGCGATTTACTACCTACGAACGTATTGAACAAGTAGATATTACGGTGATTAAACGTAATGGTGCAAAGCAGCGATTTGATAAGGATAAGTTAAAGCAAGGTCTTATTCGTGCATGTGAGAAACGTATTAGTCTTGAGCAAATGGATAATATTGTGAGCAAGGTTGATCGAGAACTTAAGCGAAGTAAAAGTGTTGAGATTCCTTCTACAAAAATTGGCAGTCTTGTGATGAAACATCTTAAGAAAATTGATAAGATCAGTTACCTAAGGTATGCATCTGTATATCAAGGATTTGAAGATGTGGAAGAGTTTAGAGAAGAGTTTGAGAAATTGATTAAGAAAAAGAAATAAGTACTTATTCGTATTTGTCAAGAGTGCCTGTTACGTCATCTATTTTTTCTGAAACTGCAGGACCTATTCCAACACAGGTTTCTGTGCCTTCATCAACTTCATTTCTTCCTGCGTCTGCAATGACTTGTGTTTTTAGACCTGCATTTCTTGCAGCATTTTGGTATTTACTGAGTTCTACCTCATTTTTTACCTTAAGTACTACCTTTTTTGCACCAAGACTTATCCAATCTGCAATGAGCATTCTGTCCGTGTGCAGAGCACATTCTACTGCTGCATGTGCTACTTGAGCTGCAAGCTTTCCAGGAGAGAGATTAAGGTCTTCTCGTACCAACACAACCATTTTTAGTTCCATGATGATTTCTTTAATACCAAATTAAGTTTTTAAAGTTTTTGGGAAGTTATGGATTGCTATATAGTAACACTTTTATACAGGGCGAAAGCAGCAGAATATCATGGAAGAAGAAGAATTTAATCCAGAACAAAGCGAAGTAAACGTTTACTCAGAAGAAGGTAGAGAGTCATTTATCGATGGGGGAGAGATCTCCGCAGAAGAAGAGGCATTTATGCATGGTTATGAGGATGCTGAGGAATTTGATGAAAACGATGATGATGACTCGTCTGATGATGATGACGATAAAAACTAATTTTTTTATTCCCTTTCTTTTCCCTTTGCTTTAGTAACAATCTTTATATACGCACTTTCTTGTGAGATCTCATGGATTTTTCAAAATCTATTGTAAAGGCTCTTAGAGAGATTACCAAAGACGAAGTTGTTCTTGAGGTACCTCCAAACCCAGAGTGGGGAGATTATGCCTTTGCGTGTTTTAAGCTTGCTGCAAAACGGCAGAAGAAACCACATGAGGTTGCTGTAGATCTTATTAGTGAACTTGATATTAAAGGGGTGAGTGTTGATGCAAAAGGGCCATATGTGAACTTCTTTTTGGATAGAGCAGTCATTGCTCATCAAGTGCTTACTGCCATTAGCAATGATGAACACTTTGGACGGCTCAAACGAAAAGGAAAGATCGTCATTGATTATTCACAGCCAAATGTGGCAAAGCATATGGGCATTCATAATATGCGAAGCACTGTTATTGGTGGAAGCTTGTATAGGATTTACACCTATGCGGGATATACTACGACCGGCGTTAATTACCTTGGTGATTGGGGAACAAATTTTGGTCAGCTGATTCTTGCTGCTGAGAAGTGGAGTAGTCCTGCAAAAATCAAAAAAGAAGGTGTTAAAGAGCTTAATAGAATTTATGTGAAATTTCATGAGGAAGCTGAAAAGGATCCTGTTCTACATGAGCTTGCACGAGATGCGTTTAAGGATCTGGAAGATGGCAATAAGCAATCAGTTGCCTTGTGGAAATTATTTAGAGAAGTTTCACTTTCTGATTATGAACGTATCTATACTATGATGGGTGTTCGGTTTGATTCTTTTGATGGAGAGGCTGTTGCAGTAAAAGATGTAGAGAAGACAGTTGCTCTGCTTAAGAAAAAACGCATTGTTAAACGTGATGATGGCGCTCTTGTTGCACCACTTGGTGAGGAAGAGCCACCATGCATTATTCTAAAAAGCGATGGTGCAAGTACGTATGCTGCACGAGATGTTGCTGCTTTTATTTCTCGGATGAAATTATATAAGCCAAAGAAAATTTTGTATGTGGTTGATGTTGCTCAGAAATTACATTTTGAACAAGTATTTGCAACACTTAAGAAAATTGATAAGAAATATGATGGGGTTGGAGAGCACATTATTTTTGGACGGATGCGATTTCCCGATAAGTCCATGTCTACTCGAAAAGGGAATATCATTATCTTTGAAGATGTTCTTGATAAGGCAATAGAAAAAGTACACAAAATCATTAGTGATAAGAATCCTAAGCTAAAGAAAAAGAAAGAGGTTGCTCGGCAAGTAGGTATTGGTGCTGTAGTGTTTAATGATCTCTTTAGTGATCGAACAAATGACATTACATTTACATGGGATCAGGTACTTGATTTTGAAGGTGATACGGGACCGTATGTGCAGTATGCGTATGCTCGATGCTGTAGTATTTTGCGAAAGTATGATGCCCAGAAAACAAAGAAGAAGATTTTACATGAACTGCTTACTGAGGATGCAGAGTATGGTTTACTGAAGTTGCTTGGTTCATTTGATGATGTTATTGCAGAAGCCATTGAACGTAATAGACCGTCTGTTGTTGCACGGTTTGCTATTGATGTTGCGCGTGCGTTTAATGTATTCTATAGGTCATGCCCAGTTATTGGTGATGATAAGGATTTAACTGAATCTCGAGTATTACTGGTTACTGCAACCAAGCAGATTCTTGGTATTACGATGGAACTGCTGCTCATGGAACATCCTGAAGAGATGTAGGTAAGCGTTAACTTTATAAATCAACTTGGGCTTCTTGGGAGTATGGGACGTATCAAAACCGCATTAATCAAGAGAAAGACAAGAGAAATCTTGGCTGCACACCCTACGAAGTTCACTAAAGACTTTAGTAAGAACAAAGAAGCTGTGCAAGAAGTTGCTACATTTGAGAGTAAAAAAATGCGTAATGTGATTACTGGATACATTACTCGGCTTGTTAAAGCTAAACAATGAGCTCTGAAAATTCTATTTTTATTGGCAATAGACCATTCATGAATTATGTTACTGCAATTGTTATGCAGTTTACCACTAAAGATGCACAGGAAGTTGTTGTGCGTGCACGTGGGAAATTTATTAACCGAGCAGTGGATGTTGTCATGGTTGCTCAGAAACGATTTCTTGAGAATAAGGTTGTAGTAAAAGATGTGCACCTTGATAGTGAAGAGTTTGAGAATGATGAGGGCAAGATGGTACGTGTGAGTACTATTGATGTTACGCTTGCTCGAATTGATGAGGAGTAGAACTCTTTAAATAATTATACGCGTTATCTTCTTGCATGTATTCCACCGAAGAGCACGCAAATATTGGATTTTTTGAAATAAATGATGGTATTGATCCATTTAGTGGTCCTGTTGTGTGTAATGATCAATTGGTGCGATATTTTCTTGGTCCAAAAGACCACTATGCTTCTGAAGAACGTTTTAGAATTGCTCGAGCCGATGTAAAAAGAATGCTTCGCGAGAGTGTGCTTCCAAAAGAACTTTGGATAGATAAACAACATAGAGAAGTGTGTCTTAATGAGCTTATTTCTAATGGAGAGATACATGTATCTTCACGATTTGCCCACTATGGATGTGATTCTACGTTTGTTGGAAGAATTAATAGTAGAGTTCTTCGAAATGATAATAGAGTGCAAGGATGGGTTGATGACATTAGTGATCAGATGGAACTTTTGGAAGAAGCACAACAGACACGATTTCATGTAGATAGGGCACTACATGATATGAGAAATTTACTTATGCCCGTCGGAAATTATGCACGTTTCCTTCTCGAAGATAATATTAGTGAGGAGCAAAGAGAAGATGTGCAACAAATCATTGATGCCTATGAACGATCTGTTGCACGACTTAATAATGTTATGGAAGATCTTAGAGGGAAGCGTACCTATGAGAGAGCATTTATTGGGGCCAATTATTTTGTTGATGCGATGAAGGATCGTTATACAAACTTATTTAGGAAAGAAGGCGTTGATTTATTTACCAGAGGACGATCACAATCACTAGTTTGTGTTGACCAAACAAAAATAGAAGACGTATTTGTGAATCTTGTGAAAAATGCAAGAGAAAGCTTTGGTAATCATACAGGACTCATCACCTTTAGTTGCATAGATGAAGATGATTGTGTTGTATATGAAGTTAAAGATACGGGCTGTGGTATTTCAGCTGTGCATCTGCCAATTATTTTTGAACCATATGCCACTTTTGGAAAAGAAAATGGAACGGGTCTTGGGCTGTACAGCTGTAGAGAAATTGTTTGTGCACATGATGGAGAGATTCATTGTGTGTCTGAAGTTGATGAAGGTACTACGTTTACGGTACGATTGCCTCAAGCACAGAAAGACTTATAATTGGTGCTTTTTACCTTAATAATGGAGGGATTATTATGAATACATTACCAAATTTACCATACGAATTTTCTGCACTTGAACCGCACATTGATGCGCGTACGATGGAGATCCATCACGATAAACATCATGCAGGATATGTGAATAAACTTAATGCTGCACTAGAGGGAAGCGATCTTGCAGAGAAGGATGTTGATGAGTTATTGAAAGATTTATCTGCTGTTCCTGATGGTATTAGAACTGCTGTTAGAAACAACGGTGGCGGACATAGCAACCATAGATTATTTTGGAGCATTATGAGTCCAAATGGGGGTGGCGCTCCTGAAGGGAAACTTGCTGATGCTATTACTGAATCATTTGGTAGCTTTGATGCGTTTAAGGAAGCGTTTGAGAAGGCTGCTGCAACACGATTTGGTTCCGGATGGGCATGGCTTGTTGTTGCTGATGGAAAGCTTGCTGTGATGAGTACTGCAAATCAAGACAGTCCTATTAGTGAGGGGAAGATTCCTGTTTTAGGTCTTGATGTGTGGGAACATGCATACTATCTGAACTATCAGAATAAACGACCTGATTATATTGCTGCATTTTGGAATGTAGTAAATTGGGAAGAAGTTGCTAAGCGTTTTGAAAGTGCTTAAGTGTTTTCATTGCTTTTTCTTTTCCATTTACGTAATACTCATTAGACATATTTTTAGGCATTTCTCGTTTTGATGAAATCATCCATGAGAAAAATAAGTAATCAAGACATACGTGCAATATGTTCCAAGTACATACTCTTTCTTTAAATTCTCTTGAAGTGTTTCCGTATTCTTTTAGGAAAAAATTTAATTTTTCATCAGTAAATTTTGGATTCCACGGATATACTGCATATATACGGTAAAGGGATCCAATATCAGATGCAGGATCCGAAATCTTTGCCCACTCAAAATCAATGAACTTTGCTCCTTCTTTTGAGAATAAGATATTTGGGATATTTGGATCTCCATGCACTTGAGAAAAGGCAGATACGTTATTTATTTGTTGGTTCCTTTTTTTGAGTAAATTATACGCTATTTTAACATATGGGTCTTTTAGCGAGGATTTGTATTCTTTTACTTCTTCTTGAAATAGCTTAAGTATATTTATGCATTTGGTTTTTCTTTTGTGAACTGTCGTGTATTCATATTTTTTCTTGTGGATACGTTTAAACTCTCTTGCTACTTGTTTTACGTGTTTATCTCTCCATCTATATACATGCTTTCCCTCAACATATGAAAGAATGAGATAATTTTTTCCCAAATAGATGGGCTTTGGTCCTAAACCATTTGGAAGTTTCTTAAGAGATTCAAACTCCTTTGGTAAATCTGCCCATTTGGATCTTGATATACGAAGTACGTATTTTCCAATTTTGTAATTAGTGTGATTTTCACCAGACCCTATCTCTTTATAGACTGGATTCTTTCCAAAGAGATCTTCGTGTTTTGATAGAATTTGTTTAATCATACTTGAAGATATATGAAAATTGTATATAAATTATCTTCTTTTTAGATATTTGATTAGAAAGAGTATTCCTGTTGGGATCAATAGTAAAAAACCTATTGCAGAAATCCACGTAATAGTAGATACCAAGATGCCTTCACGAATTCCTATTAGTTCTAAGGCAACTAGTACAAGAAAAGAGAGTATATCTATTGCAATAAGCGCAAAGGCGTATGCTTTTATGTATGCGCATGAGAATAATTGAGTTGACATTCTGCCTATTTTTTCTGCCACTCTATCACCATACCATACGTAGAGATTTCCAAAAAGAATTGCCAGGCAAATTACTACGGCATACACTATGTATCCTAAAAGAGTAGGTTCATACTGCAGATAGCCTGCTGTATCTAGAAGGTCTACTCCTGGATTAATTTCTTCAAGCGGCAAGAGTAAGAGAGTCATAGGAATAAAAGAGATTAATACTACGATGAAACATATTAAAAAAACAGGCAAGAGTGCCGTCACTACGAATGGTATGTGTATCCTCCCTAAAATTTCAATGAATAATCTGGCAGCATAAGGGATTCCTATTAAACATACAAAAATAGCAAAAGAAAGTTTTAATGATATTTTCTTTTCGTCGTTCATTTCCTTATGTGCACATCCATTTGTGGGAATGGGATCTCGATCTTGTTTTTATTGAGTATTTTGTATACTACGGTGTTTGCAAGATCTATTGTCCCTAGTTTCTTTTTGTAGTCTTTGATGTAAAAGTATGCTTTGAAGTTAAGTGAAGAGTCAGCCATTTCAAGGAACTTTACGCTTGGTTCTGGGTCTTCCATGATGTCAGGAATATATTTTACGAGTGCGTCAAGTACCAGTTTCTTTACTTTGTCTGGATCTGATCCATATGCAACTCCAAATGGAATAACTACACGAACTGATTTGGAGGGTTCTGCTGCATTAATGAGTACTGAGTTTGCTACTTGGCTGTTTGGTACAATCATTTCTTCATTATCGAAGGTTTTGATTTTGGTTGATCGCATGCCAATGTCCATTACGGTTCCTTTTTTAGTGCCATCTCCACCAATGTCAATGACTTCGCCCACATAGAGATTCTTATCAAGGATTACAGAGATACCACCAAAGATGTTAGATAGTGTTTCTTGCAGAGCAAATGCAATTGCGATACCTGCAACACCAAGTGATGCTAGAAGCGGTGTTATTTGAATACCCCATGTGCTAAGAATGTAGAGTGAACCAAGTACCCAAATAGTGATTGCGATTCCTTTGTGTAGTAAGAGTAGGATGGTATCATCTGCTTGTGATTTTGTTTTTGATGCAAATGATTGTCCCCATGACATGATGATTGCATTAAAAATACGTGAGATGAGGATAATTACTACGATGTAGATTGCTGTATTTACAATATTATTGAGTATGTCTATGTATGTAAATGCAGATCCTAGAACGTTGACGGTTACTTTAAAACCAAAGAGTGTGATGATCCAGAAGAGTGGTTTTTGAGCAGCTTCTACAACAAGGTCATCTAATTGTGTTTTTGTTTTTCTTGTTGCATGTAGTACAATGTTCTTTGTTATCCAGAGAAAGATTTGCCCTACGATAACAAAGGTAAAGAAAATAAGTGCTGCGTTTGCCCACTGATTGTTAAATATAAGTAGTTGTTCTATGGATGCCATGATCGTATTAAAGAGATTTAGCTTTTAAACATTTTTATTCTATGAAGAGGGTATCTACAGGAAACTTCTTCTTCAGTAGAGGGCTGAGTGCTCTTAGACCAAAGGTTTCGGTTTCATAGTGTCCTGCAAGTACAAGGTTTGTTTTCACTTCCTTTGCAACGTGCTGCATACCGTAGGCAAGGTCGCCCGTGATGAATGCATCAGCTACATGGGATGCTTGCTCCGTCATTTTTGATCCTGAACCTGAAATAATTGCTAGTGATCGGATGATTTCTTTTCCGTGTGCAAATATTTTACAGTTGGTGTTGCACACTTTGTTGAGGAGAAGGCCGAGTTGTTTTATGGTGAGTTCTTTTTTTAGCTCGCCTGTAATACCATATGAGAATGGTTTTACTTTTCTTAGATCAAGATGTTGTGCAAGTACTGCATTATTCCCGTATTTCATTGAGAGGTCAAGTGGAAGATGATATGCTACGAGTGCAAGATCATTTTGTGTTAAGAATGAGATACGATCAAAGTTATTTCCTGTGATGTGTTTTAATGAATCTCCCCAGCTGATTCCGTGGTGTGTTATGAGCATATCACATCCTTTTTCTTTTGCTTTTTTGAATGTGTCAAGAGTTGCATCAACAGCAAATCCTATTTTCTCAATGTTCTTATTTGGGTTTCCTACCTGTAGTCCATTATTTGATGCATCTTCAATTGATCTTGATTCTAATTGTTCATCTAGGAACTCTACGATTTCTTTTGCTGTGGTCATTTTAGTTTAACTGCAGTCCCGTATGCAAGTACTTCTGCTGCTCCTTGTAGAATGTCTGCTGTTGCAAATCTGATGTTGACAATTGCATCTGCACCAAGTTCTTTTGCTTGCTCAATCATTCGTTCTTGCGCGGTGTCTCTTGCCTTTGTCATCATGTCTGTGTATGATTTAATTTCTCCACCAACAATGGTTTTGAGACCTGCCATGAGATCTCTTCCAATGTGACGTGTTTGTATGACGTTGCCTTCTACAACTCCTAGTATTTCATAGGATTGTCCAATGTTTTCTGTAGTTGATAGTTTCATTATCCGTAGTAATTTGTCAGATGATCTTTCATCTCATTTGCTTTTGCCATTTTAAATTGGCCTTCTATGTTTTTATACATTTCTTCGATTTCTTTGGTTACTGATGGACGTACTTTTTGTAGTGCTTTGGTAAAGTGTTCCATGGTTACTTCATTTGCTTGTTCGTTTTCACGTAGTGCAAACATGGCAGCTTCTCTGCATACTGCTTCGATATCTGCTCCAACATACCCCTCTGCTTTTTTTGCAAGTTCTTTGAGGTCTACATCTTTTAATGGGATATCTTTTGCATGCACGCTAAAGATTTGTTGTCTTGCTTCTTCATTTGGTACTGCAGTGAGTACTATTCGATCAAAACGTCCAGGTCTTAAGAGTGCTCCATCCATGATGTCTGGTCTGTTTGTTGCTGCAATTACGATTACGTCATGGAGTTCTTCAAGGCCATCCATTTCAGTGAGGAGTTGGTTTACTACTCGCTCGGTTACTTTGGAGTCTTGATTGCTATCTCTTCGTGGTGCTATTGCATCAATTTCATCAAAGAAGATAATTGTTGGTGATGTTTGGCGTGCTTTTTTGAATACTTCTCGCACTGCTTTTTCAGATTCACCTACCCATTTGCTAAGGAGCTCTGGTCCTTTTACAGCAATGAAATTTGCTTGAGTTTCTGTTGCTACTGCTTTTGCAAGTAGAGTTTTACCTGTTCCAGGTGGACCATAGAGGAGTACACCTCGAGGTGGTTTGATTCCAAGTCGTTTGAAACTTTCTGGTTTCTTTAGTGGCCACTCTACTGCTTCGGTGAGTTCTTGCCTGATTTCTTCAAGTCCACCAACTTTTGTCCAAGGAATATTTGGTACTTCAACAAGTACTTCTCTCATTGCACTTGGTCTTACGACTTTGAGTGCTTCGTAGAAATCTGCATGGGTGATGATGAGTTTGTCAAGAATTTCTCTTGGGATGGGTTCGTCTTCTTCTTTTGATTGAATATCTGGGAAGACTCTTCGAAGGACAATCATTGCTGCTTCTTTTGCAAGTGCTGAAATGTCTGCACCTACAAATCCATGTGTGACACTTGAGATGTCTTGTAAGTCTACATCATTTTCAAGCGGCATGTTTCGTGTGTGAATTTTAAGAATTTCATGTCGTGCTTCTTGTCCTGGAACACCAATTTCAAGTTCTCTGTCAAATCGTCCAGGTCTTCGAAGTGCTGGATCAAGTGCGTTTGGAATATTTGATGCTGCAATAACTACTACTTTTCCTCTGCTGTTGAGGCCATCCATGAGGGCAAGCATTTGTGCTACCACTCGTTTTTCTACTTCGCCTTGTGTTTCTTCACGTTTTGATGCAATGGCATCTATTTCGTCAATGAAAATGATGGATGGTGCGTTTTTTTCTGCTTCTTCGAATTTCTTTCGCAGGTTTGCTTCTGATTCACCATAGAATTTGGACATGATTTCTGGTCCGTTAATGAGGATGAAGTTTGCATTGGTTTCATTTGCTACTGCTTTTGCAAGTAGGGTCTTACCTGTTCCTGGTGGTCCGTGCATGAGTACACCTTTTGGTGGCTCGATACCAAGACGTTCAAAGAGTTCTGGGTGCTTGAGTGGAAGCTCAATCATTTCACGAACTTTTTTGAGTTCAACATCAAGACCACCGATGTCTTCATAGGATACATCTGGGACTTCATCTTCTTTTACTTCAACTGATTCTGGATTAAGTACGACTTCTGTGTTTTCTGTAATGATTGCAGGTCCTTTTACGTCACAGGACACTACGATGAATTTGAGATCTGCAAAGAATGATGAGTAGTGATCTTCTTGCATGGAGAATACTTTGTCAAAGAATTCGTTGTCTGCCATGGTTGCTCTTCGACGTTTTACGCCGCCAAGAGAAATGATGTCACCTTTTACTACTGCTCGTCCAAGTAGTCCTCTTCTAAACGTGTTTGGTGATGCTCTTACAACAATTCCTTTTCGTGCTGGAGCAATGGTGATTTTCTTTGCTTCTTTTACTTGCGCTTTTCGCACCTTTACTGATTCACCAAGGCCGGTTTTTGCGTTTCTTCGCATAAGACCATCCATTCGAATGATGTCTAGTCCAAGATCACCTGGGTATGCTCTGTCTACAATGCCAACGGTTTTTCTCTCGCCCTCTATTTCGATAATATCGCCCGGGTTTACTTCGATGTCTTTCATGAATGAGGTATCTATTCGCACGATACCTTTGTTTACATCGTCCTGAATTGCTTCTGCAACTTTTAGGGAAACTTCTCCTTTGGCCATGGTTGACGTGAGGTCACCTGTTTTTAAAAAGATTACTGGTGTGAATGATAGGTAAATTTTCGAGAATAATTAGAGAATAAGAAAAAAGATATGAAAAGAAAAAGAATCTATTTCTTTTTGTCTTTGTTTGCAGTTACTCTTGGTAACTTAATTGGGCTTGGCAGGTTCATTTCTTGAGATAGAACGAGTGCTTGAATAGTTGATTTTCTAAGCGCACTATTCATTACTGGAGTCATGATTTCTGCTTTGATTGGTTTTTTCTTCTTCCAGTTGTCAAGAATTTCTTCGGTTGTTTTTTCATCTGCCAAGTACATTACTTCCCCTTCAATGAGTAGGGTTGCTGCTTTTGGTTCCCAGATTGCATTGTAATGGAATTTTATTCGTACACCGCTTGATTTTGTGCTTCCTAGTTTTAGGTTGAGCTTGGTAATGTTTGCGATGTTAAGATTATTCTTTACTGATAGTTTTCCATTGTGTTCGTTTCTTTCTACATTAATTTTTGTAAGATTAGTTCCAATTACTGACATGTGTTATCACCTTTGTTGAAATTGTGTTGATTTTTTATAAAGGTTGTTGTGTTTGAGGATAGATTGAGCCAAACACTACATTTATAAATCTCTATTTAACCCTAAAAGTGCTTTGCGGGGGTGGCAGAGTCTGGTCAAATGCGCTAGGTTGAGGGCCTAGTTCCTTAGTGGATGCGCGTGTTCGAATCACGTCCCTCGCATTTTTTCTTTTGCTTTTTCACACTATTCTTTTTAAATAGAAGATACTTTGCTTCTCTTCATGGGTAAGGGTAAAGCAACTGATGATGCTATGAGATCATATATGCAAGATATTGGTCAATATCCACTTCTTAGCAGAGAGGAAGAGACGATCCTAGGATATAGATCACGTGATGGTGATCTTGATGCAAGAGATGAACTGATTAAGAGAAACCTTCGACTCGTGGTTAAAATTGCTCATGATTTTAAGGGCATGGGTCTTCCTATGCCTGATCTAATTTCTGAAGGAAATATTGGTCTTATGAAAGCTGCTGAGAAATATGATCCTGATAAGGGTGCTAAGTTTTCTTCTTATGGTTCTTGGTGGATTAAACAGGGTATGCGACGTGCAATTTTTGAGAAGAGTAGAATTATTCGAATTCCTGTTGCTTCTGCAAATAAGATTCGAAAAATCAAACGTGCTAAAGGAATACTCACTCGTGAGCATGGAGAGGTTCCTTCGTATGAAATGTTGGCTAGCTATCTTGGTGAACATGAGAATTTAGATGTTAGTCCAGGTGTCATTAGACGACTTGATACTGCCATTACTGAACCTGTTCGGTCTCTTCATGACCCACTTGAACAGGGCAGCGAATTTAGTTTAGAAGAGATTGTTGCAGCAGATGTGGACAACCCTTCTGAACAGCTTTCTGATGAGAATATTATTGATGTGATGAATGAATGTTTTTTCTTACTTGATGAACGAGAACAAGAAGTGTTACGCATGCGCTATGGTCTTGATGGTACTATTCCAAAGACACTTGAGGAAGTTTCAAGAACTATTGGTAGAACACGAGAGCGAGTCCGGCAGATTCAAAAAAAAGCTCTTGGTAAAATGAAAACATACATTGAAGATCCTGCTTTTTATCTTCGTGATAATATAGAAGAAGAAAGAAAGGAAAGAGAAGCTCTTGAACTACACCTTCATAGAGAACGTTTAAATAGAGACGGTATTAATATACCGTATGACGATGCGTAGTACACTTGTGCTTGTTGGAATTCTTGTTGTACTCGTTGCACTCGTATTTGTGGTTCCACGATTGTGGGTTGTTGCTCCATCGCTGGTTGAGCCACCAGAAGTTTCTTTTGGGAGTGTAATGATCGATAGTGTTTCTTCTGAAGGCATTAATGTGACGTATTCGGTTTCTGTGTTTAATCCTAATGAACTTGTTCCACTTACGATTGATCGAGTTGAACTTGAGTTCTTTGTGAATAATAAAAGTGTTGGAGAGAGTGGTCTTCCTGAGATTCAATTGAAAGGTATGCAAACACAAGTGGTTGAATCAGATGCTCAAGTGAGTTGGGAAGGTGCTGCTGGAGGGGGCGTTAGTTATTTACTCAATACGTTTGTAAACGATGAGAAAAATATTCTTGTAATTGAGGGTGTTGCATTTGTTGAATTGCCAACGGGAACACTTGAGATTCCTTTTAGTAGAGAACAGGAAATTTAGATTAATTTTGCAATTTTCATGTAGAAGTCTTCTTCTGAACCATCGTTAGTGATGAATTCGTCTGCCATGTTGATCACCTGTGCGAGTTGTTGTGTATGTTCATCCTCGCCGTTCATTTCTTTTTCTTCTTGTTGTTGAAATTTTTTGAAGGTGATATCGTCTTGTTCTGTTGCTCGTTGTTTTGCACGTTCGTATCGCTCTTCAATTGGTGCATCTATTGCGATGAGTTTGAATTCAGGATGGTTTTTGAGGAATTTTACTTCACTTCCATTTCTTATTGATACGATTACTGCAAGATCATCTTCGTTTTGTTGTATGCGTTCAAGGATCATTTTTGCAAGTACATGCGCCCCGTGTTCTTTTCGTAGTTGGTTGCCCAGAAGAATTAATGTGTCTCTGTCTTTTGGTAGTTTTCTAAACTCGCATTCTTGTCTTAAGATGTCTGAGAGGGAGTATCTTGAGAATCCTCCCTTTACTAGGAAACTTGCGGCGGTGTCTTTTCCAGAGCCGTTTGTGCCAGTTATTCCTATGATCATGAAAGAATTTTCATTTTTACCCTATTTAAGCTTTGTCGGTAATAAAGTGATATGTTCGACTACTTTTTGGGAGTGAAACGATAGTGATTTAAAGATTGCTTGCTTCGTTCTGTATTATGGAAATGCTCCAAGATCTTACTGGAAAGAAGAATGTTCTACTTACTTCCAGGTGTAATAAGGCTATTCATCTTGCACTGAAGTGGGCACGGCAGATGGGGTATTCTGATTTGTGTATTCCTGATCAGGGCGGATGGATTACATATGCACAATATGGAAAGAAGGAGAAGTTTCAATTGCATGAGCTTGCAACTGATCTTGGCATGATTGATTTTTCTCAAGTACGAGAAAAGAGTGTACTGTTATTTCATGATATGGCAGCGTATGCATTTATTCAAGAGTATGATTATGAGATGCTCAAGGATAAGGGCGTTCTTGTGATTGCAGATACGTGTGGAAGTATTGGACAGTATATTCCTGATGCGGACATTGTGGTGTGTAGCTTTGGCAATGCAAAGATGGTGAATTTTGGCTATGGTGGTATGTTAGCGTCCAATATGCAAATTCCATTTGAGAGTGATTTTGATAAAGAGAAAAAACGTGATTTGAAGTTGTGTTTGAAAGAGCTTCCTGATCGTGTTGCGTTTTTGAAAGAGATTCGAGCACAAGTACTTGAAGATCTTGCTGATTTTGATATTCTTAGACCGGATGTTGATGGGGTTAATGTGATTGTTCGATTTTCTTCTGAAGAGGAAAAAGAGAAGATTCTTGCGTATTGCGCCGCGCATGAACTTGAGTATCGATTGTGTCCGTTTAAGATACGGGTGCTGTGTGATGCCGTTTCTATTGAAATTAAGCGAAAGGTCCTTTAGGAAAGGTTTAAGTACCAGTTTTATCTATGTAGAGGGATGAAAAAGTTCCTGTTGCTTGTGCTAAGTACTGTTTTCTTGTTCAATATCTTATTTGTAATACAAGAAAAGCTCTTTGGCGGCGGTATTGTTGGGTATGTGAGTCAGTATATCAACCCTGCTTGGACAATTCTTGTAATTCTTATTCTTGCCATTGCAGTTGTAGTGGAAGGCAATATTTTTACCCTGCTTATGATCGTTGTAGGATCAGTGTATGGCATGTATCCTGCTATTGCTATTGGTGTGGTTTCATCCATTGTTGGAATGAGTATTGGTTTTTTGTCTGTTCGACATTTTGGACATGGAAAGTTTATGCTTCTTGAACGACATATGAATGATTTGAAACGGTTTCAAAAGATTATCAAAAAGGATTTTGTTGAGGGTCTTTGGATTGTGCATGTGTTGCCACTTACTCCTAACCCTCTGTTTATTGTTGCAAGTGCAATGACAAAGATTAAGCTACCTAATTTCTTATTGATCTCTCTTATTGCACAATTTCCGTACATGTTGATTGCTATTTCACTTGGAACTAAAGCGCTTTCAGGCAATGTACTTGCAGTGCTTGTGTATGGTCTTGTCATTAGTGGTCTGCTTACTATTGTACTCTTTAGAAAAGAGATTAAGCACCACTTTGTTCATGCATGAGTGTTTTGTGACACATGGAAGCATTTGAGAAAAATTCTTCTCGGGCTATGTCTTCTATGATGTAATTAATTGCTTTTTTCTGCACGGTAAATTCAAGATCAAGTGCATCACTAATCATTTCTAGTTCATGTAGACTTTTACAGATTATTTCTGCCATGTAATCATATCCGTTGTTTATTTTGAATAATGAATTGAGGTTGGGGTGTGTGAGAAGATGTTCTTTGAGTTTTGCTCTATCTGCTACATCAACTGATATGCTGATGAAAGCTTTTACGCCATATCCTAGTCTTGAAAAATACGGGATGCAGGTGTGTTTTCGTATTTTGTCTGTTTTACGCAGCATGTCAAACAATGTTGATACTGGAATTCCTGTGCTCTTGCTCATTTTTGTTAGTGTTTCTCTGCAGTTTTTACGCAGGTTAGACACGAGTATGAGTTCTTTGTTGTGGTTCATACACACTTATTTTTTTGTGTAGATTTAGATTTTTGCTTATATCCTTATAATTACCTTATATTTCATTAGATTTATATATTTCAATGATTTCTGTGAATTATGGAACGAAATATTATCCAACTTGCAAAGAGTACACTTGTGGTGAGTTTACCAAAGCGATGGCTTGAGAAACAAGATATCCACAAAGGTGATCGTGTTATGCTTGATGAGAAAGAGGATCGTATTGTTATTCATACGGGCAAGCGAGTTGCTTCACAGGTGAGTCTTGATATCAAGAAGGGACAAACCTTTACGAAACGACATGTTGCTGATTTGTACATTCGTGGTTTTGATGAGGTGACTATTACGTATGCAGACGATGGTGTTCCAAAAGTTATTCGAGAGGAAGATTTACTTGGATTTGAAGTTGTTGAGCAAACAAAGCAACGTGTTGTGATTAAGAATGTGGCAAAGGGTATTGAACATGAGTTTGATACGATGTTTAGACGTTCATTCATTTTGCTAAAGGAAATGGGGAGTCTTGTAGAGCAAAAGATCATTAGTCATTCTGATATTGAAGAACTTAAGATGCTTGAAGATACGGTAAATAAGTTCACTAATTTTTGCAAGCGTGTGCTTAATAAAAATGGGTACCACCCTAGCCATAAGCTTCCATTTTTGTATAGTCTTGTTCGAGATATTGAAATGATTGGAGATGTATACAAATATCTTGTGGGTGATGTGCAGGCGCTTAATGCTAAGGAAGTTGCGTTTATGAAAGAGGTGAATGCATATGTGCAAGCAGTGTATGATTTGTATTATACGTTCTCTGAAGATCGTGTTACAAAGATGCGAAGAGATAAAGAGACGTTGCTTAAAAAAGGAAAGGAGTTAGTGAAAACGGGTTCACTTGTGGGACACCATGGCCTTGATATTGTGCTATTAGTTACATCCATGAAAGGACCTGTGATCACTATGCATTTTTGATGAGCAAAATGAGAATTGTTGCAATTGGGAAAGTAAAAGAGAAGTGGATTAAGACAGGCTGTGAACATTTTTTGACACAGATCAATCATTTTGACAAGTGTGATGTTGTTGAGATTAAGGACAGCAGTGTTAAGGAAGAAGGGAAGAAGTTACTTGAGAAAGCAGATGGAGCTTTTCTTGTTGCACTTGATGAGAAGGGCAAGCGATTTACATCAAGGCAGTTTTCTAAGAAGATTAGTGGTGTGAATAAAGATATTGTGTTTGTGATTGGATCAAGTGATGGTCTTTGTGAGGATGTTGTACAGAAGGCAGATTTGGTTGTGAGTTTGTCTGATATGACGTTCACACATGAAATGGCACGATTATTTTTACTCGAACAGATCTATAGACATGAAATGATTGTGAATAATAGAACGTATCACAGAGATTGAATTTTTTTGAAGAATTTTGCTGCTTTTGCACCTATTTGACCTTGATAGTTAGAACCGATTTTTCCACCATAAAGTTTGTCTGGTGTTGTTCTTGTTTTGTAGACCGTGAGTCTTGAGAGTGGCATGCCATCTTTGAGTACGAAGTCGTGTAGTTCATCTGATCGTATTTCAAACACAAGATCACCTACGAATCCATTATCAATGAATCCTGCAAAGTGCAGTGGTCCCTGCAGACCAATACGAGAGTGATCTTTGAGTTCAAAGTTGAGTAGTGGTGGTGTTGAGAGTACTTCTTTTGAGAAAAATAAATAGAACTCTCCTCTTCTTACTACGAGTTGTTCAGTTCGTGTAAGGATGTCAAAAAATGATTCAATGTCATAGTGGTCGATCTTGCTCATGTCAATTGGTGTTGCAACATTTCGTGCTCTTAGTCCAACGATGCCGTTTGAATGTTCACCCAAGAGATCAAGATGGAGTTGAATTCCTTCGTGAATGATTGGTTCTTTTACGGGTTTTAGATCTCCGTAAAACGTTCGTGCAAGAATGAGTGGTGATTTTGCATGAAATGCTTTTACTTCTGCGTCTGCCATGATGGCATCACCTACATAGAATCGTAGTTGATTGAGTACGAGATTTGGATGGATGATGAGATCAAATGCTTGTGGTTCAATAAGAAGCCACATGTTAATGTGTGTGTCTGCTTTGTAGACTGCATGGATTTCATCAAAGCAAGGATTGTAATCTGCCATTAATCGAAGCTTTGGAAAGAGTCTTCCCGTGCTACTTTTAGGAGATGATCCTACGACTTCTCCTTTTCTGAGTTTAATGGTTTCGTTAAGTGGAATGAGATAGGTGTGTCCTCTTTTGAGTTCAAATCCGTTTTTGATGTTGTGTTTTACTCTTCGGTTTTTTGGTGTTGCTTGAATGATTTGTTCTACGGTTTTGTTTGCACTTGGTGCTCCAAAGGTACCATAGGACATGTCAATTTCCCAAAGATAGTTCCCTGTTGATGGTTCAAAAGATGCTGGCTGTATTCTTTTTTCTATTTCCTTGGAGATTTTTCCTTTTTTTCCATCTTTTACGGCGATCACTCCACGTTTAATTCGTTCTCTAATATCTTGAGATGCCAGACAATAATTCATTCTTATACTAGAAAAAAAATGGTTTATATACGTTTATGTACTCTAGCGTAAGGGTTAGAGTTTCTTGATACATGCACGTACAAATCCATAGAATAGTGGTGCTGGATCATCTAATCGTGATTTGAATTCAGGGTGTGCTTGTGTTGCCATAAAGAATGGGTGATTTGGAATTTCAATGAATTCTACGAGATTTGTTCCATCGTCTCTGTTGTGAAATCCAGGAAAGTGCATTCCTGCTGCCTGTATTTTATCTACGTACACTGGGCTTACTTCAAATCGATGTCTGTGCCGCTCAACTACTGCGTGTTCTACTGGCGTTGTTCCTACTCGTGATTCTGTTAGTGTAAGGAATTCTTTTTGATCAGATTGTAGACGGTTGCATTCTTTGTAGAGTGCGTATGTTTTTGAGAGTGGATCTAGTCCTGCTGCGTATGCACCAAGTCTCATAGTGTTTCCATAGTCTCCTTTTTCCATGAGTGCTCGCTGGCTTGGCAAGATGTCAATGACTTTGTGTTCTGCGTGTTCATCAACTTCTGTGGTGTGTGCATCTTTGAGACCACATACGTTTCTTGCATATTCAATGAGTGATAATTGTAGTCCATAGCAGAGACCAAGGAATGGGATGTCATTTTCTCTTGCGTATTTGATTGCTTTTATTTTTCCTTCAACACCAGAATTTCCAAAACCACCAGGTACAAGTACGCCTTGGTAGTCTTTTAGTTGCATGAGTGCTGCTGGATTTTCTTCGAGTGATGCTGCATCAATCCAGTCAATTTGTACTGATGTGTCAAGATTTGCTCCTGCATGTATGAGTGCTTGATTTACTGAGACATAGGAATCTTCTAGTGTGAAATCACCCGTTGAGATGTATTTTCCAATCATGGCAATTTTGATTTTTTGTTTTGGTGCAACGATTGCATTCACCAGTTTTTCCCAATTGTCCCATTTTGGTTCTTTCTTTGGTTCAAGTTTGAGTAATTTGAGTACTTTTAATCCGATTTCTTCTTTTTCAAGATCAAGTGGAATTCTATAGATGGTATCAATGTCGGGTTCTGAGATGATATTTTCTGATGGAATGTTTGCGTATACTTCTATTTTTTCTCTTCTAATGTCATCAAGTGGTGCAGGTCCTCTACAGAAAATGAAGTCAGGGAATATTCCTGCACTTTCTCCAAGCATTCTAATTGCTTGTTGTGTTGGCTTTGTTTTCATTTCAGCCATGTGACGTGGTACGAGCAGGTAGGTTACCATGATATAGAGTACGCTGTCTTTTCCAAATTCTCGCTCTAGTCCTTTTGCTGCAAAGAGAAATGGTACGTTTTCATAGTCACCTATGGTTCCACCCACTTCAATAAGACAGATGTCGTGTCCTTCTGCTGCTTTTTTGATCCTCTCTTTTACTTCATTAGTGATGTGTGGAAAGATTTGAACGGTTTTTCCAAGGTATTCTCCTTTTCGTTCTTTTTCTATTACTCGATTGTATACTTGACCTGTTGTGATGTTGTGTGTTCGTGGAATAAGTTTTCCTAGGAATCGTTCGTAGTTACCAAGGTCTTGATCAATTTCTCCACCATCAGAGGTTACCCACACTTCACCGTGCTCTGTTGGCCTCATGGTTCCTGCGTCAAAGTTCAAATACGGATCTATTTTTACTGCAGTTACTGAATATCCGTACTCTTGAAGAATTCGTCCTAGTGATGCTGTGGATACGCCTTTTCCAACACCGCTAATAACTCCGCCGACTACAACTATGAATTTTGTCATAACGGGATTTATAGGTCGATTGGATCTATAAAAAGATTACTGCTATCAAAAGGTCATATACTATTAATTGCTAGAAGCTGATATGAAAATGAGTACTCGTTGTTTGTCTTTTGCGTAGTGATTACAGTAGTGTACAAACCGCTGTAGCCCTTGTGTTTTGGTGATAGTGAGGGTATTTGCTTTTGCAGGAAGTGTTCCACTGTTACCTTCACCATCGGTGTAGGTTATTTCTCCACCTGCGTTTTCATCCCAAGCATCAGTACAGTCAAGTATGATTTCATATTCAGGTAGCGTTTGGTTGTTGTCATGCAAAAGCATGTAGTCTTTCCAGGTGAATACTTTAAGTGATGCTGATTCTTGTTTGAGATCAATGAATTGAAGAAATTGTTCTACTTCTGGCATGTAGGGAACGGGTCCTTTTTTGTAGGTGTGCGTGAGTAGCTGTTGTTCTTCTGCGAGTGCTGTTTCTTTGATTGTTTGGATGAGCTGATTGTAGAGATCTGGTGCTAAGAAATCTTGTAGTTGCACGGTTCCTTCATTTTCTAGTGTTCGTTTTATTTGTTCAAGCACTTGCGGGGTGTTAAAGTGTTCATTGACCATGAAGCCACCCCCCTATTGCAAGACGTTGTGCATCAACGACTTCTTCTACTGCGTGATAGGATATTTCTGATACTTCAAAGAAGGTAAACATGTTTGTTTGTGGATAGAGTTTTTTTGCGATTTTTGTTGGCGTGTTGTTTTCTTGATCGTAGAGTTCTAGTGATCCGCCGGTTTCTTCGTCAAGGTCTGTGAGGTAGAGTAAGTATGCAATTTTTCTTTGGTCTAATTGATCATCATGGATTAAAAGATAGTCTGTGTCTTCATAGAGTGTTCCTGCTACGTTGTTTGCGCCTTCTTTTAGTGCAAGTCCAGTAATGTCTTGCATGAATGTGCTAAATTCATTTGATGAGAGGAATTCATAGAATTCTTTTAGTGTTTCGTTTTGAGTTGAAACAAGATCATTTGTTTGTTTGAATTGAAAGAGGTCTGATCGTTTTTGGATAAATTGTTCTTGCAAGAGTGCTTCAAATACACGTTCTAATTGTTCTTCGATAAGAAAGTCTGCAATTTGGATGTGTGGATAGGGTGTTGCATTCTGGAATGTGCTTTTGAGTGCTTCTTTGTTTTCCAGGTGTTCTTTTTTGATCCATTGCTCAATCATGTTCTTTGCTTTGTGTATAATTTTATAAAGGTATCTGGCTGTAGGCATGATATGGATGTTGCAGCATTTCAACAGAAGATTTTATCATTTTACTCGGGAGAAAAGAGAGATCTTCCCTGGAGAAGAACGACTGACCCGTATTGTATTCTTGTGTCTGAAGTAATGCTTCAGCAAACACAAGTTGATCGGGTTATTCCTTATTATGAAAAGTGGATTGCACGGTGGCCAACTTTTGGTGATCTTGCTGTTGCTGAAAAATCAGAGTTACTTGCATATTGGAGTGGTCTTGGATATAATAGTAGGCCTATTCGTTTACAAAAGCTTGCTCAGCGAGTGGTTGAACTTGATTCGTTTCCAACTGATCGGGATGAGCTTTTGAAATTGCCCGGGATTGGTCCATATACAGCAGGTGCTGTGCTTGCGTTTGCATTTAATCTTGAGGTTCCGTGTGTTGATACGAATATACGACGAGTACTGATTCATGAACTTGGACTTTCTGAAGATATTTCTGCAAAAGAACTAGAAGAGATTGCACTTTCGTGTGTTCCAAAGGGAAAGGCACGAGAGTGGTATAATGCACTGATGGATTATGGTGCTATGGTAAAGACTGCTCGAAAGACGGGGATTAAATCTACTTCACGGCAGAGTACATTTGAGGGAAGTTCTCGGCAGATACGGGGGAAGGTGCTTCGTTTGCTGCTTGCTGAAAAGAAGATGAGCTATGATGGACTTATGCAACGTATTGAAGATGTACGTCTTGATGATGTGCTCAAGGGCATGATTAAAGATGGTGTTGTCGTGGAAGATAAGGGTGAATTTACACTGTAGTCCAAAGCTTTAAATGAGTTTGTAGTGTTCTTTTGTGTATGAGTGATATGCTTGCAACAATTGAGGCAAATAATGCAACCCATGTGGTTGATGAGAAGGAACTAGCTCTGCTTGTTGAGAAAGCAGGGAAGGTGTACCGTGAGCATTTTGATGGCAAGGTGTGGTTTGAACGTTCTGTGTTTATCAATTGGACGTGTGGTATTGCTGATTGTAAGTATTGTTATTTGAGTACGGTTCCTAAATTAAAGAAAGATGCAACACGATCAAAGGCATCTATTCTTGCAGAGTGTCTTATTTGTGAGCACATGGGATGGAAGGTTGGATATCTTACTGGTGGTCTTCGTGTTGAAAAAACATCTGAACTTATTTCATTGATGGATGATGTTGCTCATGTTATTGGGCGAAAACCTATGATGAATTTTGGTCCATATACTGAACGAGAAATTACTTCTTTAGTACCACACATTGCGGGTATGGGAAGTGCCATTGAGAGTTTTGATGAGGAACTGCATGCATTTATTTGTCCGTCTAAACCACTTGCTGCATTAATGCGCATGCTTGCTGTGCTTAAAGAAAAAAAGATGCGTAAAATTATTACTATTATTCTTGGCATGGGTGAGAAGAAGAGCGATGTGCAAGAAGTGATTGAAAAGATCAAAGAGTATGAAATTGATGTTCTTCAGTTGTGCTTTCTTAAGCCGCAAGAGAATACGGTGTTTTCTTCAGTTCCTGCACCTGATCCGCAATATATGGCGTGGTGGATTTCTACTGTTCGTATTGCGTGTCCTAATGTTGTGATCAAGGTTGCACTGGTTCGTGAGCGAATGAGTGATGTTGAATTATATCTTAATGCGGGTGCTAATTGTTTTAGTCGGTTTATGGTGTTTAATGATGTAGGCACTTCGTATGCTCAGGAACTTGTTGATGGGTGCAAACGTGCTGGTCGAGCATTGGAGGGTAGTTTTTTGGATGTTCCAGAAATTGATGTTGACGTGCTTGTTGATGCGCTTGATTTTGATGAAGAATTGCGTGAGAGTATTCGAATTAAGGCAAAGCAGTATTATGTTAAGTTAAAGAAATTGAGTGGGATTACTCCGCTGAGTATGTAGATTCTATTGTTTATTCACTTTGAGAATTTCTAGATCAAAGGTTAAGTCTTTTCCTGCAAGTGGGTGATTGAGATCTAGTGTTATTGCATCATCTTGTACATCAGTTACGGTGACGATGCATTGGTTGTTCATGTGATCGCAGAGTTGAAAGGAAACACCTTTTTGGATGTTTACTTTTTCAGGAAGGTCGCCAAGTTTTTCTAAAGGAACGGTGGTGAAGAGTTTTTCATCTCGTGGTCCGTATGCTTTTTCTACAGGAATGATAATGGTTTTTTTCTCACCTTCTTTCATTCCAATAACGCCTTCTTGAAATCCAGGGATGACGGTTTCCTCTCCAACTACGAATGAAAAAGGGTCTTTTTCTTTAGAACAATCAAAGATACTCCCATTTACACTGCCCGTGTAATGTAGTACTACTTCATCCCCCTGCTTTATCATCACAAAACATCGGTTGAAACGGTATTTAAATGTTTACATGCTACATGACATAAAGCTTATAAAAAATATAGTGTAAAACCACCTATGAAGAACATTGTACTCAAGTTACTAGGAATTAATATTGCAGTTTTTCTTCTGCAAATTGTTTTAGGGAGTTGGTTTACTGAAGTTTTTTTACTCGATAGTTCACGTGTACTCTATGAACCGTGGAGACTTGTAACAAGTATGTTCTTACATGGTGATGTGAATCATATTTTGTTTAACATGTATGGTTTATTTTTATTTGGATCATTGCTTGAGCCACGTATTGGTTCTAAGAAATTCTTTTGGACGTATATGATTACAGGGATTGTTGCAGGTCTTGCAAGTAGTGCGTTTTACCCAAGATCTCTTGGTGCTAGTGGAGCGCTTATGGGCATTATTGGTCTGACCATTATTGTGATGCCACAACTACGGCTACTGTTCTTCTTTGTTATTCCTATGCCCTTGTGGGTTGCAGGAATTGTTTGGGCAGCAATTGATACAGTAGGTATCTTTATTCCAAGTGGTGTTGCAAATGTTGCTCATCTTGCAGGTCTTGGCGCTGGTTTGCTGTATGGATTGTATGCAAAGAAAAAGGGAACGTTGCTTTCTCCCGTTAATTTTAGATTTGGTGGGTTTACACGGAAAAAGAAGAAAGAGCAACCCGCATATTCGTATTCATCTAAGCTTGAACTGAGTGAAGATGATATTGATGAGTATTTGAGAACGGGGAAATTATAAGAAAATAAAAAGAAAAAAGAAGTTAATAGACTTCTTCGAATTCTACTACGTCTTCATCAGATACTTCTTCTGCGTTTGCCATGGTATCATCCATGTCGTCTGCCATGACGTCTGAATCGTCCATGGTGTCATCCATCATGGAATCATCGTCTGTCATAGTGTCTGCAGTATCTGCTGCACAACCAACTAAAAGAAGGAGTGCAAAAAGACTACATAGTATTAATGCTGTTTTCATTCTTGGTCACTCTCCGTTTCGTTCATTGAATCATCGTCGTCATCATCTTCTTCCTCTTCTTCTACGTCGTCATC